>CALIHW010000185.1 GCA_938020525.1 uncultured Granulosicoccaceae bacterium | reverse complement strand
TGGGCACACACCAGCCCCATGCAGTGAACATATTAATTCATGAACGCATAGCGTTTGCAGTTGACCTACCCGCGTTTTATCAGTTTTGAGATAGATTATGGAGGTGGGGCGTAGCGCCAGGGATGGCGCGAAGAGCGTTGTCAGGCATGGATGCCTGTTTACGCGACCCACCGGAGTGATCAGGCTCAAAATTCCGAAGGAACCCGCAAGGCTGGTTGGTCGCAACAAGGACTTTTCGTTAGTTTTCGTCCTTTGACAAGTAACTCCGCCGGAAGGGCATTATGGGCACTTACTGTCGGTGCTAAGTCACCACCAAAAATCCTACAAATTGTTGAAGATCCAGACTACTGCAGCAGGAAAGTTACAGAGGGAAACGGAATGTCGCCGAGGTTCATTACTAACTATATTTGTCGACCACAGTACTAGCCAAACACCTGCCCGTCAAACAGCTTGCGTGCTGTTCTGACAATTGCAGTCGACACTATGGCACCACTTTCATCAAGTACTGCCTCGATACCGGTCGCACCCGTGGGATGCTCTATCGCCAGATTTTTTTTGCTGCCTTCCGGAAGTTCCGCCAGCTCATTTGCCGGTGAGTCCGGCAATAAACACGCTGTAGCAACACTTACTGCACCCAGCACACCAATACTGGAATGGCAGCGGTGCGGTATAAAGGTTCGGGTTGAAATCGCACCGCCATTTGAAGGTTTGCTCACCATGGTCATTTTAGGCACTGTTTTGTTTTCTACATCACCGAGATTCATTAACGGACCACACTGAAGACGAATAGATTCAAGCTTTGCCTTAAGTGCGGCATTCGATTCAAGTTGGTCACGGGACTCACTGCCTGTTATTCCCATGTCTGCAGCCCTTAATACAACCACAGGCATACCATTGTCTATCATCGTTACCTCAACACTTTCTACGGTATCGACCACATCGCCAGTGGGAAGTAATGCACCGCAACTAGAACCTGCCGTATCTTTGAACTCGAGTGGAATCGCCGCAGAGGTACCGGGAACTCCATCAATGGATACACTGCCGCTGTATACCGGCAGATCGTTATTCAATGGCACACGTGCTATGGCGATCTGACCTGTATTCTCCATATAGATAGTGACTGCAGCATGATCTCCTGCAATACTTCCAACATCTACAAGCCCGCGTTCAATCGCAAAGGGACCAACACCTGCGAGTATATTGCCGCAATTCTGCGCATCAGACACAAGAGGCTCGTCTACCGCTACCTGCAAAAAAAGATAATCTACGTCAATGCCGCGGCGATTAGACTTTTTAACCAATGCGACCTTGGAGGCAAGTGGATCAGCACCGCCCATCCCGTCTATCTGACGAATATCGGGAGACCCCATCATACGCAACAGAAACTCATCACGATTATCAGGCAGTTCATCCGCTATAAAGTAGCCTCCCTTAGAGGTGCCGCCGCGCATCCACATACAGCGCACACCATCAGACATACTTTAAGCCTTTATCCGCCAGTCTCTCACGCATCTTGTACATATCAAGACCGAGCTCACCGTTTGCCAGGCGCTGACGTTTATCATCTTCATTAGCAACCCGGTCGTTGGCTTTTTCAAGTACTGCGATAGCATTGTGGCGTTTGACCACACACACGCCATCATCATCCGCAACGATCACATCACCCGGCTCTACATTTGCACCGGCACAAACGACCGGAATGTTAACCGAGCCTAATGTTTCTTTTACCGTGCCCTGAGCACAGACCGCTTTGGACCAGACGGGAAAATGCATTGCTGTGAGTTCAGCTATGTCTCGCACACCGGCATCAATGATCAGTGCTTTACAACCTCGTGCCTGTGCTGACGTTGCAATCAGATCACCAAAGTAACCTGCATCTGACGGAGAAGTCGTAGCAAGCACCAAAACATCACCGGGTTGCACCTGCTCTATCGCCACATGCAGCATCCAGTTATCGCAAGGTGGAGCAAGAATAGTTACAGCAGATCCGGCAATGCTCGCACCTTTGTAGATCGGGCGCATATAACTTGCGAGTAATCCGGTTCTGCCCTGTGCTTCATGCACTGTCGCAACACCGCACCCGGCCAGCCCATCTATAACTGATTGATCAGCCCGTTCTATATTTTGTACGACGACATTCATTAGAGTTCATCCACGCAACGCGGATAGACAGACTGAAATCCCTCGGCATACTGCGCCGGTCGGCCACCTGCCATGCCACCTGAGTTACGTCGGAAGTGATTACCTCGGTTTTGTGCAACATTAGTGTAGTAGTCCCACAAATGGTGCTGTCCTTCCATGCACTCAATGGCTGCACGCTTTTGCTCCCAGACATCCGTGATATCTAAAAACGTATCCGGCTTCCAGCCCATTTGTTCAGTCTGGTGCGGTTCAAACAGATACAACTGCGGAGCACCCAGCACTTTCTCACCGGGGTTATGGCCCCAGGCCTGGGCAATCATTCTGACCTCCATCGCAATTTCCGTGGTGTACATATGATCGGTGTTATACGGATCATATTGGGAGTGACTGAGCATAAACTGCGGTTGTACTGCACGCAGCAAATCAACCAGTTTTAGCTTTGCATCCCGGTCTAATTCCAGCGGATAGTCACCCAGATCAAAAAACTGCAGATCGTGCACGTTTAAAGCTTTGGCAGCATTTTCAGCTTCTTTGCGCCGTATGCTTTTGACTTCATCTAAGGTTTTACCTTCCTTCCATAGCCTTGCACTCTCTCCTCGTTCGCCATAGGAAAGGCAGGCAACAGTGACCTCAAACCCACGCTTTTGATGCAATGCAATTGCACCGCCGCAGCGCCATACAAAATCCGCTGCATGGGCAGAAATAACCAATGCGGTTTTCTTATCAGACATTTTATAATCGACTCGCTTCGTTAAACTTTCATCACACCCATTTGATCTTCAAGCTTCTGCATTACCTGCATTGCAGCAAGGCCCTGTGCAAAGCTTGAGTTCGGCTCCCTGCCCTCTTGTATGGCTGTAACAAATTCACGATCAATCAGCTCTATACCGTTATTGGAAACAGCAACACCAGAAAGATCAATTGGCTCGTCGTTGCCATCAAACAGATCATCATAGCGGGCAATATAGGTACCGCTATCTCCAATGTAGCGAAAGAATGAACCGAATGGTCCGTTGTTATTAAACGACAAAGATAGTGTACAAACCTTGCCGCTCGGGGTTTTCAAACCGATAGTCATATCCATGGCAATACCAAGCTCAGGGTGTGGCGGGCCCTGAAGCCCAAATACCTCACTGGGTACCTCACCCGTCTGGTACATAAATAAATCGATTGTGTGACAGGCGTGATGCCATAACAAATGATCTGTCCAGCTGCGTGGCTCACCCTTGGCATTGGTATTCGTGCGACGGAAGAAATAGGTTTGTGCATCCATCTGCTGGATAGAAAGGTTACCGGCATCTATACGGTTTTTGACCCACTGGTGAGAGGGATTAAAACGCCGAACATGGCCAACCATACCAATCAGACCGGATTTCTTTTGCGCGGCATCCATCTTCTTAGCATCGGCGAGACTGTCTGCCATTGGTATTTCTGCAAACGTGTGTTTGCCGGCTTCTAATGCTTGTACAGACTGCTCGCAATGAAGTTGTGTTGGTGTTGAGAGAATAACCGCATCAACATCCTGATCAAGAAACTCCTCGTAGCTTGAGCACGCTTTGGGAATTTTTTTTGTCCCGGCAAGTGCCGTGATCTTATCTTTGTTTGGTCCAAATACGGCAGTAACTTCTGCCTCTTTAATGTTGGCAAGTGCATCCAGATGCTTTAAGCCAAATGCACCGTAAGCGCCGGCCACACCGATCTTTATCATGGTTATCGATTCTCCAAAATTAGATGTCCAACAGCAGTATTAGAAGCAGGCACATGATAAAACCGGTGCTTCTCTTCTACTTTTTCATTCAACGCGCCGCGCATTACATACCACATCACAAGCTCGATACCTTCAGAGCCTGCCTCTCTGAGATACTCGATATGCTCTATCTGCGAACCTATATCCGGATCATTAACCAGCAGATCCATAAAGCGCGCATCCCACTCCGAGTTTATTAATCCTGCACGCTGATGCTGTAACTGATGACTCATACCACCAGTACCAAAGACACAGACTTTTAGATTTTCAGGATAAGCCTCAATCGCTTTGCGAATCGCTTTGCCCAGTGCATAGCACCGTTGCCCCAAAGGCGCCGGATACTGCACCACATTGACGGCGAGTGGCACCACCGGACAAGGCCATTCATCGGGCTGACCAAACATCATGGTCAGTGGCACAGTCAATCCATGATCAACTTCCATTTGATTGATGACGGTAATATCAAACATATTAAGCACCAGAGACTGAGCTATATGAGCTGATAATTCCTGATGGCCTTTAACCACAGGTACAGGCCGTGGCCCCCAGCCTTCATCTGCTGGCTGATACTCAGTCGCACACCCAAGTGCGAAGGTTGGAATAACAGTGGCATCAAACGCCGTGCAGTGATCGTTGTAAACCAGAAAAATAACGTCCGGTTTTTCCTTTGCCATCCACTCTTTTGAAGGCTCAAAACCCTTGAAGATCGGACCGTAGTATTCATCGTCGCTGATACCTGTGTCAGATGCTACACCCAGCGCCGGTACATGAGAGCAGGCAACCCCTGAGGATATATATGCCATGCTCAGTTATCCTCCCATTCAAATTTAGAACGGTTGCCTTCTATGGAGCGACCACCTGCGACCATCATTGCACGGTACGCATCCGACCCCATACCCGTCATCAGTCCAGCCAGCTCTTGAAAGTTAATGCCATGAAAAGCGGCCAGTTTAGAGGTGTAGTAAATATTCCCGCCTAACTCCAGCAATAGAGTCCACTCCTGATCTAGAGCAGCCTGCCTTTGCTCTTTCGTCATCGGGAACTGGTCAATATAGGTTTGCGGATCTGCGGCAAATTTGTCTCGGTTTTTCTGTTGCCGAAGACTAATGCAAAACTGATTCAGGTGATACCCACGTGCCGCCTGCTGACTGTCGAATACAATGGTTCCGGGTATGTCTTCGTAGCTTTCCGGCTTGCTCATTTATCAAGACTCGTGAGGATCAGATTGGATCAGACAGGATTGTCTAATCCGGCCGCACATAGTAACCCATCTACTACTGGCTTTGAGCCTGCCATCGACAGACAAATCTTCCCATGCACACTTGACTCATTCGGTGATTGGCGTATTGTACAAGGTATGTGGTATACCACTGGACGAGGAAATTGCACAATAAATCACAGCCTGGCAGTTTGAAATTGCGCCCGGTAGAGGCGAACTATTCATTGAAGGATCACATCTATCCGGTGCTCAAAGCAGCAATAATGGATATGGACATCTACAGTGCTCATGCCAACCTCCGGCTCGACGAGCGCCAGCTCGCAGAGCAACTACAGATTTCCCGTACCCCTATTCGTGAAGCACTCGCTCAACTTGAGCGTGAGGGTTTCGTAGAAATCAGACCTCGCAAAGGTGTTTACGTACGCCCTAAAACTCTTCCGGAAGTGCTTGAGATCGTTGTGGTGTGGGCAGCGCTCGAGAGCATGGCGGCCAGACTGGTCACACAGGTCGCCAGCGACAAAGAAATCGCCACCTTAAGAAAGCTCGGCATCAAGCACAGTACCGACTCCAAACGTGCTGAAATCGAAGAATACTCAGAGGCAAACATATTATTCCACCAGAAAATTCTAGAGTTGTCTCGCTGTACTTTACTTAGTGAAACTGCAGATCGATTGTTGCAGCACATGCATGCTGTAAGACGACGAGCCATGCATGAGAAAGACCGCGTAACTCGATCAGTGGTGGATCACATGGCAATTATTGAAGCGATAGAAAACCGCGAGCCGGAACTTGCGGCAATGCTGGTTCGTGATCACACCATGAAACTACATGATCACATCAAAAATACCTGGCAGGAACTGCAGGCAGACAACACGTCTGAATCCCGATAACACTAGTGATTTAATCAACCGGAAGAACAAACAATGTCCGCAGAGTTGAAAGAAAGACCCGAAGCCAAAGCCAGCACTGAAGAAGAGTTGACTGACGGGTTTCATCTCTTGATTGATGCATTGAAAATGAATGACCTGAACACGATTTATGGCGTGCCAGGCATCCCCATTACAGACTTTGGCAGACTTGCCCAGGCTGCTGGAATGCGGGTTCTGTCATTCAGGCACGAACAGCACGCTGGCAATGCGGCAGCGATTGCCGGCTATCTAACCAAAAAACCCGGAATATGCCTTACCGTTTCAGCTCCCGGCTTTTTAAACGGATTAACCGCACTCGCCAATGCAACGACTAACTGTTTTCCAATGATACTTTTAAGTGGTTCATCAGAGCGTGAGATCGTTGACCTGCAACAAGGCGACTACGAAGAGATGGATCAACTCGCGATCGCCAAACCATTATGTAAAGCAGCGTTTCGAGTATTACATGCAGAGGACATCGGCATTGCGGTAGCACGGGCAATTCGTGCTGCGGTATCCGGCAGACCAGGAGGTGTCTATCTCGATTTGCCAGCCAAGCTATTTGGCCAAACGATGTCTGCCGCTGCAGGCAAAGCATCATTGTTAAAAGTGGTAGACCCGGCCCCTCAACAACTCCCCTCAGGCGAGTCTGTTCAGCGGGCACTGGACCTACTCAAATCAGCAAAGAAGCCGCTCATCATAATCGGTAAGGGTGCCGCCTATGCACAATGTGATGATGTTGTTAAAACTTTCGTTGAAAAAAGCGGCGTACCATTTCTACCCATGAGTATGGCAAAGGGACTGCTACCCGATAATCATCCGCAATCAGCGTCTGCAGCAAGATCACTGGTATTAAAAGAATCGGATGTCGTCGTGATGCTCGGCGCCAGACTTAACTGGCTACTGTCTCATGGTAAAGGTAAGGCCTGGGGTGAGCCAGGTAGCAAAAAATTTATCCAGGTCGATATCGACCCGCGTGAGATGGACAGTAATGTTGAAATTGCAGCACCAGTGGTTGGCGATCTCGAATCCTGTCTTGGTGTTATGCTCGAAAGCATGGGGGGCAACTGGCAACCGTCGAATTCAGACTGGACCAAAGCTGTTAATCAGAAACGTGATGCCAATATAGCCAAAATGGATCAGCGACTTGGCAGCGATACCTCTCCGATGGATTTCCATTCAGCACTCGGTGCGTTGCGTGAAATCGTAACCGCAAGGCCCGATGCAATTTTAGTCAATGAAGGTGCAAACACTCTGGATTTTGCACGCAGTATTATCAACATGAGCAAACCGCGTAAACGTCTTGACGTCGGAACATGGGGCATCATGGGAATCGGTATGGGAGCCGCTGTTGCGGCGGCCGTAGAAACAGGTCAACAGGTACTGGCAGTTGAAGGCGATAGTGCTTTCGGATTCTCCGGCATGGAAATAGAAACCATCTGCCGTTATAACCTGCCAGTTTGCATTGTGGTTTTTAACAACAACGGAATCTATAGAGGCACGGACGTCAATCCCACCGGTGATAAAGATGTCGCACCAACGGTATTTGTTAAAGACAGTCGCTACGAAAAAATGATGGAGGCATTTGGCGGTGTTGGCGTTTACGCTACCAGCCGGGATGAACTAGCCAAAGCAGTCAACAAGGCTATGGATTCAGGGGTACCTACCCTGGTAAACGCTATCATTGACGAGAACGCAGGCACCGAAAGTGGTCGAATCGGAAACCTCAACCCGCAAAGTGTGGTTAAAAAGAAGTAGCTACATTCAACAACTTTTCTAAATAACATTCGTATTAATGGGTCCAGGCAGGTTACATGAAAGCACTTGAAGGCATAAAGATTCTCGATTTCACCCACGTTCAGTCGGGACCAACGTGTACGCAGTTACTCGGTTGGTTTGGCGCTGATGTCATCAAAGTGGAACGCCCCGGAGTTGGAGATGCCACTCGTAAGCAACTAACAGATGTACCGGGTGCAGACAGTTTGTATTTTACGATGCTAAATCACAATAAACGTTCTATCGAGCTGAACTCCAAAAACGAAACCGGCAAAGAAGTTCTTACCCGTCTGATTGAAGAGTGTGACGTATTGGTTGAGAATTTTGCGCCCGGCGCTCTTGATCGTATGGGATTTACCTGGGAACGTATTCAGGAGATCAACCCCAAACTTATCATGGCCTCTATCAAAGGCTTTGGACCAGGCAAATACGAAGACTGCAAGGTTTATGAAAATGTTGCTCAGTGCGCTGGCGGGTCTGCATCAACCACCGGCTTTCTCGATGGACCACCGCTAGTGACAGGTGCACAGATTGGTGATTCAGGGACTGGTTTGCATCTATGTCTTGGTATTGTTACCGCTCTTTTTCAACGAGAAAAATCAGGCCGCGGCCAGAAAGTCAGCTGCGCTATGCAAGACAGTGTGTTAAATCTTGCTCGCGTCAAACTTAGAGATCAACAGCGCCTGGCCGCCGGACCTTTAAAAGAGTATTCACAGTTTGGTGAAGGCACGCCATTCGGTGACACCACACCGCGCGCTGGTAACGACTCCGGTGGTGGGCAACCTGGACGAATTTTGAAATGCAAAGGATGGGAGCAAGACCCCAACGCCTACACCTACTTTATCGTGCAAGCTGCAGTCTGGGAGAAAGTATGCGATGTCATCGGCAAGCCAGAGTGGAAAACCGCGGAAGGTTATGCCAAGCCCGCAGAACGACTCGACAAACTTAACGAAATTTTTGGCGCCGTTGAAGAATGGACCAAAACAAAAACCAAATACGAAGTGATGGAAATCTGTAACCCGCAGGACATCCCGGTCGGCCCTATCCTGTCTATGAAAGAAATATCCGAGGACGAAGGCCTTTATGCAACCGGCACTATGGTCAAGGTCGATCACCCCGAGCGCGGAGAGTATCTAAGTGTGGGTTGCCCGATAAAACTCTCTGACAGTAATGTCGATGTGGTTCGATCACCACTGTTAGGTGAACACACACATGAAGTGCTCAGTGAGGTACTCGGCTATAGCGGTGACGAGCTTAAGCGAGTAATCGATTCCGGTGCTGTAGGCGAGGTTAAAGCGTAAATACATGACACTGATTGAGAATAACCGATAAGAGAAATCGGAACCAAAATAAAATTATCGGAGAAATTATGCGCTTAATAGTGATGGGACAACAGGCATTTGGCAAAGATGTTCTTGCCAAACTGCTGGAAGAGAAAAAAGATGAAGTGGTCGCTGTGTACTGCGAACCTGACAAAAAAGGTGTAGATCCTATAAAGGAGTTTGCACTGGAACAGGGTCTACCGGTAGAGCAACCAGCACATTTTAAAGATGCAGCCACTCTGGATAAACTTCGCTCCTACAACGCTGACCTCATGGTTATGGCGTTTGTGAATGTGTTTGTACCAGAGTCAGCCAGAGACATACCAAATCAGGGCTCCATCTGTTTTCACCCATCATTGTTACCTCTACATCGCGGCCCTTCTGCAGTGAACTGGCCGATAATTATGGGCCGTAAAGAATCAGGGTACTCATGGTTTTACCCGACAGACGGACTTGACGAAGGTGACGTACTGCTTCAGTGGCAATGCCCTATCGAAGCAGACGATACAGTCATCGATCTGTACTTCAAGAAGATATATCCATCGGCTGTAAATTCTGTTCTTGAAGTGTGCGATCTATTCCGCACCGGTAAACCTCCACACATCGCACAAGACGAATCTGCAGCCACTTATGAGCGGCGATGCACCAAAAAGCATGCTCATATAGATTGGTATAAATCCGTTGATCAGGTATACGACTTAATTCGTGGCACCAATCCGGCACCGGGTGCCTGGACAACGCATAACGGTGTTGAACTAAGTATTTATGACTGTGCCAAAGTATCAGGTGACGGTATCGCCGGAAAAGTAATGAACATAAGCGATAACGGCATAGAGATACAAAGCGTCGGTGGTCGAGTTCTAGTAAAGCGCGTAAAACCAAGTGGTGGTGAGAAGGTTACTGCCGCTGAATGGGCTGCTTCCACCAAACTGAATGTTGGTGATGTACTCGGTAGCTAATGGTCGGCTTTGTTTGAGAGAATCATAATCGAGATAAATATATTTTGAACTAACACTGGTAAGGGTTGTTTGAATCTGCATGCCATTATAAAAAAGGAGGACTTTGATCTTAGTGAGAATATAATATTTAGCAAAAGTAGCACCTAAGGGTGGCACTAACATTCTAATTTCCAGCCATCCAATGTGGCTGTAAGTTACTGTGCATAAAGCAGCAACCTAGTCCTTGCTTCAACCCTGCTCTCGAGTTTGTCTCGTCTGCGTCTTCACTAAATTTTATATTCCTATTTCCTTTACAGCATGGTAGTGCCGGTGTAGTGTCTTGATTGTGAATGCGATTCGCATCTGAAGTAGACTTTCGTAGTAATAATAGCGTTACGCTAAGGAAGGCAAAAAAACAAAATCAGGTTATGTAGTTACAAAGAACTGTCGAATGTACAAGTGGCTGGCCACTGTGCCAGTGCCATGTAATCTAACCTCATTGGAGGAAACATATGAGTAAGCTTTTAAAATCCATAGTGCCGTTAGCGGTTGCAGCAACTGCTACGTTAACTTTCTCTATAAACGCCATAGCAGCAGACTGGAAACCCAAAAAGCCAGTCGAATTCATTATTATGGCTGGCACCGGTGGCGGAGCGGATCAGATAGCCCGATTGCTTCAGGGCCTGATAGAAAAGAAAAACCTTTCGCCACGTCCTTTCATACCTATCAACAAACCAGGTGGCTCAGGCGCGGAAGCACTTCGCTACCTGCAGGACAAAGAAGGTGATGATCATACCTTGCTGGTAACTCTGAATAGTTTCTACACCACACCGATTATTCAGGAAGACCTTGGCGTTGATGTATCCAGGTTCACACCTATTGGCCGTATGGCACTAGATACATTCCTGTTATGGGTACACAACGACCAGGCAGAAATATCCGATCTTGACAGTTACGTTAAAGCAGTAAAGTCAACTGGCAACAGCTGGAAAGTCGGTGGTACTGGTTCCGGACAGGAAGATTCGATTCTAACTGCGATGATGGAAGCTGAGTTTGGATACGAAGTGACTTATATTCCATTCCCTGGCGGTGGTACTGTTGCCAAGAATCTGGTCGGTAAACACATAGACTCAACAGTTAATAACCCTGCAGAACAGAACGAGTTTTTCCGCGCCGGGAACACCAAGCCACTAGTTCAGTTTACTGGTGAAAGAATGGAAGCCTATCCGGATGTTCCTACTGCTAAAGAACTCGGTGTTGACATTGAGTACTACATGCAGCGCTCTATCAATGGACCTCCGGGTATGTCTGCTGATGCTCAAGCCTTCTATATTGACCTGTTCAGTCAGTTATACCAATCTGAAGAGTGGCAAACGTTCTGTGTAGAAGATGGCCTTGACTGCAACGAATGGTCAGCTGGTGATGATCTGGCTGCTTTCCACGCCGAACAATTGAAGCGTCACACTGCACTCATTGAAGAAGTCGGCGCTGAAGCTATTACCGGCGAGTAAATAGTGTGTGCTGAAGGCGGCAATATACTCGCCGCCTTCATTCGTTAGCGATTCTGCCAGCCGAAAGCTGGCAGAGTTTCTAAACTCCTCGGAGTTCGAACAACTTCTGACCAATCAACTCTAGTTAAGTGTAATTAACAAATGACTGTTCGTACTGCAGAAATACTATTTGCTGTAATACTGGCACTTTGTTCTATCGGTTTGATGGTTAAAAGTGCGGAACTCAATATAGGCTGGATTGAAGGTCGCGGGCCTGGTTCAGGCGCATGGCCTTTCTGGTTATCAACCGGCATGCTGTTGTGTTGTCTTTGGACTATCGTCAGATGGTTCAGAAAAGTCACTCCTGAATCTGTTTCCGAAGAGCCTTACATTAGTGCAGAGACAGCCATGGTAGTTGGCACATCTGCCTTTTCAATTTTAGCTTTGCTGGTCATAACGCAATTTGCTGGAATCTATATTGCTCTGCCAGTATTTCTATTCTTTTATCTGAAGTTCGTAGGACACCACTCATGGGCGCTCACCCTGACTCTGGTGATATGCGTCCCTGTGTTTATATTTTGTTTGTTCGAATGGGCTCTTAAAATTCCACTCCCCAAAGCTTTCACCGAAGAAGGCTTTTATCCAGTTTACGATTTAATCTATGCACAAAGTGGCGGGGAACGAGTGTCTGCTTTGAAGGCACCAGTAGTAGGCTTACCTGTCTTGAGTGTGCTTATCGCAATTGCATACTGGCTCTGGTACATGATGTCCGGAAAATCAAAAAAAATAACGTCGACTGTAGAAGGTAGCTAGGCATGGAAAACGTTCTGCCCCTATTGGGATCAGGAATTCTTGAGGCCTTACAGCCTCTAAATCTGACGATGATCATCATCGGTTGCACAGTCGGGTTACTTGTTGGTGCAATGCCTGGTCTGGGTTCTGTTAATGGCGTAGCTATACTGCTGCCAATCACATTTCTGGTGCCGCCTACCGCTGCTATTATCTTTCTTGCAGCAATTTACTACGGCGCTATGTATGGGGGCGCTATCAGCTCTATTACGCTGGGCATACCTGGTGCTTCCACAGCGGTTGCAACCGTGTTTGATGGCCGGCCACTGGCACAACAAGGTAAAGCAGACAAAGCTCTGGTCGCCGCAGCCGTAGCATCATTTATTGGTGGCACCGTATCGGTCATCTTGTTCACTCTGTTTGCACCGCCACTTGCCGCGTTTGCTCTTAAGTTCGGTCCGCCGGAAGAATTCGCTCTGATGATTTTGGCATTCGCTACATTCATCGGATTAGGTGGTGACGATATACCTAAAACAATATTTTCAATCCTGATCGGATTAGTACTTGCCACGATCGGGCTGGATATTATCTCTGGAAAACCACGTCTGATTTTTGGTGATATATCCGGATTTCTACATGGCATTAATTTCCTTGTGCTGGCAATCGGAATTTACGGCATCGGTGAGATGCTCTGGACGCTTGAATCAACACAGGGAAAGGTATCGGTTCATAAAGTAAAAATGTCATTTTCAAGTTTGGTCGGTAATCTCAAGCAAGTAAAAGAATATATTGGAACCACCTCACTTGGTTCCGTACTAGGCTACTTTGTCGGCACCCTGCCCGCAGCTGGGGCAACGCCCGCATCGCTCATGTCCTACGGACTGGCCAAAACATTTTCCAAAGACCCGGAAAGTTTTGGTAAAGGCAATATATCAGGCGTCGCAGCACCCGAGGCTGCCAACAACGCGGCATCTACAGGCTCGATGCTACCGATGATCACTCTTGGCATACCCGGGTCACCTACAACAGCGATTCTTTTGGGCGGTATGATTATCTGGGGCTTACGCCCTGGCCCACTTTTATTTACCGAGCACCCTGATTTCGTATGGGGCCTGATCGGATCGCTTTACATTGCGAATGCCGCAACTCTGGTTATAAACCTGGCTTTTATTCCATTGTTCGTAAAAGTACTTACTATGCCGTTTACCGTTCTGGCGCCAATAATCTACATTCTTTGCGTGGTTGGTGGCTATGCCCCCACTCAAACTATGCATGATGTCTGGCTGATGTTCGTCTTTGGCATAGTTGGTTATCTACTGCGCAAATTGAATTACCCTGTTGCTCCAGCGGTACTGGCTATTGTGCTGGGTCCTCTGGCTGAGCGATCTCTCAGACAATCGTTGCTAGCTTCTCAGGGCGATTTCACAACCTTTTTTACCAGGCCAATAAGCGGCACGTGCATGCTGATCGCGTTGTTATTGGTTAGCTATCCGCTAATTCGCAAACTTCGCAAGCGTGGGTGAATATTATTCTGCGTTAGCCGCTTCATAGTGCCAGGCTTGAACGGCTAGTTGTGAACCCTTCTAACAGTGAAGCTTCATACAGCGCATGGGATCCGGGTCTGTCATCTCAGATCCCGTCATCACTGCAGCCGTCAATCACTCTCTTCTGCGCTGAAAATTCAACAATAGACTATTGCAGTGCGAAAGAGCTGTCTGATTTCTCGGGCTTAAAGGCTGTTGAGCTTGTATCGTTCCGAATAGAAAGACTCATCGTTCATGACCTGCTGGTCCGTGTAACGTCTGATCTATCTGTTCCGGATGGGCCGAATTACGAAGATCTCGGCATCAGCCTCAGAACTATGGTGCACACGATATACAGTAAATATGTGCTCCCTGAAATTGAAACGCATCAACAGGCTTTTAACGCAGTACGGGATGATTGTGAAAGCAAAATTAAAACGGAACTTAACGAGAGGTTATTTGCACCAGCGTTAAAACCTGAAGCATCCAAAGATGAGTCTTTTTTCTCTTGGCTAATGAAGCCAGTAAAAAACAAGCAATTAAAGAGCAGGCCGGTATACAAACGCGACCTCCCGGTGGGAAGCACACGCGAGTTGCTTGCCCTTGACTACTGGCAACATCGCATCGATTCACAATCAGAATCAGATCCTCAGATGCGATACTGCCTGCAGGCAATTCATCGTGCCGTTAGCACTATTGTTGCTCGTCGCGGACGTATGGTTAATCAACCAGACCTGACGACAACAATTGCGACCAATATGGCGCTAAACCACATTGGCACCGAGCTCGCCCATAAGATCGTCAGACCGATATTCAAAAAAGCCGTAGAGCAGGAAAATTTTCACTGGCTGCCAATTCAGAGTCAGCCTGTCGTCATGAATGTAAAAGGCGCATCTGCTTCGGGTAAAAGTACTATCCGGCCTCAACAAAGACAATTGGCTCACAAGCTTGATATCCCATGGGAAGACTTTGCGCTAATCAGTCCAGACTACTGGCGCAAGTATCTCTTGGATTATGATTCACTCGGTGCTGACTATAAATACGCAGCAATGCTAACCGGACAGGAACTTGAGATTGTAGATAAAAAGCTCGATCAATACATGGCAGAGAAAGCTTCCAAAGGGCAATTAACACATCTGCTAATAGATCGATTTCGGTTTGACAGTTTCAACATAGACAACGGAGGTCACAGCCGGGACAGTAAGCTACTGTCAAGGTTCGGTGATAAAATCTATTTGTTTTTTATGATCACACCTCCAGCCGAGACAGTCGTTCGTGCCTGGGAACGGGGACAAACAACCGGAAGATACAAAGCAGTTGATGATTTGCTGTATCACAACATAGAGGCATACACCGGAATGCCCGATCTTTTCCTGTCATGGGTATTATCCGATGACAAACATGTACATTTTGAATTTCTCGATAACAGTGTAGACAAAGGCCGGCTACCAAAAACTGCAGCATTCGGCTGGAATAACTCAATGTCAATTCTGGACGTTGAGCAAATGCGTGCTATTGAACAATTTAAGAAGGTAGATGTGGACGCTAAGTCCGCCGAGAACGTTTTTACTAATGAAGGCAATGGCGATAACAGTGATTTTCTTAAACGCTGTCTCTCCACAATTCCAGAGGTTAAATTTGTTGACGGTGATTCTTATGCGATCTACGCGCTTGTAAAAGACAGCAAGCTAATATGGTGGGATCGTAAAATTATCGAACAAAGGCCGGATATTGAATTTCTAGAAACGCTTTTAGGTGGCATTGGTGAATCGTGCGGGGATACACCATCGGGGAATGAAGTTCTCTCTAATGCTTCGCATGAGAAGCAATACACGCTTGGCTACTGGTAGCTGATTTCTTGTGGTTTAATGTTGGTGGTTGAGTGTTGGCAGAGTGATCATAGTACCGGTTGCTCGAATATCTGTTCGGTTAAGAGCGTCGCCGAGGGGGGATAAGCCTGCGCATCCACCAACTTATCCACCATACGAAAATATGGCCGCTTCACTACTTGCATTCAGACAAATAGTTTCGTGTCATTTTTATAGTAATTTATAGTGGCAATAGAACCCAATTCGGAGGAACTAGCGTACAGAATTTATGCTGCGTTCTTATCCAGATACCACTGAACGTGCTCAACGATTTCATCAACAACCGGGTTTTTCATTCTTTTCTGGCCTGCCAACAGCTTCACCAATTTATCGACTCGTTCAATTGCAGCTACTCCGCGATCAAGTGCTTTAGCGGCAGATGATGGCTGTGACAGGCCTTTAGCCGCATTCGCATATTTATCAAATGGTACGAGATCTTTTGGATCCGCACCAAGCTCCTGGCAAACTGCAGCTGTCCATTCATAGATTTCACGGGATGCGTCTGTATTGGTGTGCACTGCATCGCGGATAGCTATCATGCCATCACGTTGTACACAGCGGTAATTACCCGTCATCAGCATGCTCCACTTTGCCAGTGGTACGTAAAGGGAATCATGCACTTTAACTTTTACCGGAAGCTCGGTTTCGCCACCGTCAATCGGGAATCTTACCGCCATAATGTCTTCTTCTATGGTTCGCAACATTTGAGTATGTTCATCTGACTCAAAACGCGCAACCTTGAAGTTCGTCGGCAAACTAACCTGCAGAACATTTTTTTCCGCATCTGCTGGACGATAAGCCTGCGGATCCGGACTCGCCAGTGTAACCAAACCGGGTTCGAAGCTATCCCACACTGAGGGATCCGTGTAACAAGAAGCGACAGATTCTGCATCTATACCTGGCAGACGTTTTATATAAGGAAGCGGTGGCATATTCATGATAGCCATACAAGGGATATGAGCTTTGGCAATCTTTTCCATCAATGCTTTGACTTCCGGATTACTGTACTGAGGCTCCTGCATACCCAAAACTACTAGATCATACTGTTCAACCGCAACCTCGGCGGGAGTTGTTGCATCGATTTTGCCAGGTAGCTCGCTGGAATTGACCACAACCGGCTCCTCCAGTCCTCGTACCGGGAAGCGTACTGTTGTACCTGAGGCATTGATTAGTTTAGCTGTTGGCGCGGTACAAACGAGGGTAGCGTTATGACCGGCTAGTGCCATTTTGCAGCCCATCAGAGAGCCGTAGGAAGCACCAAGGATCAGTGTGTTAAAAGATTTCGACATTGCTGTAATCCCAAAATTCGATTTTAAAATAGTATTAAGACGTCAATACCTACCGTATCGGCCAGAAGGTGTATTTGTGAGGTAACTACAGACGAGCTTAACGATGGGATCAGTCTATCGGATATTGTTTAGAATTTGACAATAGAAATTACACAATGTGAATTTTACAACTTACTGTTACTTGGCAGGAAGCTGGAACGGTCGAGATTCACGGCCAATAAAGCCGCATCGGGTTATCCACCAGCAGTTTCTGTTCTTTAACCGGTGAATCTGCAATCAGTGGAATAAGCTCAACCAGCTGACCATCATCTGGTACGTGAGATTTCATATTTGGATGCGGCCAGTCTGTACCCCACAAAACCCGGTCCGGGTAAAGGTCGACAAGGCGTTTCATAAACGGAATGACATCCGAATAGTTCTGATGATTCCCACCCTGGGTGGTGAGCCTTTCAGGACAGGAGACTTTCGTCCAGAACTTATCATCCTCCATCAGTTTGATGAATTGTTCGAAGTCTTCGTGATCAACTCCCTTACTTACATTTGGCCGTGCCATATGATCAAAGACAACCGTCACCGGTAAACTTTTAAGAAAAGGCACCTGCTCTGCAAAATCCGCCGCTTCTATGTAAACAATAATATGCCAGCCAAGCGGTGCAATTTTTTCTACGATGCTTTGATAATGTTCACGTGGTTTGGGATCCACCAGACGCCGCACAAAATTAAACCGTACACCACGCACGCCTGCTTCATGCAGTGTTTTAAGCTCATCATCCGTTATAGAGTCATCAACCACAGCGATTCCGCGAGCCAGATCACCGGCAGCTTTCAATCCGTCTACTAAAGCATCGTTATTTTTACCATGGCAGGATGCCTGCACAATCACATTGCGCTTAAACCCAAGGTGATCACGCAGTGCAAACAGCTCTTGCTTTGATCCGGTACACGGAGTGTATTTTCGATCCGGGGAGTACCGGAATATCTCTTCCGGTCCAAAAATATGACAATGCGCATCAACCGCACCTGGCGGTGGTTGATAGCTTGGTTTACGTGGGTTCTGATGCCACACCATCCAGTCAGGATCCATCGGCATGTGAGTTATTTCCTATTCTTCGCTGTGTTGCTGATGAGATTGTACTGGAGTCTTAATCTCTTGCAATATCACTGGCAATATCACTGGCAATCTTGACCGGAACACTGGCAAGCGAATGTATTGTGCTGTTGACACGTGCTACCACTGGGCCATTCAACGTAAACTGTTGCACCTGGTCAGCAAGTGAGTTGAGCAAGGACGCTATCTCCAATCTGGCGAGATTCATCCCGAGACATGCGTGTACCCCTTGCCCGAAACCAACATGGCCGATAGTCTTTCTTTCTATATCAAAAGTGTTCGGCTCAGGAAAACGTAACGGATCCCGATTGGCAGCACCATACACCATTAACACGCGACTGCCTTTCTTAAGAGTGGTGCCAGCAACTTCGATATCTTGGGTGATATACCGTGTAAAAGCTCGTATCGGGGTATTGAGTCGTACCACTTCTTCAATGGCATTTCTCACAAGATCACGATTATCACGTAATTTCTGCCATTGATCGGGATTTCTGGCAAACAGCATAATGGCGTATCCAATGGCAGAGATGGTTGTATCAAGACTCGGTGCAATGTAGTCCCGCATTAACTCTGCCGCACGCGCAGGTTCCATTCCACCATCAATACCAAGTTTGATTGCCCGACGAGCCCAACCATTATCACTGAGGTTATCCAGTGTATCCGGATCTTCAAGAAAGCCGCGCAGCTGTTTTAAGTTTTCAATGGCTTTGTTGCGTCGCTCACCAGGCCAACCCATCAACTCGAAAGTCGCAGCCCCCCATTCAAGCATTTTATCTTTGCCATTGGGGCCAAGCCCAACCAGATCTCTGACAATAGTCAGTGGAAGATACGGTGCTAATTCGGATGCGGCATCAAATTCGCCTTTAGCAACCAGCTTATCAACAATAGTTTCTGCCTCTGTTTCAATCCGCTCTTTAATGTGGCGGAGATTCTTTGGTGATAGTGGCGCGAACGTAATAGAGCGAGATACATCATGCTGCGGAGGATCCGAGTTCAAACTGCTGCCGATCAGAAATTTGTTAATTTCATCATCAACTGAAACACCTTTTGCCGAACTAAAACACTCGTGGTTACGCAGGCTTGCAACCAGATCAGAGTGACCACAGATGGCATACATCTGATTCTTCTCTAACCATACTACCGGCCCGGCACTCAACATACTATGATATGCCGTGGCCGGATCTGCGATGGTACTTTCAGCGTAGAAATCTATATCGCAAACCGGAGCATCGGGTTGTACTGTCATGGCGTGTACAGCCTGTAACTCTCAGCGCTTATTGTCTCGATAATAGTCTGTCACTGCAAACTACATTACCGCTGGTGAGGACTGGCATCTGAACCCGGAAGAACGTTAGAACAAACATCGCCATTGACTACTTCGGTGAGTGGGTGGGACACAACTACCGCCTGCGTGAACAAAGTGCCCTCACCGGCCGCTACCGCGTCCGACCCTCCCAATGGGGGCTATTCGTCAATTATTGTGGGTAAATGCAGGCCTCATATCCAGTTTTCCGCAGTAGAAAAGAATACGGATTCTATAGTTTGCAAAGTCTCTAAATCCTCGTGCAGATGCTTTGATCGACTGAACTCGTCCATTAAATGCTTCGG
>CALIHW010000184.1 GCA_938020525.1 uncultured Granulosicoccaceae bacterium | reverse complement strand
CTCCCCATATTTCGGCAAAAATATTATGTACTTATAATTCACCGACAGTGAAATGCAGCATCCTTCCTCTTTTATGTATTTTACACTGATATACCAGCCTGAAAAACTAACCTGCTAGCTGATTTATGCAACACTCGGGTTAACTATACTGACACAGATAATAGCAGAATAGACGGATGCGGCTATTCAAGCTATAGACTGCGAAAGAATTGGACGTCGAGCGTCCGCTTCGAAGATGCGATAACGTTTCTTTTCATTTGCTCGAATGGCCGTAAATGGCGACTACTGCCGAATTGGCACTATTCGACGCAGTAGCCCGAAACACGGAGTTTCTTGAACAAATGCGGTGACACCGTTGCACTATCCGGAGAGCGGCCAATTCTCCGTTGAAATTCTGGGTTCGTGAAAGCATTCCGGAAACTCTCAACGCTCTCCCAAATCGCGTAGTTCAGATAAGTTGCGCTGCCGCCAATCGCTTTGTGCATCTGCGTCGATACGTAACCGGGTTGGGCTTTCATAAACTCTGCATCGTGCGCCCACGATTCGAGCAAAGCGTCTTCATCTTCGGGATCAATGGTGAATACGTTAATCAGCACCACTGATCCATCTTCGTTGGATTGCAATTGTTGGCTAAGGCCAACCTCGTTGTTCATTTCATTTAACTTGGGCATAGCACTTCTCCTTTACGTTTCCTCTGTTCGTTCACGGACGGCTTGCAAAATGCTGAGCGCTTGGCGTAACCGCCTCTCACTCATGCCATCTGCAACTTGATTGACCCATATACTTTGGGCTGTATTGATTTCGACAATCGCAGCTTCGCCTTTCTTGCTAAGCGTTATAAGCGGTGCACACTTGTGCTCCGAATTTGACGGTACACTTCATTTAAAACTACCCATCACTA
Organism: uncultured Granulosicoccaceae bacterium; assembly: GCA_938020525.1. Lineage (GTDB taxonomy): Bacteria > Pseudomonadota > Gammaproteobacteria > Granulosicoccales > Granulosicoccaceae. The sequence goes on along the minus strand of CALIHW010000184.1, from coordinate 14,561 downwards.
CTAAAATGAAATCTCACATGCTGCTTTGACAATAGCGATTTCCCGGCAATGATATCAGACGCCATTTCAGCCATCATCTGCACTGGTGCATTAAGATTGCCACTGACAATATCCGGCATCACAGAAGCATCAACAACAAAAAGCCCGTCTATTCCATGGACTTTCATATTGCCATCGACCACGGCATCTTCCCCTGACCCCATTTTACAGGTACCACATGGGTGATAGTCGGTCGAAGCTGTTGCACGCACATAGGCCTCCACTTCACTGGCAGAGCTTTTATCCGGTGCGGGCTCAATGCGTGTTCCTCTGTATTCATCAAATGCCGGTTGTTGCAGTAGCTCCTGCATTCGATGATACCCCTTGATCATGACTTTCATGTCTCTCGGGTCATCAAAATATTTAAAATCGGACAACGGCGCATCATCAGGATTAGCAGATGCGAGACTTACACTACCTCTGCTATAGGGTCGCAATAGATCCACATTGAGCTGAAACCCCTGATACAAAGTTATTTTTCGACCCTGATAGGTGCTGTAGACCGGCGCGAAGTGATATTGCAGATCCGGAAACTCTACATCATGATCACTATTAACCAGACCACCCATCTCCCACACATTAGATGCCGCTTCACCTTTTCTAGTAAGCATCCACTGCACACCCGCTCGAAGCTTGTGCAATGGATTAGCCAGATGAACCAGCGTTACCGGCTGCTTGCAACTATAGGCGGTAATGGTTGTGAAATGATCCTGCAGATTCTTACCTACACCTGGCAGATGATGCTTCACTTCTATATTGTGTGCGGAAAGTTCCGTGGCATGGCCAATGCCTGACAACATTAACAGCTGCGGTGTCTTAATAGCGCCACAAGAAACAATAACCTGTTCTGCCCGTATTTCTTCAACCTTGCCATGTTGTTCAACAGCAACACCGACAGCCCGGTGATTTTCAATTAATATTTTCTGCACCAGCACCCCGGTGAGCAACGTCAGATTGGATCGTCTTAGCGCGGGTTTTAGATGCGCAGTCGCGGCACTACATCGCCTGCCGTTGCGGGTAGTGCTGTCATATTTGGCTATGCCTTCAGGTTTGTATCCATTCAGATCATCCGATGTTCCCTGCCCTGACTGCTCACCGGCCCGCAACATAGCATCGTACAACGGTGTCTCAAGCTTGCTTTGTGAAACGCCAAGCGGCCCACTATCACCACGATAGTCATCCCCTCCTCGATCAGAAGTTTCGCAGCGTTTAAAATATGGCAGACACTGGGCATAACTCCAATGATCAAGCCCTGGCAGCTGCGACCATTGATCGTAATCTTTCGGGTGGCCCCGCATATAGACCATCGAGTTTATAGATGATGATCCACCAACCACTTTCCCGCGCGGCAGATCTATCTGCCTGTCATCGCAGCCTGGTTGTGTTGTAGAGAGATAATTCCAATTAATAGACGGGTCTTTGAATACCCTGTAAACCCCTGCCGGTATATGGATCAAAAGATTGCGATCCATTGGTCCCGCTTCTAGTACAAGGATTTTCTTGCTGCTATCTTCTGATAATCGATTTGCGAGCACACAACCAGCAGAACCAGCGCCGAGGATAATGGTGTCATACTCAGCCATCAAGTCGGCTTAAAGCCTTTGACCAGTCTGGTAGTCAAACAGGTGACAAATTGACGCGGGGATTGAGACATGCACTGTCCGCCCAATATCAGCCCGGAAATCTTTGGGCGCTTTAACTGATAACAAAGCACCTCCAGCACGCATGGTCACCATGGTTGCCTCACCAAGCAACTCCATTGAATAAACCGGCGCTACTGCACTGCCATTTTCACTGGCGATATGTGCATCCTCAGCTCGAAAGCCAAGTGTTATATCACCTGTGATGTCGGTTCTTAGTCCGTCTATGGTTACGTTATCACTACGAAAAACACCCTGATGCAAATCACCGCTTAACAAATTCATCGCAGGTGAACCAATAAAACCGGCAACAAACGTATTAACAGGATTTTCATAGATCGCAGTCGGTGTATCAACTTGCTGCACTACCCCCTTGTTCATAACCACAACCCGATCTGCCAGTGTCATAGCTTCTATCTGATCATGAGTAACGTATATCGTGGTTGTTTTTAATGAGTGTTGCAGGTTTTTAATCTGCGCCCGGGTGGAGACTCTGAGCTTCGCATCAAGATTAGACAATGGCTCATCCATTAAGAATACCGTTGGCTCTCTTACGATTGCACGCGCCAGTGCAACTCGTTGCCTCTGCCCACCGGAAAGCTCCGCCGGTTTGCGGTGCAGAAAATCGGTAAGCTCTACCATTTCCGCCGCTCGCAACACACGTTCTTTATGCGAGTTTTTGTCAATTTTACGGACTTTCAAAGGGAAACGGATATTCTCATAGACAGTCATATTCGGATAAAGGCCATAGCTCTGAAACACCATGGCGACATCACGGTCTTTCGGTTCCAGCTTGTTAACCAGCGTATCGTCAATATATATTTCACCCTCTGTAACGTCTTCAAGGCCTGCCACCATTCGCATAGTAGTGGTCTTGCCGCAGCCTGATGGTCCTAACAATACAAGGAATTCCTGATCGGCAATATCAAGGTTAAACGAATCAACTCCGACAAAGCTGCCCCAGCGTTTGGAGATATTTTTGAGTTTAATCTGTGCCATATGAACGCTAACCCTTTACCGCGCCGGCAGTCAGGCCGCTAACAATTTGTCGTTGGAATAATAACACCAGAATAAACAAAGGTGCGGTAGCAGATACCACTGCAGCAACTGCAAACATTACATTACCCTGCACTTGGGTTGTACCAAGGAAGCTGCCTATCTTGGGGACCATGGTCTGGTTGTCCTGACTTAGCAGCATTGAGGTAATTGCAAAGTCGTTATACGCCAGCAAAAAGCTGAATAGCCCAGTGGTAATCACACCCGGCCACATCACCGGGATAATCACATGCCGAAATGCCTGAAAGCGCGTACAGCCATCTACCATTGCACTTTCATCCAGATCTTTTGGAATGTTTAAAAAGAATGAGTGCAGCATCCACAAGGTAAAAGGCTGATTAATAGCCACCAGCACAACGATAGTTGTGGGTAGAATACCCCAGACATTCATCTCAAAAAACGGCAACAGATAACCAGACACGAGTGTCATGTGCGGCATCGCCCTGAACACCAGGGCCGCAATTAAAATCCAGAACGTATAACGAAAAGATGAACGTGACAGCGCATAGCCTCCCAACGTACCGAGTGTCAGAGAAATAATCACGACGAAAAAAGTAACAATCAGTGTGTTGATGGCAGCACGCCAGAACTCTTCCTGCACCCAGGCACCGTAATAACCGGCACCGGTAAAAGCAGACCCGGTTTCAGCGATTGTTCGATCTCCGGATAATGCAAACGACCAGTCTACTTTGGAGAAGAAGTCTGCCTCTACTTTAAACGAGCCCCATAGCGTCCATAGAAACGGAAATGCGGCAAGAATAATCCAGATGATTACGAACGCACCGAGTATTAAACGCAGTAACGGGCTCTGTTTGGTTTGTACGGTATTTTCCATACTACTGAACAACCTTATACTGCCGCCAGGTACGGACCAGCACCGGCATTAACAGAATGCATACACCAAGGATTGTCAGCATCGATGTGGCTGCTGCGGACCCAAACAACTGTTGCTGACCAAACAGGTCGTTAAATATAATCCAGGACAATGACGTGGCGCTTGCTGATGCATTGAAGCCGACAATCGGCTCAAACACACGGAAGTTATCCATCAACTGTATTAGTGCCACGAAGGTCACCAGCGGGGCGAGATGTGGCAGCACAACATATCTGATACGTTCCCAACGACTCGCCCCGTCTATCATTGCTGATTCAAGCGTATCCTGCGGCACCGTTTGCAATCCCGCGTAGAACACCACAAAAGCAAACGGTGCTGAGTGCCAGACGCCGTAGACAAATAACATTATCCAGGTCAGAAATGGTGAGGCTTTAAGAGAGAGATTCGGATCATCAAATAGACGCTGTATCGCGGAGCCCAGCACACCGTTTGCATCAACCATCCAGAACAGAACCAGTGATCCAATCAACGGGGTAACAATCATCGGCAACAGCGATACAAATATGACCGAGCCGCGCAGGATCTTTGGTATTGCATTGACAGCAACAGCTATACAGAAACCTAGCAAAATTACTAAAGGCGTCACTATAAATGTGTATGCAACTGTGAATGTAAGCGCTTTGTAGAACGGCAGGTTATAGAGACCACGTACAAATGAGAAAAAACCGTCACGCTCCTGCCATTGCACTTTTAAAACATCAAACGCCAAATGGTTACGGTTTAAATACGTCTCGAGACCAATAAATTTGCCGAGTGGTTGAGCCTTTCTGAGCTCAGCTGTTGCTTCCGTATCGACCCGCAACTCAGTGGTACAGTTAAACGGCCCGCAGGTTTCAACCTCGGTCATTACTTTGGGATGCTCGATATGCACTGACTGCAAAATGACAGACGCAATCGGCAGCGCAATAAATAGCAGCATCGCTAAAGCGGAAGGCAAAATAAACCAGAAAAATGCCCGATGCGGCATAAGAGGTCTCTAGTCAGAAAAACTCAATGAGTCGAAAAGATCTAATACGTAACATAATTTAACGGGGAGAGGACTCTCCCCGTTATAAGGGTACAGCAACAATCACTTACTTCAGAAAACCCGCTTCTTTTGCAGCAGCGTTATAGGCTGCTTCCATATCTGCAAGTGCCGTAGCAGCATCTTCGCTGCCTTGCAGGAACTCTACAATCTCGGCCCCTGCTGCTGTATGCAGTGCACCAATGTATGGCAGCATTGGATAAGGCTTTGCACCTGCTTGGGCTGTTGCTGCAACACCTATGGCTTTTTCTCCAGGTGTGTAGCCTTCAATCAGCCAGACTGCTTCATCAGGGTTTGCGTTTGCCATCTCTGTGGTGATGCCGTTCATCATTGCTATAAATGTTGCTTCTGCGTCTTCATCAGAAGTGTTCGCAGCAATAGAGAAGCCATCCCACCATAGAGTGGTAGCCGGTGTATCACCTAACTTTGGCGCACTTGCGAAAGCAGTACCTGCCACGACTTCTGCAGTCGAACCTTCATCATCAAGAACCGCACCGGCTCGCGAGCCCCAAAGGTTAGTCAACGCAGCATTGCCCGCCTCCCATTCTGCCTGCACTGCGTTTGAATCAAACGTCAGATAGTCAGGGTTCATGTACTCTGTCAGTGACTTAAGCATTTCGAGCGTTTTCACACCGTTATCATTGTTGATATCGAGCTCAGCAGCACCTGGCTTGAACATGTCTGCACCGGTACCCATAAACATGTTGACGAACTCTTCACCGAGGTTCCAGCCGGACTTGAAAGTACCAATGTACGGGTAATCCATCAGGCCTTTGTCTTTAATGGCTTTGGCTGCCGCAAGTACGTCATCGTAAGTTTCAGGAACTTCAACACCCGCCTCTTCAAGTATGTCTGAACGGTAGAAGAGGTGTTGTGCATTCGCCATAAAAGCAACTGCCATTACTTTACCGTCTACTGTGATGAGCTGATTCTTCGCAAGAGAACCACCGTGCTTCTCTACAAGGTCGTCCATTGGTCTTACCAGACCGTCGTTCATCAATGTAACGAGTGTGCTGTTCGCAACCACAACACTTGTGTACTCAGACGGATCACTGGTTAATGCAGCAACCATGATGTCTTTGTGGTCCTTGTTATGATTCTTGCTAAATTCCACACCACCGCCACCGCAGGCTTCTGCACCACTGACTACCGCGTGCAAAGCCGGAAAATCATTGGCCAGAATACTTACTGTGCCTTTTTCAATCCCGCAACCATCCGCCTGTGCGGTTCCTAAAGTAGCGAGTAGCAGTGACCCTGCCAGCAGGGATTTCTTGAATACAGTCATACATATGCTCCTTGGGTTCCAGAATCAGCGCCGCGCGCCGTACTGTTCGATGATGGCGGACATCGCCAGCGTATGCAATACGGCAATTCCACCAATTGCCCAATTCTAACAGGCCATTCGACGCCTGTTTTCCATATGCGACACTATTGTGTGAAGCCACATCAACAGTAATGACCGCGGACAAGCACGCTAATCATCCTTGCGGCAGTAACAGCTACGTGTCAGTATTTCAAAGCTTTCCCCTGTCATCAGAGCCCGAAATTGAAGCATCATCCAGCACCATCCGACACAACGTCGGCCTCACAATCAGTGATTGAGCTCACCGACATTCACAAAAGCTACGGTGAACTGGAGGTACTGAAGGGGATATCGCTAAAAGCCAATCGGGGTGACGTCACGGCGCTTATCGGGTCATCCGGATCAGGTAAAAGCACTTTGCTCCGTTGTGCCAATCTGCTTGAAATTCCTGTAAGCGGTGACATAGATTTTATTGGTGAGCGAGTTAAATGGAAGAACTCTCTCAAAGGAAGAGTCCCGGCTGATCAAAATCAAGTGCGGCGGATGCGCACCAATCTTTCTATGGTTTTTCAGCAATTCAATTTATGGGCGCATATGTCCGTCCTGCAAAATGTAACTGAAGCACCGATAAATGTGTTGGGCAAAAATCGCATTGATGCAGAAAAGCATGCTTTAGCATTACTGGATAAAGTTGGAATTGCGGATAAAGCCAGGCAGTATCCGAGTCAGCTATCCGGTGGTCAGCAACAACGTGCCGCAATAGCCCGCGCACTGGCAATGGAACCTGCAGCATTGTTATTCGATGAGCCAACCAGCGCACTGGATCCTGAACTTGAAGCCGAGGTTGTGCAGGTAATAAAACAACTGGCACAGGAGGGCAGCACGATGATCATCGTGACACACGATATGAAACTTGCCTACGAAGTTTCAAATCATGTGATCTTCCTGCACGATGGAAATATAGTTGAGCAAGGCAGTCCGGATGAAGTATTGGTCAATACTCAATCAGATCGTTTGAAATCATTTTTACGTTCCACCGGCTCATTCGGCGGATAGTTAAGGTATGAGTTGCCCGAGCCGGGATACTAACCCAGCTAACCCAGCCAACCCAAGCTGAGCCGTAACTCGAGCTGGACAACAACTCAGGCTGGACAACACCTCGGTGTTCGACAACAGCTCAGGTTCGACAACAGCTCAGGCTCAACAACAACTCAGGCAGAGTTACCATACACACGCTCTTTGTTTACCCGATAATTTAGTCGCTCGCTTAATATTTCATCCAGCTGCGTAGCTGACAGAGGTTTCGAGTAAATACCGAATCCGGACGATCTTAGTATCTCCATACGCTGTGGCAATATATTGCCAGTAACAACAATAATCCGGTTAAGCGCAATTTCATTTGCAAGACTTGAGGCGAGCTCCAGCCCGGTTGTATCACTACCAAGCATGTCATCAACAATAGCAAAGTCGACCTCATTATTATCGCTGAGTTCTCTCGCCTCTATAATTGAAGAAGCCAACAACGCATTGCCATTGCGGCTGGAAACAAACGCGCTAATCGCCTCCCTGATATGTATATCATCATCTACTACCAATATATTGAGACCTTCCAGATCCAGATGTAAGGGGTGATGAATTTCATCGCCCTGCGGCTCAAGGTACTCTGCAGCACTGGCTGAGCGCTCGTTGTGAATACTGGCAATGACAGAGTCATCCTGAGGTATCGATAGTATAAATTTCGAACCCACAGACGGTGTAGATTCAACCGCCACGCTGACGTCCAGCAGACTCGCAATTCTACGCACAATCGAGAGGCCGAGCCCCGCACCCTTCTCCCGATTACGTTCAATATTATCGATCTGTACAAAATCTTCGAATATTCGCTCTTTGTCAGAGTCAGAAATACCGCAACCCGTATCTGTTACGGTCAGTATTGCATGTTCAACAGATTGTTCGAGCTGTAACTCGACAGAACCCTCACTAGTAAATTTAATTGCATTCGAAACAAGATTACCTACCAACCGACCCAGAAGCACCGGATCAGAATTAACTTCCAAAACTTCAGCATCGCCACTTATGGTTAGCGCAACACCTCTTTGCTGCGCGACCGGACCTTCGTTCTGCACAATTATCCTGCACAGTGCATTTAAATCAAACATCTGCTTTTGTACAGTGACACCACCAGCGTCATAGCGTGTCATGTCGAGCAGTCCATCGAACTGCTGCTTAAGTATTTCTGACGTAGTTTCTATTTTTCTAATGAGGTCCTGCTGTTTTTCAGATGCTCCGACTGTTTGTTTTAAGTTGCCTATAAACAAAGACATCGCATGCAGAGGCTGACTTAAGTCGTGACTGGCAGCAGCCAGGAACTGACTCTTGGCTTTACTAGCATCGACGGAATCCTCCAGCGCTACTTCGAGCTCAATCCGGTTTTGCAATAGTTTTTTATTCTGCTCTCTTATCTCAAGCTGTGACTTGACGATATCTACAAACATATCATCCATGCGTATGGCAAAACCGAGTAATAGCAACAGAAGCGCTGATACCTGAAGTGCCAGTGCGTAGTATTCAGTTACACCACTGAACAAAAAAAACAAAACACCCTGCCCGAGATTCAATGACACCATCAGACCTTGCATTCGCCTTTGTGCCACGGTATTGACCGTAGAGCCAACGGCATACAGGCAGCAAATTAAAGTTACCGCGAGTGTTGTTATGTTGTCGTCCGGTGAACAAAACAACCAATAACCAGCTCCCACGACCAAAGGAAGAGTGATTCCGGTGATTACAAGATCCATTTCATTCTGCACTAAAGTCTGTGCATTAGCGTCTTCCAAATCCATTCTGATCTGCTTGCTGATGACTGAGCGCTGTACCGTCAGAGCAACAATGACAACCACCCAAAGTGTAAGAACCACGTGATCAGTATGATCCCAAAGCGCCCACATATAGCCGGCACCGACAATACTGACTAAAACCATCGACAAGAGGCTTTGCCGAGTGCGCACTTCCTGGGATCGCCGGGTGGTTTCCAGCAACACCTCATTGCTTTGCAAATCATCAACCTGGGCACCGCAAACGGTTTCAAATAATTTCATGCTGGATGCTATACCGGGTTGGTGGGTTGGTGGGTTGGTGGCTGGGTGGTTTTGGGGTAGCTGTTAGCTATACCAGACCGATTGCGTTGAGAGCTCTGGTCCATCTGAGGTACTCACGCTAACCCGCAGATCGTCTGAATCAGGATTGTAATCCATTCGGCAAACCAGTTGTGCACTAGTGGATAACAAATCCTGTGGGAAGTTCAGCCACAACTGCACGATTGGCGGCTCGAATTTCTGTTTCACACCCCGGTTATAGTCAGATGCAAGAACACTGGCGCCACGCTTTGAAGCTCGCCACATTGATAGTTGCACACTAAATCACAGTGCAATTAGCCGGTATACTGCAAGCAACAATAATGGATGAGACGCATGCGTTGGTATTTTGATTACATTTCACCCTATGCCTACCTGCAAAGCACACAACTGGTACAGCTACAAAAACTGCAAGCTGTAGAGTGCACTCCCGTTCTATTTGCCGGGTTATTGAAACACTGGGGCAATCTGGGCCCGGCAGAAGTCGCACCAAAGCGCAAATGGACATTCAGAGACATTGCCTATCTGGCACACAGAGATGGCATTGAGCTTAAGTGGCCAGCTGAGCATCCGTTCAATCCGCTGCCATTGTTAAGGCTTGGTATAATCCATAACAACAGCGTCGAGGTGGTACAAAGGTTATTCCGTTTTGTATGGGCGGAGGGCAACCTGCCACAGGATGACCAAGCATTCGCCAAGCTGCTGACCGAGCTCAATACAAAGCCGCAGGAGTTGCAGGCTGAAAACGTCAAGGCACAACTTATGGCAAACGGAACACTAGCTATAAATCAGGGAGTATTCGGGGTACCTAGTATCGAAATAGATAACGATATTTTCTGGGGTTACAGCGCAACTGAAATGGCCGCGAGTTATCTTGCCGACGATGGCAGTTACCCACAAAGCATGATTACTTCTGCTGATACTTTGCCTGAAGGTGCAAACCGCCAAACCAGAACAACACCTAAAACATCAGCCAACTCAAAACCTGCTGTAGCGAAACACGACAGCCCGCGCATACCTTTAAAGCCAATTGATCTTGCAGAGCCGGCCGATCTTGTTGCAGCAATAAGAAAAAGACGTGGTGGACAACTTATCGAACTAGACAGGCTGCTGCTCTACAGTCAACCCTTGTCAGAGGGCTGGAATCATTTTATCGGAAACATCCGCCAACACTTTTCAGTACCACAAGTATTGCGTGAACTTGCCATGTGTACTGTGGCCGTCTTAAATGATGCAGAGTATGAATACTCGCAGCATGCGCCGCTGTATATTAAGGCCGGCGGTAGTAACGAAAAAGCAGCACTAATCAGACAACCAGACACCGCGATTACAAACACCGCTTTCTCAGGCGATGAACAACTCACTATTGCACTGACTATTCAACTCACCAGAGACGTTAGAATTGATGATGAGTTATTTGAACGTGCGGTACAGCACTTCGGCAACGAACATCTTGTGGAACTCATTGCGACAATTGCCGCCTATAATATGGTGTCCAGATTTTTAATCGCATTCGAATTGCATCCCTAGGATCCCTTTCACCCCAGCCCCCGAAAATAAAGAGAAAATTCTATGGCAAAAAATAAAAGTAGAGATGTAGATACCAGTGACTGGTCAATTTCAAGCTTTGAGTTTGACGGCAGCAATAAGTTTTCGATAAAAAAAGCGCCGAACAAAATTGAACCTTTGTACGATTCTAAAAAAGACTATAAGCAGAAATTACGATCAATAGTTAAACGAATCGATGAGTTGCTTGAGATCATGTACGCGCAAAACCGGCACGGACTGCTTCTTGTATTTCAGGCTATGGATGCTGCAGGCAAAGACGGTACAATCAAACGCCTTTTGACCGGTGTCAATCCGGCAACCGTGCAAGTGTATTCATTTAAAAAACCCAGCGATGAAGAACTGGACCATGGCTATCTATGGCGCATTATTCAACGCATGCCGGAGCGTGGCAGATTGGGTGTTTTTAATCGTTCTTACTACGAAGAAGTGCTGGTGGTTAGAGTACACCCTGAAATCCTCACTGAATACCAACAACTTCCAGTTGAGCTCACAGAAAACACGGAAGAGGTTTTCGAGAGCCGCTTTGATCAGATCCGTAACTTCGAACAATACGCCACTGGCAACGGAATTAAAGTTGTAAAATTTTTCCTCAATGTGTCTGAAGAAGAACAACGCCAAAGACTAATCGCAAGACTGGACGATCCGGACAAACACTGGAAATTTTCAACCGGTGATGTCGACGAACGCGAACACTGGCCTGCTTATATGACTGCATTTGAAGACTGCATTAATGCTACCGCCGCGACTCACGCACCATGGTATGCCATACCAGCCGACGACAAACTCAATATGAGATTGCTGGTTGCAGCCACCACATTGGCAGAGCTTGAAAGCATGAGTATCGATTGGCCGGAAGCCGACAAAAAGCTTATAGCCAACATGGAATCTATTCGAAGCAGACTTGCAAAGTAACCATCTGCTTTTATATAAATCAACACTGGCAATCTAATTAGAGGCTCAGAGTATGGCTGATAGTTTCTTCACAACAAAAGACAACCTTTGGTTTCAACCCACCTGTCATACACGGGGACCGTGGCACGAAGATCACTGCCACGCCGGACCACCGACTGCATTGCTTGCCAGAGCGGTAGAACAGCTGAACCCGGATCAGCGACTAATCAGAATTACCGTCAACCTGATACGACCAATACCTTACAAAGGTTTTTCAGTAACATCAGAATTAACTCGTCAGGGTCGCATTGTTAGCACAAGCGCTGCAACAATCACAGACGCAGACGGTAAAATCTGCGCAAGTGCAGTAGCCCTTCAAATGAGCCCGCAACCGAATCAGCCTCTACCCTCTCACTCCGTTGACTATGGTAAGCACACTGACGCTAAGATTGGTGATTTCCCGATCCGTAAAACACTTCACGATAAGCCTGCATTCAATGGTAGTGGCGTCACCGTCAAGTACCCCGCAAATCAGGATCCGGAACCAGGCCCTACTATCGCATGGATGAAAACTGTGGCGCTTTTGGAAAACGAAACACCCAGTGCGTTTCAACGTATCTGTCCACTGGCAGATTGCGGTAATGCATTCAGTCGCAATGCAGAACCATGGGATTTCAATTTTATGAACCCTGATCTAACCATTCTTTTGCACCGTGACCCAATAGGAGAATGGCTGGGCACAAGTGCTGCTGGCTACTGGGAGGAAACCGGTATCGGCATGGCAGATGCCCAATTGTTCGATGAGCACGGCTCTGTCGGCAGAGCGCTACAAACTCTGTTGATTAGAAAGACCTGAAACTCTTCTGATCCGAAAAACCAGATAGTACATTCAGGCAGTACCGTCAAACAGCACCCGTGAGGTGGCACACAAAATTCAAGTGATTCGTCTACGCGCCGCTATGTCGCGAACCACGAACCCACGGGTAACCATGAAAAAACACTTCACAGGTCTCGCACAAGTCGTCCTGCTAACAACTCTCCTGGTGCCGATGCCAGCAGCCGCGTGCGAATGGCACGATGATATGTCGCTACAAAACAGTTTTGGAGAGTTCCATCTGCCATCTGTAGGAGACAATGCAGCGAATATTGCCAAGGTGTACGGTGAACCGATGAGAAAGCTGAATGGTTTCAACGGATTAGATATCTGGGACTATGGAAGCTTCAGAGTGATGTTAAAAGACAGCAGAGTCACCTTTGCCGGCATGTGGTAATAACCGACAACAACAAAAGAACTCCACAAACAAAGCAATCTTTGCCCGCAATGCGGTGCTGGAACATTTACAGCACTGGAAAAATTACGGCACTGGAAAATTCCTTCACTGGCACACGGCAATTCGTCCACTCGAAATCAGCCTGGGTGTGATGGCACCTCCGCCAACCAATCAAACATGTGACGTAGTTCCGTTCAACATTGGCTGGTGACAGCAAGTGCGAAAACCTGAGCAACATCTGTCACATAATTGATACATAACAACCACTAATTGATACAACCATGCCTAATTCAGGCATGACTCACAGCCAGCAACGCTAAATGTCAATAAACTGCCGCCTTTCTTCGGACAGGCGTAACAGTGATGTGGCACTCAGCTGGCTACGACAGATTTTTACAGATACTGTGCTCAGTCGCTGTCATTTGCAGTCTATCTGCATCAGCTGCAAACGCCTCTGAATACCCTCATCAAATGAAATTGGCGGCAGGCGGTCAAGACCTTACCCTGCTTCTGAAACCCAGCCGTGTTACTCACACACTACAGGTGATTGACACTAAAGGTTCCCGAAAGAGCGCACCAGTCAGAACCTACATAGGTAAGATAAAAGGCGACCAGAACTCGTGGGTTCGTCTGACTAAAAGCATCAATAAAACGGATGGCGTGATCTCACGCTTTGGCAAGCGTTTTCGGTTTCAGCAAACCGGTAACCGCCCGCTTCGTATAAAGCCACTGGCGGACAACCACGATCGCCGCGTTACCCTTACTTCCAATCGTTCAAATGCCCGCTCTAATGCGATGCCGCCATTAACACGCGTAGTCAGGCTGGCAATCGTTGTAGACAGTAAATTCAATGCCCGTCATCGTGGTCAGGGCCTTGAGTATGCATTAGGGCTTATCAACTCGGTTGATGGAATTTTTCGTGAGGAATTCGGTATAGCACTTCAGGTAGAAACGGCTATCAACATAACAGACCGGCACTCCGATCCGCTTAATTTCGACAATACCACTGTCGAGCAAATGCTAAGAGGTTTTCGTGACTATAGAATGAACACGCGTTTAATCGGCAACAACGTAAGTATGGTTCATCTTTTTACCGGCAATACACCAGCCGATGAGCCGGTAGGATTAGCGTGGATCGATACTGCATGTCGAACAGATGGCTATGACGTCGGCCTTTCTACACACTACAGGCATGACATTCTGCTTGCGGCGCATGAACTGGCTCACAACCTGGGTGCCTTGCACGACACAGACACTTCATGTGCTACGAACTCGGATAAAGTTATGTGGCCCTATATTTCATCTGCTACAACACAACAGTTCTCAAGCTGTACGATTGCATCTGTAAAGCGGTCACTGGCACGCAGTTGTCACGCTACTGCAGCGGATCAGGAACTGGCAATGACAACACCGCGCAACAAGTTACAGAACAGTCCACTACAAACGAATACCGCGGCATTGCTCGCTGCTGAGCTGCCAAACCATGAGCACGATCATAACCACAATCACAATCAACGGTTTAGATAGCACTTCCATCTGTTAAGACGAAGCCAACCAATAAGACTCTACGAATCTCCTGGCCCACTGACACGAACAACGTAGGGTGATGGTATGGACGCTCCCTCCTTACCGGCATCACAATGTGCCAAAATGGTAGGGTGTTAACAAAACCATTTAACGGAGAAAGCGCCCATGAAACATCTTAAACTGATCGGTATCGATTTGGCAAAAAACACCTT
>CALIHW010000183.1 GCA_938020525.1 uncultured Granulosicoccaceae bacterium | reverse complement strand
TTTCCAGTTGGTGCGGTGGCATCGACAGCGTTCCATCACGTCGGTGTAACATTGTGGCGTTCAGAGCTCGGCTATGAGCTATTCCTGCCACGCGGCTTTGCTGTCTCTTTGTGGGAGTTATTGTGTGAAGCGTCGGAGCAGTATGGTGTTGCTGTGGTTTAGATTCGCGTAAAAGTGTAGCGTCCGGGTTGTGAATCAGACATCAGTACAGGGATTGCTGGCGTAAAGGGCTTATCAATCCCCAGCCTCGTTACTTTTCGTAACAAATGGCGACTGCTGACACAAACTACTCTTCACCAGGTATCATGGGAATCAGGTAACACTCTGTAATAAAAGAAAAATATCTGATTTGGACGGATCAGGCTTACCTATTTAATATGTACGGGTTCATCAGGCTGGAGGCATATGGCCTGTGACGAATATTCGCAGCGACGGCTGCCAATTCATAATTATTCAACGGGCCCGCTCCCGGAGGAGATAGAAACAGTATGAGTAAGACACCACTAAATACTCCGATATCCAGACGTTCAGTGTTGAAAGCAAGTGCGGCGTCAGCTGCAGTTGTATCAGCACCGATGATTATACCCAGCAGCGCTTACGGGTACGCAAACGAGCCAAAGGGTGATTCGGTCACTCTGGGTTTCAATGTTCCACAAAGTGGTGCTTATGCAGACGAAGGTGCTGATGAGCTGCGTGCGTATGAGCTTGCTGTTGAGCACCTGAATGGTGATGGCGACGGTGGCATGATGAATACGTTTTCATCAAAAGCCCTTGGCGGTAACGGTATTCTTGGGCGCAAGGTCGAGTTTGTAACTGGTGATACCCAGACCAAGCCTGACGCTGCACGTGCATCTGCAAGATCAATGATCGAAAAAGATGGTGCAGTAATGATCACCGGTGGTTCTTCATCCGGTGTAGCGGTTGCGGTTCAGGGTCTATGCCAGGAAGCAGGCGTGATCTTCATGGCCGGCTTGACTCACTCTAATGACACAACTGGTAAAGACAAGAAGGCTAATGGCTTTCGTCACTTCTTCAACTCATACATGTCAGGTGCTGCACTTGCACCGATCCTGGGCGATGCCTATGGTAAAGAGCGTAAGGCCTATCACCTGACAGCTGACTACAACTGGGGTTACACCACAGAAGAAGCGGTTCGTACTTCAACAGAACAGATGGGCTGGGAAACTGTTGCAGCGGTAAAGACACCACTGTCACAGACTGACTTCTCTTCTTACGTTGCTCCTGTTCAGGCTTCCGGTGCTGACGTACTGATTCTTAACCACTACGGTGCGAACATGGTCAACTCACTGACCTCTGCCGTACAGTTTGGTCTGCGTGACCTGCAAGCTAACGGGAAGAACTTTGAAATTATCGTTCCTCTTTACTCTCGTCTGATGGCGAAAGGTGCGGGCGAAAATGTAAAAGGTATCTTCGGTTCAACTAACTGGCACTGGTCACTACAGGACGAAGGTTCTAAAGCGTTCGTTAAGTCATTCGGTGAAAAGTATGGCTTCCCACCAAGTCAGGCTGCACACACTTGCTACGTTCAGGCGTTGCTGTATGCAGATGCTTGTGAGCGTGCTGGTACTCACGATCCTTGTGGTGTTGCAGGTGCACTTGAAGGTTTTGAGTTTGATGGTCTTGGCAATGGTCCTACTTTGTACCGTGCTGAAGATCACCAGTGCTTCAAGGACGTCCTTGTCGTGAAAGGTAAGGAGAACCCAAGTTCTGAGTTCGATTTGCTTGAGATCGTTGAGGTGACTCCAGCAGCCCAGGTAACTTATGACGCGTCGATCTTCGGCGGCGAGCTGGGTACCTGTAACTCTGGTGCGTAAGCTAGCGTAATAAATATGCACCGGTACGGGGTATTCGTGCCGGTGTATTTTCAAATTCTACTCACCCGGAAGCATTCGGTCCCCGGGTTCAAACGCAAGAAATACCATGGAACTCTCTGCTCTTCTGCTTCAGGTCCTTAACGGGCTGGATAAAGGCAGCGCCTACGCATTGATTGCATTGGGGCTGACACTAATTTTTGGCACACTGGGGGTGGTCAACTTTGCCCACGGTGCGCTATTCATGATCGGTGCTTTTTGTGCAGTGACAGTGCAAAGATTGCTGTCACTTTCAACCGTAACACTTGATCCAGTCAAAACAGATTTTCTGGGTAATCCACAGAAGATAAAAACACCGTATGTTGAATCATGGTTTGGAGAGAGTGTTGGTCAGGCATTAATTGACTGGTCTGTGCCGCTCGCCATCCTGTTTGCAATACCCATCATGTTGTTGATCGGCTTCGTGATGGAGCGAGGGCTGATTAAGCACTTTTATAAGCGTCCACACTCGGATCAGATCCTGGTTACTTTTGGTCTTGCGATCGTGTTGCAAGAGATAATCAAAGCCTACTTTGGTGCAAACCAGATTCCGGCACCTGCGCCTTCTGCATTTATCGGGTCGTTTGATTTTGGACAGTTGGTCGGGTTTGACCCAGGGGTCGTGATTTATCCGTACTGGCGTATCGTCTACTTTTTGTTTGCGATGATTGTTATTGCTGCTGTCTTTTCGTTCCTCCAGTTCACTACCTTCGGAATGGTAGTGCGTGCTGGAATGGCTGACCGCGAAACAGTCGGATTACTCGGTATTGATATCGACAAGCGTTTTACCGTCATGTTTGGCATAGCGGCGGCGGTGGCCGGGCTTGCCGGTGTGATGTACACGCCGAT
>CALIHW010000182.1 GCA_938020525.1 uncultured Granulosicoccaceae bacterium | reverse complement strand
CTGCGAAAGCGATCTTTTGGCCAGCTATTGCGATCGATATCGTTAAATATGAATGACTATTCGCCTCAATCGATCGAAATATCTGACTCAAAATCTCACTTTCTCGCTACGACCGTCATTCTCGGACAAGCTCCTAGTAGTTTGCATCCGGAAAAGAACTCTTGCGCTGTTCAATATAGGCAAGCAGTGCATCGTCTATTGCGGGATCTATGGCAGGCGCTTCGTATCTGGCAAGCATATCCTTCATTTTTACATTGGCGCGCATTGCTGCGTCCAACGAACCTTCCGACTCCCACTGTTCGAAGCTGTTGTTATCGGCAATCTCAGAACGGTAGAAAGCGTTTTCAAAGTTACGTTGCGTATGATCGCAGCCGAGAAAGTGTTTACCAGGCCCAACTTCACGCAGCGCATCAAGTGCCTGGCCGTTGTCACTGTAGTCTACTCCTTCGCCGAACACCTGAAGCATGCCAGCCTGATCTGCATCCATAATAAATTTTTCGTAACTCATTACCAGACCACCTTCGAGCCAACCGGCTGTATGCAGCATAAAATTAACGCCCGCCAGCATCGCAGATTGCAGCGTGTTGGCAGCCTCATATGCTGCTTGTGCATCAGGAAGCTTGGAAGCATTAAGACCACCACCAGATCTAAACGGCACCCCTAGACGTCGCGCAAGCTCAGCAGCAATATAAAGCACAGAAGATGGTTCCGGAGTACCAAACGTCGGCGCGCCAGATTGCATCGAAACACTGCTGGCAAAGGTGCCAAACACTACTGGTGCGCCCGGCCTTACCAGCTGCACAAACGCCATACCTGCCAGTGCTTCAGCGAGTATTTGCGTTACTGTTCCTATCACTGTTACGGGCGACATAGCACCGGCAAGTATGAAGGGCGAGATCACAGTTGCCTGATTAGCCTTTGCATAAACCTCTGCAGCGCCAAGCATGGTGTCGTCAAACGTCATTGGTGAATTAGCGTTAATCAAATTAATGACAACCGTCTTTTCATTGCCGGTTGCAGGATCAATAAAGTCATCACCAAAAAGTATTTTAGACATTGCAACCGTATCTTCCGCACGTTCGGCAGCGGTGACAGACCCCATATAGGGTTTGTCGCTATAACGCATGTGCGCATAGACCATATCGAAATGTCTTTTGTTGACTGGCAAATCAACCGGCTCGCACACGGTACCACCAGAGTGATGCAACGAGGGAGACATATAGGCAAGCTTTACAAAATTCTGGAAGTCTTCAAGGTTCGCATAGCGCCTGCCGTTGTCGATATCTCTAACAAAGGGAGATCCATAAGCCGGTACCAGAACCGTATTATCACCGCCGATAACAACACTCTTCGCGGGGTTTCGGGCGTGCTGGGTAAACTGCGCCGGGGCGTTGTCCTGAATTATCTTGCGACACAGCCCTCGCGGGAATTTAACCAGCTCTCCCTCTATCGTGGCACCCGCATCTTTGAATAATTCAAGTGCGCGCGGAAAATCGCGAAACTCTATGCCAATCTCTTCAAGCACCGTGTCGGCGTTGTGCTCCACCAGCTCAAGCTGCTCGTCGGTTGCCGGACAGTAGTTGGGGATTTTACGCTTGATGTAGGGCGCAACATTGGCGCTGGCTGCCGCACGTGCGCGTTTTTCCTCTCGGGAACCTCGCCTTCTTTTTCTAGCGACCATGTGAATTACACTCTTGGAATATTCTTCGCATCAGTATTGCGGTTAGCGTGCCGGGCCACCATGTACGCAACGACAAACAGCTGCATATGTACGCCACTCTTCGCAATGAGCCGGTTGCTGTGAACTGGATACATGCTGAAAAGTGAATCCCAGAAAGCGAATCTGGTCATCGAGGCAAAGCTACATTTGTTTTCCATTCTAAAGAGCAATCATCCACTGCGTACCAACAGATAATTTGCATATTATTACTGCAGTTTTGCCGATAACAGCTACCATTGAATATGGTCCTGACTGCGAGCTGCAGCGGATCGGTTAAGTTACGGCTCTAACCGATCAAAGCGCAAACATTACGCCCATGACACTCGCGCCACCTGCCAATCTGGCAACTAACCCAGCAGTACTGTCAGCATTGCAATTGCTAATCAGTGTGCCTCAACAACTACACATAGCAATACAAGGTTAAATCGGGGAAAATACCCTCAACAATCCTACCCACTTACTTATCGCATTGCATCAGCCTGAAAAAATTTGGCTGTCAAGGGGAAACCATGGCAAATCCACCAGACAATAAAAATCCGGGAAATAACGATCCTCAGTTACCAAAAACCGGATCAACAACTCCCGGCGCTAACCCACAGAGCACGATCCATACGGAAAACACCGGCCAGGGTGGAAAACCAGCCCCAGCGAAAAACACTGATCTGAACAGAACTCACGCGGCTACATCAGCACCTCAGCCCGCAGAAACACCACCGCCGTTACCTAAAACCGCTATCCCAAAAAACCCTGCCCCAAAAACCGCTGTGCCACCAACGGATGAGACACAGGTTCGATCAACGCCTTCAACGCCCGCTTCTGCGACACCCGGCAAAGTAGCAACCGGATCAGCAACAGCCGGCACAACTACCAGCGCCGCAGCTGCAAATACTGCGCAGTCGTCGACGACCAGACGAGCCGCTGATTCTTCGGTAACCAAAACCGCTGAAACAGAAACACGAACAAGAAACAGCACTCTCGAACACCCCAGAGCTGATGCTGCACCCAAGCCAGAACCACGAAAACCCAATCAACTGACTCGTCCAGCAAGACCGCTGGAGAGAGCAGCAGCACCCAGACCTGAAGGCGCTCCAGCCAGAAGAGGACCAGAGCGACCAGGTCAGCCGGCACCAGCACGTCGCCCAGCGGAGAATCGACCTCATCGAGGCCCCGCAAGAGAAGAACACAGACGTCCGGCTTATCGTGACAGCAGACCAAGGCGCAGAATGGCACCACCACCGGGTGCAAAGACGGGCCGCTATGTAGCACCTGCTATGCAACCGGCACGACGCGGTCATGTTGTGCCACCGGCAGCCGCAGCACCGGGCGGTTCAGCATGGGCGCCGCTGCTATTTGGCATCCTGTTGCTATGTGGTGTGTTGTGGTACGCCATCAAGTACTACACACCAATGATCAAGTCAGATCTTACGGCTCGCACAAACAATGCACTGCAAAGCGCAGGATACGGCGACGTTGCCAATGTTGAAATAGACGGCAGAAATGCAATCCTCACAGGAAGCGTTGCATCAGAAACTGACAGTGAGAGTGCAGAAGAAATCGTCGCAAACACTGAAGGTGTGCGTACTGTAGATAACCAACTTACCATTGGCGAAGCTGACTCTGATGCCGCATCAGGTGAAAGAACAGAGCCTGCGCTTACATTTTTTGCATCTGATGGCGGCGTAAAATTATCTGGTACGGTTTCAGATCAGGAATATGCCGATCAAATCGAAAACCATGCGAAAGAAATTTACGGCGAAGACGGCGTTAGCGGATCAATAACTGTTGATCCCAATAGTACCAACCCCGGTTGGTGGCCAGCAGTGCAACAACTTTCACCTGATTTGAAAAATGTCGATGGTTCGTTCAATGTTTCGGATGGTGCGCTACGGTTGACCGGACAAGCTGCCGATCAACAAATCAAAGATGATATCAGTGCCAAAGCAGAGGAACTGCTCAACGGTCAGCTAACAATCGATAATCGAATTACAGTTGCTGCCACTGCAGAGCCAACACCGGAACCAGCGCTGGAACCGGAACCACAACCAGAACCACAGCCAGAACCAGTAACGCTGCAACCGGCTTCAGCAAACTACTACAACACAGGCAAAATAATTCAGCTGAACGGCAGCCTGCCAGCTGAAAGTGCCGCGTCACTTGCAGACGCGTTTGCCAAAGCAGAACTGCCAGTAGCAAACCGCATTAACATCAGTGATGAAGTTGAAGCACCCGCATGGGTTGATGGCTTTGGTGAAGCTGTTGAAGCACTTCAGGACATCGAGCAAGCAGAGATTGACGTTCAGCCCGATGGAGATGTAGCGGTATACGGCATCGCCACAAGTGAGGAGGCAATGCAAGCTGCTGCAGATAAGGTAGCTTCAATTTTTGCAGATCAGGAGGTCAACAATCAGATCTCTGTTCGCGCACCTGAGCCGGAACCAGAGCCAGAACCTGTCGCACCATCCATGCAACCATTTGCCTCAGTTAGCGATGACGGTACAACACTGACAATTGCAGGCTTGCTTCCACCCTCTGCTGCAGAAGCGCTCGGTGGATCTTTCGAGAACTCCGGGCGAAGCGTTGTCAGTAACGTCACCGCTGATGAACGAGTTATGCAACCGGATTGGACAGACGCGCTGGCCACTACCCTGCAGGCAATGAACGGCATTGAAAATTCGAAGATCATGATTGCAGCGTCGGGCACTCTGACACTCAGCGGCTTGGCGGACAGTGCTGCGGATCGACAGCGAGCCGCCAACGCTGGCTTTGATGCGTTTGGTAACTCTGTGAGTTTGCTCAACGACATCACAGTCAAAGGACCGGATATTACCCAATTGCTTGCGAGCATTGATCTGGCTGCGATTCGTTTTCGTTCTGGAAGCTCGGAACTGGATGCAGACAGTGTCAGCATTCTGGAGCAGGTAGCGGGTGCGCTGGAACAAGTACCGGATGCAACGGTTGCAATTTCCGGTCACACAGATTCGACTGGCAGTGCCAATCGAAATCTTGTGCTGAGTGGCCAGCGAGCTGACAGAGTCAGAAGTTTTCTGATAGAACGTGGCATCAGTGGTGACAGACTGACATCACAGGGCTTCGGTTCAAGTCAGCCGATCGCCTCAAACGATACGGTTACAGGCAGAGCGCTGAATCGAAGAATCGACATCGCTCTCACCAACGGAGAATAAGAATGAATGTCATGGGCGAAGTAGTTTCAATGGTGGGTCTTTCAGCCATTGCCGGGCTAATTATCGGATGGTGTGTCCGAAATTTTTTCGGCGGTGACAAAAAAGCCAGGCAACACTTCGCCCGTGACATGGATGAGGCAGCAAAAGACGCCAAGCATCTCCGCCGCACCCTTGCCACCAAAGAACACGACCTGCACGAAGCCAAAGCTGAACTGCAACAGCTACGTCGTCAGGGCAGCTCATCTGAATCAGACACGCGTACGCAGGTGACAGAAATAAACAGTCTGAAGAATCAGCTTGCAGCGTCTCAGAAAACACTGCACAACAATCAGGCAGAATTTAATACATTCCGCAATCAGGCACAAAAGGAGCAAAATGAGTTACGCAGTGAACTCGCTAAGTACTCCAAAGGTGGTGTCGCAAGCCCTGAAAGACTGAATGAAGCCAACGAGACCATTGGTGCTTTGCGAAGTGCTGTGAGAGAAAACGATAAAGTCATCGATAGTTTGCGTGCCCGGGTGAAAGAGGGAGATGCAACAGTCGAGAATCTTCGCAGCCAGCTTAAATCATCAGAATCTGTCCGCAACAAAGACCAAACTGTCGCACTTGAGTACAACACTAAACTTGAAGCTCTGACCAAAAAAGCAGACGACTCCGCAGCTACCATAGAAAAGCAGAAGCGTGATTACGACTTGATGCTTGAGAATAAAAATAGAGATATTAAAAATCTGCAAACCAAGATAGAGGATATGACAACCTCTAGCTCCTCATTGAAGACTCGTGAACACGAGTTCAACAAAGAAGTGACAAACTTAAAAGAGAAAGAAACCAAGTACAAATCTGAAATTGTGGATCTAAAACGCGTTATTTCAGACCGTGATCAGGCACTTACAAAAGCTCGCCAACGCACTACAGAACTTAACGAGCAAGTTAAAGCAGTTAAAGAACACGAAGAACGTGAACTTGAGCGAATGCAGGCAAAAGTTAAAAATGCAACCGAGGCGCGCTCAAAGATTAAAAGCAAAAGTGCCGAAGTATCCGCACTCAATGAGATGCTGACTGATTCAGCCAACAAACGTAATGTGTTGCAGAAGGACGTCGACGAGCTAAAGAAAAATCTCGAAGAAAAGGACAGCACTGTATCCAAACTGAGCTCTGACATGGATGATGTGGTTGCCAGTCGAAACAAGATATCAAGTCAACTCGGAGAGCTGCAAACTAAAGGCAATATCGCACTCGAAAAATTACAGCAGGACTTTAACAACCTGGCAAAGACACGCGACGAATACAAATCAAGAATTGATACTCTTCAAACAGAGGTTACAGAACTAAAAAGCTCAAAACAAAAACTTGACCAATTAACTGAAAGCTCCAAAGTTAAAGAAGAAAAGCTCAAAGGAGAATCAAAGGTCTGGCAAAGCGAAGTTAAAAAGCTCAACACCACAACTGATGATTACAAAAGAAAGATCGAAAGCCTGCAAGGCCAGCTTTCAGAACTTACTCAGTCAAAAGACAGCCAGTTACATGAACTGCGCAACCAACTGACTACAAGCAAAAGTGAAGGTGATTCAAAAATAGCTGAGGTCACTTCAGATTTCAGCAAACGCAACACCATGCTGCAGAATGATCTAAAAACACTGCAAGCTAAAGTGAAAGAGCAGTCACTTACCATTGAAAACAAGCAGTCAGAGTTAGACAATCAGCTAGAGATCAACAAGCGAGCCGCAACAAAAATTGCAGAGACTGAAAGGAAACTGACAGATTTTCGAACAAAGCTACATCGGGAAGAGAGTGAGAGTCAGAGACTTAACCGTCAGCTCTCGGAAGCTGAATCCGTCCGCCTCACATTAACAGAACGCGACGCTGAATTACGTAAGACGCAAATAGAACTGCAGGACATGTCTGCCAACGGCGTTCCATTGCAAGCACAACTTGACGATCAAAAACAACAATACGAAACTTTGCTTCGTGCAATGCAGGAGCGAGATGAAGAACTCGCGCGCCTGAATACGCAAATGACTAACAACCGGCTGCGCAACAAACAGCAGCAGTCAAGCATTACGCTACTCACTCAGGAAAAGGACACTCAGGCTGAGCTGATCAAGTCACTGGAAAAGCAAGCCGAGAATACACTGCAGCTACATACAAAAATCGCCGCACAATCAACAGAGCTGGAAAGCTTGCGCGCCAGGCTGTTCGAACGCGATAACAGCACTTCAGTCAACAGCCGAGCAACAGCACAGTCAGTTTCTCAAAAACAGTCAGGCTTGCAACAGATTGAAACTGCAAACACCGCAGCCACCAAGCCGAGAGTATTTGTCAGGTCCGATGCTGATGCCGGAACATTAACCGGGGCCACTGACTATCAAACATCTGCACGTCCGCAGGTCACAGCAGACGGACAACGCATTCAGCGTCCGGATGGCAGTGACGATCTCTCCCTACTTCCAGGGGTCACATCTACAGTAGCGGGAGCGTTGGGTCGATTAGGTATTACAGCCTTTGAGCAAATAGCTAACTGGGGTGATCGGGAAGTTGCACACTACGCAGAAAGAGTCGGCATACCCGTACCACGTGCTCAGCAGTATAATTGGCCGCAGGTTGCGGGCAGCGTGCTCAATGGTACTTATAAAAAGGATGACCAGAAAGTCGACTAGCAACGACGCCTGCACTAATTTGCAGCATTTAAAAACCCGGCATCAGGTCGGGTTTTTTTTCGCCTGAAATAAAGAAAAATACATTTCTGAATCAATCAATGTCGTCACAGCCACTTGTGGTGTCACCACACTCACTCTTATAGTATCCAGCTTCCGATAGCTCCAGAACGCAACAGAGAAATGCCATGGTCAAAGTCAACTCGTGGAATGAATTCGATCCGCTAAAACACATAATTGTCGGCCGTGCTGATCACACCTGTATTCCTCCTACCGAACCTGCCACCGAAGCAAAAGTCCCCGAAGACAGTGACATGCGCGGCATGTGGGGTCCACGCCCCCTTGAAACAGTAGAGAAAGCAAATATCCAGCTGGACAATCTGGTCAAGCTACTTGAAGGTCGCGGTATTACAGTAGACCGCCCTAACCCTATACAATGGAATCAGGCGGTCAACACGCCGGATTTCAGTACAGCCTCAATGTTTGGCTGCATGCCTCCCAGAGATGTACTGTTGACCGTTGGCAATGAAATACTCAGCGCACCGATGTCGTTCCGGTGCCGTTACTTTGAGTACCTTGCCTACCACGATTTGATGCAGCGCTATTTTGATGAGGACCCAAACTTCAAATGGGAACAGGCCCCCAGACCCAGACTTTCGGATGATTCCTATAAAGCTGGTTACTTTGATGAAATCACTATCGATGAAAGACTGGCACGTACTGCTGCCCTCGACTTTGTCACTAACGAACACGAGCCGTTGTTTGATGCAGCCGATGTTATGCGCCTTGGTAAAGATCTTTTCTGTCAACACGGTTTAACTACTAATCGTCGAGGCATGGAGTGGCTCAAAAGACACTTTCCGGATCATCGTATTCATGCAGTTAACTTCCCGGGCGACCCTTACCCCATCCACATTGACGCGACTTTTGTGCCGCTACGACCAGGCCTGATTATTAACAATCCGAACCGTCCTTTGCCAGAAGAGCAACGCAAAATTTTCAACCAAAATGACTGGGAAATAGTTGATGCTGCAGCACCTGTACACAACTCTCCACCACCTTTGTGTTATTCCAGTGTTTGGCTCTCGATGAACTGCCTGGTGATCGATCACAAAACAGTGGTCGTTGAAGCAAGCGAAACCAAACAGCAAGAGCAAATGGACAAGCTCGGCATGGAAGTACTGCCGATGCCTTTTAGAGATGCCTATCCTTTTGGCGGCGGACTACATTGCGCTACCGCTGACGTTCATCGTGAAGGAAGCTGCGAAGATTACTTTCCTAAACAGGTTGGTGGGACTTTAATATAGCTTTGAACATTTGTATTGATAGAAGATGCGACGACACCCTCCCACGGGAGGGTGTCGTCAAAGCATTTTTTGAAGTCCTGTTCGACTATATTTTAATGCATGTCCCCGAAGCCAAGTCACTCTCCCTATGGGAGGGTCAGCGTAGCACCACCCTACCCTATCAACATCCAATCTATTCATCACACTTTAATTATCATCACAGCGGTATCGTGAAATACTCCACCACCATTCGGATAACCAGGTTCGGCGCTTATCAATGCATTTACCCCGACACCTTCTTCAAACGCTGAGTTAGGCCAAATACTCTCCATTATCACCACACCACGTTGCAACCCGTCGAAAGCTTTTGCATGTACGACAATACTGCCGCACTTGCTATTTATACGAACTCTCTGACCGTCAGTTATAGACAACTCTTTAAGATCGTTGGTGTGAACTAACGCAGTCGGTCTCTTTTCCCGCCGTATTGATGAAGGCGTTTCAGTAAAAGTGGTATTTAAAAATTGTCGGGCAGGTGCTGCAACTAATCGATAGGGATATTCATCAGTTGCGCTATCAGTGATTTCCCAGTGATCGGGCAGTCGAGGCATATCATGAAAATTCGGCCCCACCCGACTCCAGTCTGGAGAGAAATGAAATTTACCATCCGGAGTATCAAAGCCATTTAGGAAATTACTGTCTTCAAAATCTCGCGCCACATCAAACCAGCGGTTATCGTAAATAGTCTGCGCATTTGGATATCCAGATAGCTTTAGCGTTTGATCACACAACTCCCACTCTGTGAGACGAAATCCCGGGTGTTCAATATCCAATCTTTCTGCAAGCTGACACAAAACCTGATGATTACTACGACACTGTTCAAATGGTTCAACAATCTTTTTAGTCATTTGTATATGGGTGTGCCCGCTAGCGACATATAGATCATCATGCTCAAGAAACATTGTTGCTGGCAATACAACATCGGCAAAGCGCGCAGTGTCTGTCATAAACTGTTCATGAACGCAGACAAATAGATCTTGACGGCATAACCCTTCAACAACCTTGCCTGACTCCGGCGCTACTACTGCGGGATTGGTGTTTTGTACAAACAAACTTTTAACCGGAGGCCCACCCTGCAGATCATCCGGATTGCCCAGCAGAATGTCGCCGATTCGTGATTGATCAAAAATCCGATGACTTTTCTTTTGGTCAAGTCCCTCTATCAGCGTTTTATCAAGATTCGCGTAAAGCGCACCATTTGAATACAACGCACCACCACCACGCTCTCGCCACGCTCCGGTGATAGCCGGCAGACAACTCACTGCATGGACATTTACCGCACCGTTACGAGTTCTTGAAAAACCATAGCCGCTGCGGATGAAACTTTTCTTGTGCTTACCATATAAATGCGCAAACTGAACAATCTCCTCAACAGTCAAACCCGTTATTTGTGATGCCCACTGTGGAGTTTTGCTTTTTATATGCTTTGCGAATTCGTTTGAATAGTCTGTATGTTGAGCAAGGTAGTCCGAATCTGCATACCCCTCTTCAAGCAATACATGCATTGTTGCGACGGCCAGGGCGCCATCAGTTCCCGGTTGCAACATCAGATGAAGGTCAGCCTGCTTGGCAGTACCGGTTAAATAAGGATCTACGACGACGAATTTCGCACCACGTTTACGCGCAGCCGCAATGTGGTGCATCAGATTAACTTGTGTGTTAACCGGATTACCTCCCCAAACAACAATCAGCTCACTATCAACTATCTGACGTGAATCAGAGCCGCGTTTAGAGCCAACACCCGCATTCCAGCCTGCGTCTGCAAGCGTTACGCAAAATGTTGAATGTTGCTGTGAAGTCCCAAGACAATTTCTGAAGCGCTCTAAACCATCGCGCTGCACCAGACCCATGGTTCCGGCATAGTGATAAGGCCATATAGCCTCTGGCCCATGCTCGGCAATCACGGATCGCATATTCTCCGCAACCAGATCCAGAGCATCATCCCAGTGAATTTCTTCAAATTCACCAGCAGCAGATTTTTTATTAGTGCGGCGTTTTGGTCGGCCGAGACGCTGCGGATGGTGAATTCGTTCTGCGTAGCGTGCAACCTTTGCACACACAACTCCCTGCGTGTAGGAGTTGTCTGCACCATAAACTCTGCCGATGGTATGAGAATCAATTTTCTCAACCTCAATCGCACAGGTACTGGGACAATCATGAGGACAGGTAGAATGAAAACGCGGAAAATCTGCCGGTGTATTCATTTCGGCTCAGTCTGTTGAATATACAGCCGAGTATATGCGCAAGTCTGTACGATTGGTACGCAGCGCAGTATCTGTGTGAGCACTAGCAACCGAGTCTTTTGCAAAGGCCGGAGCTTTTTGCAATGCAATGGTTCGATCGCAGAAACAACAGGAAGGCAGAAGGAGGGCACGACCAACTCACCAGGTTAAAACACCCCTGGGTTTACATAAGCCGCAATCCCAAAAGCCCGTACCGGCAAGTGACGCATATCGGCAGCGGATTGATAGCGCTGTGAAATTAGCTCCTCCTCCAGCGGCGGGAGCAATTACAAGGAACCACCACCGAGCATTGCAAGGTGAAGTTCCTTCCAGTTACTACCAACGCCTAAACAACCTAGCATTCAGCGAACAGTTGTTGCAAGATATTAATAATTATTTTCCATCAAATGTAGATTTCCACTCCTAACATTCGTCTTTACATCACAGAGACCTCGTGTTTCTGCTTATTGTTAAATTCCAAGGAGATAATGAAATGCAATACATGTGTCTGATCTACTCTAAAGCTGACTCTGGCCCGGCTCCCGGCACACCTGAATTCAGTGATTACCTGAAAGCGTATGGCGAATTTACTGCAATGTTGCAGAACAAAGGTGCTTTTGTATCAGGCGATGCCTTACAACCTGTGGCCACGGCGACTACCGTTACAAGAGAAAACGGCAAAGTCGAAACGACAGATGGGCCATTCGCAGAGACTAAAGAGCAGTTGGGCGGTTACTATCTTATTGAGTGCGAATCACTGGACACCGCATTGGAGCTTGCTGCACAGATACCCACTGCCGAACACGGCAGAATCGAAGTCAGACCGGTAATGACTTTCGACTAGTTCAAATACGCTATGCTGCCTCCATTCGATATTGATCAGTCAATCACAAGAATTGTCCGTGAAGAATGGGGGCGCATCCTTGCAGCACTGGTGGCAAGGCTGGGGGATCTGCAACTGGCTGAAGATGTACTGCAGGATGCCGTAGTACAAGCACTATCAACCTGGGCTAACAGAGGGATTCCAGATTCACCCGCTGCATGGTTGATAGCCACAGCAAACAACAAAGCTATCGACATACTTCGTCGAAGTTCACGCTTTGCGGCACTTAAACCAGAACTAAAATATCTGACGGAACTTGAATCACCGGCAACAGACCCAGAAGACCTTCAATCTCTTCCCGATAAGAGGCTTGAATTGATCTTCACTTGCTGTCACCCGGCACTGGATGAAAAATCCCGGATTGCTTTAACGCTAAGAACACTGGGGGGATTAACAACAGAAGAAATCGCCAAGGCGTATCTGGATAAACCTAAAACCATGGCACAACGTCTGACCCGGGCTAAAAGCAAAATCGCACTGGCAGGTATTGCGTTTCAGATTCCCACCAATGACCAACTACAGCAAAGACTTAATGCGGTGTTGGCTGTAATCTATCTAATATTCAATGAAGGTTATTCCGCAACAAGTGGAGATCAAATTGTAAGATCAGACTTGTCCAATGAAGCTATTCGACTGGCGAGAATCATACATTCTCTGCTACCGGAAGAAACTGAAGTCGCCGGGCTACTGTCGCTGATGTTACTACACGATTCCCGCACACCTGCGCGTCGTGGCCGAAACAACGAAATAATTTCACTGCAGGATCAGCACAGATCAAAGTGGAGCAAAGACAAGATTTCTGAAGGCACAACTCTTTTAAAAGACACCTTAAGGCAACAAAAAGTGGGAACCTACCAGGTGCAGGCCGCAATAAGTGCGCTGCACGCTGAGGCAGATACATGGGATACCACAGACTGGCAACAGATCAACGCACTATATGAGCTTCTTTACAGTATTAATCCAACACCGGTGGTGCGGATCAATCAGTCATTGGCAATTTCCTATGCGCAAACTCCGAAAAAAGCACTGGAAACACTAAAAACTATCGAATCAGACCCTTCAATTAAAACCTATCAACCATATTTTGCAGCCAGAGCAGACTTGCACGCGCGTGCAGGTGACCATGAAGAGGCGAGAGAAGATCTAAAAACGGCAATCAACCTGTCAGAGAATACAGCACAGACCGATTTTTTGAGAAAAAAACTGGAGCGTATTCCAAACAACACCCAGTAAGGTACTAAGTAAGAACAGTTACTGCTTGCTATACCCGATATTCGATTACAGTGAAAAACACCCTGGCTTATAATTCTAGCTCTCAAGCTCTGGACTATCGAAATCTACAATAACCGGATCATTGTGATATGACTTCATATACTTCAGCAGACCTTCTTTGTTAATCGTAGTCGTCATACTATTATCACAAGGGTGAAAGTGTAGCGGGTCTTTTTCCAGCAACGCTTTATCCAATACCGCTGTCACGACAACATCCTTATCGTTAATTACTGCCAGAGGTGTCACAGCACCCGGTATTACACCAAGATACTTCATTAGTCTTTCCGGGCTGGCAAAGCTAAGTTTACCCATATTCAACTTTGCACCAAGCGCTGCCAGATTGATCTGCCGATCTTCCAGCATGGTTACTACAATCATGATTCCCTTCTTGTTTCGCAAAAAGAGATTTTTTGAATAACCACCCGGCACTCCATCGCGCAGTGCCATAGAGTCGGCAACTGTTCTCATCGGCGCATGTGTTATGGTGCTATTGACGATTTGAAGTTTATCAAGTGCTGAAAGCACCTGATCAGCGGTAGCCGGAGGGCTGCCATCCAATAATAACGGCGCTATCTCTTCTTTTATATCTTCAGTCATAAGCGGGCACTTTGTGTAATGCTGAGGTAGAGACCATATTAAAGGCTAGGTAAAGTTGCGCAGAGATCAGGCTGACGTGCGGCCATAAAGATTTTCAAGTGACACAAGCATCGCCCGTAAACCCATCGCTTCACCACCAATTGGTCTGCCGCTTCGAGTTCTGTTATTCCATGCCATTATATCGAAGTGTAACCAGCGCACACTGGAATCAACAAATTTCTGCAGATATAACGCCGCGGTAATCGCACCGCCAAACGGAGTGCTGGCCGCATTTTGCATGTCCGCCACATGGCTCTTAAGGTAGGATTCATAGCCTGCGTGCAATGGCAACTCCCAGGTTGGATCGTAGGCCTGAACACCGGACTCTCTTACCAGATTTGCAATCTCGCGATCATTGCTAAAGTATGCCGCAATCTCGGTACCTACTGCGACACGCGCAGCCCCGGTCAATGTGGCAAAATCCACTAGAAGATCCGGCTGCTCATCGCACGCATCACACAACGCATCACAAAGCACAAGACGGCCTTCCGCATCGGTATTGTCTACCTCAACGGTGATACCGCTGCGGGTATGTATGACATCACCAGGTCTGAATGAATTAGACGAGATAGCATTTTCGGCTGCAGCAACAAGCAAACGTAATCTTACCGGTAGCTCAAGCGCCATAATCAGCTGAGCCAGTCCAATCGCATGTGCTGCCCCACCCATATCCTTCTTCATACTGCGCATACCAGATGCAGGCTTTATATCAAGACCACCGCTATCAAACGCTATGCCTTTACCCACCAGGGTTACCAGCGGATTTTTAATACTACCCCAGTGCAGTTCTATCAAGCGTGGCGGGTGAATGCTCGCACGACCGACTGTATGAATACACGGGTAGTTTTCTGCTAACAGGTCATCTCCGACAATCTCCGCAAACTCTCCGTCATGAGTTTGCGCAAGCTCTGCGACCACAGCAGAGAGATGTTGCGGCATCATATCTTCAGCCGGAGTATTGATCAGATCCCGCACCCGATAGGTCGCAGCGACAGTCTCCTGGATACGTTGATGATCTGCTGAATTAGGCAGTTTTAATTTTGCTTTAATGCAACCGTTTTTCTTATAACGATTAAATACATAAGATCCCAACCCCCAGCCAACAGCAAGACTTTCAAGATTTGCTCTGACGCCACCACCCTCGAGTGCATACTCACCTTCCGGTAAACGTTTAGGTAAGTCGGCCACTGCAAATGGGTCTTCGATATTGTCAATACCGAAAAAATATCTTTCAACCGCACCGCCTTTTCCCGGCACAGCACAAAGACAACCAGGCTTACCTGTGAAGGCGTTTTCTTCAAGCCATCGCACTTGTTGTTGTGTAAGTTTTTTTGACGCCCGACTGAAATTTGAGGAGGTAACGAGAACTATCGGCATGGCATCTGAACGGCCGCCGTAGATGAAACAATCGGTCATGAGGGCTGAAGTATCTAAGTTAATTTCTAATCAACTAAGTGTAGTTTATTTTGTTAAAACATGTGGATCCTATCGCTTCATTATGTTCTGACCAGGAGTCTTAAACGCGACTGATTAGCTGTAGGTTATCTATCGGGTTGTCTGCCCGATCTATCCAGCAATCTATCCGGGACCTTGTCGAATATTATCCGGCAGCCATGTGGCGATCTCGGGCCACATAACCAGTATCACAACCATCAATATCATCAGTCCTACCATTGGGATAGCTGTTTTGGCAATATAGGAAATCTCATGTTGAGTCATGCCCTGCAGTACAAACAGATTAAAACCGATCGGCGGAGTAACCTGCGCCATCTCTACCACGACCACAATAAAGATACCAAACCAAATCACGTCGATACCCGCTTGTCGAATCATTGGTTCGACAATAGCCATTGTTAATACAACTGATGAAATACCATCGAGGAACATGCCGAGGATGATATAGAAAATCGTCAGCGCGATTATCAATACAATCGGCGAGAGATCCATACCATCAATCCATGCAGCCAGAGCTCGCGGCAAACCCGTAAAGCCCATTGCCAGAGACAAAAACGCAGCACCCATTAATATCAGTGCAATCATTGCTGACGTTCTAGTAGCGCCCATCAGGCTTCGGCTAAAAGTGCTCCAATTGAGAGAGCGCTGCATTGCAGCAAGTGCCAGCGCTCCCAGCACACCAACTGCGGCCGCCTCAGTGGCTGTAGCCCAACCAAAATACATAGAGCCGATAACGGTGAACACCAGCAATAACACCGGTATTAAAAAACGGCTCTCTCTAAGCATTTCCGTAAAGCTCATTGCCGGCTCACGCTCCGGACGCTGGCCTGGCTTAAAGAAGTGCCAGCCGATGATATAGGTCATAAACAATCCGGCAAGGATGAGTCCCGGAATAATTCCTGCCATAAAGAGTTTGGTGATACTTTCATTGATCGTTACGCCATATACAATCAATGTTAACGACGGGGGAATCATCAAACCCAGAGTTGCCGCACCGGCTAACGTGCCGATTATCATGTACTCTGGATAACCACGTGAGCGTAACTCCGGTATGGACATTTTACCGACTGTAGTCAATGTGGCAGCCGAAGAACCGGACACCGCCGCAAAAATAGTACAACCCGCGATATTGGTATGTAACAGACCACCTGGCATCCATCTCATCCATGGAGCCAGTCCACGAAACATATCTTCTGATAAGCGTGTGCGATACAGAATTTCCCCCATCCAGATGAACATGGGCAGGGCGGTAAGTGTCCAGCTGCTAGAGCTGGTCCAGATGGTGGTAATCATTGCATCGCCCGCGGGTCGCACGGTAAAGAGCTCCATACCTACCCAGGCCACACCCATTAAAGCAAGTCCGATCCATACCGAACTACCAAGCAAAGCGAACAACACAAATAAAAATATCGCCGTAGCGTAGAATTCAGTCATTCGACAGTTTCCATTCTTATCGCGCTTCTACCGTGAACAACCAGGCGGATCAGGTTGTCCCACAATGCTATGGCAAGTAAAACTGAGCCAACAGACATCGCGATCTGTGGCAACCAAATTGGTGTATAAACCCAGTCGGTACCGGAGTTAGCCCACATCTCGCCCCACTTAGACGGAGCTGAGCCAACCATCTTCACCACCGTGAGTAATTGTTCTGGCACCTTATCAAGCCCTTGCGTTCGGTCATTGAGCATTTCAGAAAAGAAATTGGCTTTGATTGCAAAACGTGCAAAGTAAGTGGCAGTTAAAGATGCAATGAATAATGCAAACGCATCAAGCCAGAAACGTGTGTGATGATTTAAATTTAAAAGTATTGAAACTCGAATGTGCGCTCCCCGATTCAATGCATGAGCAAGTGCAAAGAATGAAGTCGCAGCCATCGCATAGCCAGCATAATCGGTGGAACCCGGAAACTGCAAACCAAACCAGCGCACCAACATTTGAGCCACAATTATCAAAAGTATCGTTATCATGCAAAGTGCTGCAACAACACCCGACAGATCGTAGACCTTGTTCAGTACCGCCCATACCGGCTTCAACAATACTGCTGCAAAGGGTTTAAATATTGCGCAAAAAATGACAATCAGGCTTGGCAACACAAATAGCCAGAACCACAGAGGCAGGCCGAAAAAAGGCTTCCAATCCATAAGCTGAACGATTCGTTAGTTGTGTATTGTAGGATTACAAGCAACGACCCCCGAATCGCAGTGAATCGGGGGCTGAAATGATTCTTACTTCAGTTACTTTTGATAAGCATCCAGAATCGTCTGGCCTTTGTCACCTACCTGAGATAACCAGTCCGCCTGCATAGCCGCACCAATTTCTTTAAGCTCTGCCAGAAATTCAGGCCCGGCATCGGTTACAGTCATACCGTTTTCTTCCAACTGTTCGAAGTACCAGTTAGCCAGTTCTTCAGACTTGGCAGCACAGGAAGCACCGGTTTCATCGGCAGCCTTCTGCAAACCCGCCTGCACATCAGCATCGAGTGACTCCCACATTCCTTTGTTAACCATCACGTAGTTGCGAGGCAACCAGGCATTGACTTTATAGTAGTGAGACAAGTGCTCCCAGACTTTACGATCATAGCCAGTTGAACCGGAGGAAATAAAACCATCCGCAACACCGGTTGCAAGCGCCTGCGTCAATTCGGCCGCTTCAATTTGCACAGGTGTACCGCCGAGGCTTTCGATCACGGTAGCAGTAGCTGCATTGTATGAGCGTAGCTTCATACCTTTAACGTCGGCACCGGAAGCAACTTCATTCTTAAAATAGAACCCCTGCCCCGGCCATGGGCAT
>CALIHW010000181.1 GCA_938020525.1 uncultured Granulosicoccaceae bacterium | reverse complement strand
CAGTCGGCTGAGCTTGCGCGAAAAAACGCAGACATAGCAGGGCCTACGTCAAGTTTTTTTAACGCAGCTATGGCGGCTGTGGCGAAGAAAAGTGTTATCGAACTTTCCGCACAGCCCACTAGTAGACGGGGCTGTACAGATATGCACAGATCTTACGCGAATTGATGTCTCCAGCCACAACAGTCGTGGGACGTGTCTGGTTTGTGAGAGTCTGGGCGTGCGACGTGTCTGTTCTGGCCGGTTTACCGTAAGGTTGCTTTCGTCTACATTGGCAACATGAAAACCAGTAACCTGCAAGATACCATGCAACAGTGGCGTCACGACTTCCATCAAAACCCCGAGCTTGGGTTTGATGAACATCGCACATCTGCCCGTGTGGCGTCCCTGTTGAAATCATTCGGCATAGAAACTTTTACAGGCATCGGCAAAACTGGTGTGGTTGGTGTGCTGCAGCGAGGCAATGGCACTGCAAGCATAGGACTCCGTGCAGACATGGATGCCTTGCCGATAAACGAAATCAATGATTATGCACATCGGTCAACAAAAAAGGATGTAATGCATGCTTGCGGTCATGACGGTCATACTTCTATGCTGCTTGGTGCGGCGCAGTACCTTGCAGAGTCAGGGGAGTTCAGCGGGCGGGTTGTATTCATCTTTCAGCCAAACGAAGAGCATGGCTTCGGTGCGCAGGCAATGCTAAAGGATGGTTTGTTTGATCAGCATCCGGTTGATGCGGTGTACGGTATGCATAACATCCCGGGTATGCCTACAGGTACCTTCGCAACACGTGCGGGGCCGGTAACAGCAAGTGAAAGTTTGTTTGAGATAAAAATTACTGCACGCGGTGGTCATGCCGCGTTACCGCACATGGGTGTGGATGCCATTGTGGTTGGATCGGAAATTGTCGCAGCCCTTCAGACTATTGTGTCACGTAAGCTCAACCCGGGCTTGAACGGGGTGGTTTCAGTAACGGAGTTTACCAGCGACGGCGGGCGCAATGTGTTACCAGGCAATGCTGTGCTGAGTGGTGATGCACGTGCTTTGACGCCTGAGATAAATGAGACTATTGAAGCCCGCATGCGACAGATCGTTAACGGCATATGTATGGCGCATGATGTTGAAGGTGAGGTCAGTTACAAGACGGCTTTCCCGGCCACGATCAACGATGCCAACTGTGCATCACGTGCCAGTCAGGCCGCACGAACACTGCTTGGTGATGACGCTGTCGATGGTGAATGCGAGCCGAAATTATTTTCTGAGGATTTTTCTCATATGGTGACAGCGCAACAAGGCAGCTATGTGATGATGGGCAACGGTACTTCCGGTAGTCATAGCAGACCACTGCATTCGGCAGATTATGATTTTAACGATGAGCTGTTAACCATAGGTTCGTCATATTGGGTGAACCTGGTCGAGCAGGAATTGCCAAAACCACAATAGGTGTCACGCAAAGGTCTATCATTGGTCTTATTCTGCTCTCGCCACTGATTCGATTGTCGCCGACACGTCTGCCGTAGTTATTAGTGTCGCGTGTCGCGAGCATTGCTAAATAGTTCTATTGCGACCGTGTATCGCTGATGTTCGGTGCGGTAAGCTAGCGGTTCTGGTAACAGCTTCAGGACCGCAACTAATGGGAATCCGTTCGAGATGACTCGCTTTTCCGCATGGAGTGTATTCCGCAATGGTCTGAGTGGTCAGTCTGGCTGGACTCGTCAATGGCGTGATCCGGAACCTAAAAAGCAATACGATATCGTTATTGTCGGTGGTGGATTGCATGGCTTGGCGACGGCTTATTATCTTGCCAAAAACCATGGTCAAAAAAATATTGCTGTAGTTGAAAAAGGCTGGCTTGGGGGAGGTAACGCCGGGCGTAACACCACCATCGTACGTTCAAACTACTTTTTGCCGGGTAACCGTGAGTTCTATGAGCACTCACTGAAGTTGTGGGAAGACCTCAGTCATGATCTGAACTACAACGTCATGTTCAGTCAGCGATCACATATTTCACTTTTGCATAGTCCTGCTGCTATTGATGGTGCGGCGCGTCGATACAACACTATGCGACTTACCGGTACCGCGGATGCAGAGATCTGGGACCTTGACCAACTGAAGCAGGAAGTGCCGCATCTTAACTACGGACCTGACGCGCGCTTTCCAATTAGAGGTGCCGCGGTGCAAAAGCGTGCGGGTACTGCACGACACGATGCAGTTGCCTGGGGTTATGCACGTGCTGCAGATGCACTGGGTGTGGATATCCTGCAGAACTGTGAAGTTACGTCGACCACCAGATCAGGCAATGAAATTACCAGTCTCACCACCTCACGCGGCGAGATACAAGCCAAGAAAGTTGGCTTTGCGGTAGCAGGTAATACTTCTCGTTTATGGCAGATGGCAGGGTTTAATACCTTACCTATAGAGTCCCACAAGTTGCAGGCGTTCGTCAGTGAGCCGCTTAAGCCATTGCTTGATCAGGTGGTCGTGTTTGGTGTCGGTGGTGCGCACTTTTATATATCGCAGTCTGATAAAGGCGGGATGGTGTTCGGTGGTGATATTGACTGGTACAAGTCTTATGCACAGCGCGGCAATCTGCCTATAGTCCAAGATGTAGCAGAGTGTGCGATTTCTATTCTACCTTGTCTGGGGCGTGTCAGGCTGTTGCGCCACTGGTCAGGGGTGATGGATATGTCGATGGATGGATCACCATTTATTTGTAAAACGCCGTTGAATAACTTGTATCTTAATGCCGGCTGGAACTATGGCGGGTTTAAAGCAAGCCCCGCATCGGGTTGGTACTTTGCAGATCTGATTGCAAATGATCGACCGCATGAAACCATAGAACACTTTAATCTTGATCGGTTTGCTCAAGGTGTTGTTCTTGATGAGCGCGGTGCGGGCCCGGATCCAAAACTACATGGATAGCAGCGTCATAAAAAGTGAGTCGTCAGTGGTTGCTTTTGGCAGGAAGAGAAAATGATTCGTATCAATTGTCCGTTTTGTGGTGAGAGAGACCATAGCGAGTTCAGTTATGGTGGCGACGGCAGCATTGTCTATCCTGCTCTTGATGCGCCGGTAGAGCAGTGGGTGGAGGCTGTCTTTCAGCGTGAGAATATTCGTGGTGTACAAACCGAGAGCTGGCAGCATGTCAGCGGCTGCCGTCAGTGGATACTGGTTGAGCGCGATACTATGACACATGAGATCCATTCTGTGCGTGCGGCTCACGAGGGTGTCGCTAAAGTATTGGAGGCAGGCAAGTGAGTGCTTCAAGACTAGAGCAGGGTGGCCGGATTGATCGTTCGAGCCAAGTTAGCTTTAAATGGGATAACCAAAATTTTACAGGCTTTGTTGGAGATACACTTGCCTCCGCATTGATGGCTAGCGGTGAAACAATTTTCGGTCGAAGTTTTAAGTATCATCGACCACGCGGCGTTATGTCTGCAGGTGTGGAAGAGTCTGGTGCTATCGTCACAGTTGGTCGTGGTGACAGGCGAGATCCGAATGTAAAGGCGACAACGCAAGAGATATATGAAGGCCTTGAGGCCAGTGGTCAGAATGCATGGCCGAATGTGCGTAGAGATATCGGTGCCGTAAATAACCTGATGTCGCGTTTTTTCTCTGCAGGTTTTTACTACAAAACCTTTATGGGTATTCCGCCGATGGAGTGGGGTAAAGGCACCGGCATCTGGATGCAGTATGAAAAGCTGATCCGCAAAGCGGCAGGTATGGGTGTCGCATCACGTGAGCCTGACCCGGATACTTATGAGCACGGTCATCGTTTTTGTGATGTACTGGTCGTAGGGTCTGGGCCTGCAGGCCTTGCTGCAGCAGTACAGCTTGCACAGGCAGGCCTTGATGTGATGCTGGTTGAGCAAGACTATGAGTTAGGGGGCGATTATCTTAATCAAACCAGTCCGGATGCAGAAGAAAAACGCAAAGCATCTATAAAAGCGTTGCAAGATGCAGGTGCGACGATACTCACCAGAACAACCGCTTTTGGCTTGTATGACTATGGTGTTGCAGGATTGTTGGAACGTGTTACTGACCATCTTGCGGAGCCATCACCTCACACACCACGGCAGCGATTTTTAACGGTACGTGCCAAACACACTATTCTGGCTACAGGTGCGTTGGAACGAACGGTTGCTTTCGGTAATAACGATCTACCTGGCATCATGACGGCTGCTGCTGCAGCGACTTATGTTAGTCGATATGGTGTGTTGCCAGGTAAAAAGGTGGTCATCGCAACCAACAATGATTCTGCGTATGCATCTGCCATGACGTTCGCCAGAGTGGGTGCGGATGTAACACTGCTGGATGCGCGTGGATCACTCCCTGATAGTGTTGGTGGGTTGCTGGACTCCAAAGGCATCGCACTTAAAGCGAGCAACACGGCACTTTGTGCTAACGGTAAAAGGGTAATTAGCAGTCTTGATCTTGCAGTTGACAGCGGAGCAGGCTGGAGTGCGGGTGAGACAGTGGATTGTGACTTGTTGTTGATGTCGGGTGGCTGGTCACCGGTTGTGAATTTATTGTCTCATCGCAGTGTCAGGCCTGTCTGGGATAAAGACAACCTGTGTTTTGTTTCACCGAAACACGATGAGCCGATTCAAATAGCGGGCTCTGCTAATGCAGTGTGGGGTACAAGTGATTGTGAACAGTCAGGTAAGTCCGCCGCCGATGCTGCTATCGCTGCTATTAATGGCGATAAAACTTCGGTTTCAGTTAGCACTGCTGTGGGTGGTTGGGAAACGCCTATAAAACCTCTATACGAAGTAAAAGTAGAAGGTAGAAAACTTAAGAGCTTTATTGACCCTCAACATGATGTAACTGCTGATGACGTAAGACTCGCACATCAGGAAGGTTTTGTATCTGTTGAGCATTTGAAGCGCTATACAACGCTTGGAATGGCTACTGATCAGGGAAAGATGGGCAACATTATTGGTCTGGCACTGATGGCGGAAGCGCTTGGGCGTGAAATTCCAGAGGTAGGTACGACCACCTTCAGGCCACCGTATACACCGATCAGTCTAGGCGCATTAACCGGCAGAGGTAAGGGTGCGCACTTCAAGCCGTTACGAAGAACCCCAATGCATGAATGGAATCTTGCTAACGGTGCAACGATGACTGAAGCGGGTCTGTGGCAAAGACCGTGGTACTTTGCGCGAGAAGGCGAGGGGATCACCGAGGCATACATTCGCGAAACAATTACCACCCGCGAAACAGTTGGTCTGGTTGATGTGACTTCTCTCGGCAAGATAGCGATTCAAGGGCCGGACGCAACAGAATTTATAAATAGTATTTACAGTAATGCCTTTGCCAAACTGCCCATAGGTAAGGCCCGCTACGGCATCATGCTGCGTGACGACGGTATTGTGATGGACGACGGTACAACCTGGCGCTTTAGTGAAACAGATTACTTCATGACCACGACTACCGCTCATGCTGCCAAGGTGATGGTCTGGCTTGAAGAGCTGCTGCAAATACGGTGGTCTCATTTAAAAGTACATGTGACGTCAGTCTCTGAGCAATGGGCTGGATCTGCGGTTGCGGGACCTAAATCCCGATCAGTACTGGAAGCGTGCGTACAGGATGAGAATGCCGTCTCGAATGATGCGCTTCCGTTTATGGGTGTCATAGAAACACAGCTTAAAAATGGTGTGACGTGCAGAATCGCACGTATCAGCTTTTCGGGTGAGATGGCTTATGAGATGTATGTAGAGTCGGATTATTCAGAAAGTATGATGGATATGCTTTGGGAATCAGCCAAATCATTTGATGGTTGTTTGTACGGCACAGAGACACTTGGTGCTTTGCGTATAGAGAAAGGTCACGTTACAGGTGTCGAGCTGGATGGTCGTGTCACGATAGAAGATGCAGGCCTGGGTGCTATGGCATCGGATAAAAAATCCTATATAGGTAGTGCGTTACGTAAGCGCCCGGACTTAAACAGACCAAATCGCCCGCAATTGGTTGGTATTATTCCGAAAGAACGTTCCGAGACATTTAAGGCAGGCTCCGTGCTGTGTGCAGAGCATAAAATTGAAGGTCACGGTGAAGGCTGGATAACGGCGGTTACACATTCACCGTCTATGGGCCACTGGATTGGATTGGGATATATCAACGGCGGTTACAGCGAGTGGTCTGGTAAAACAGTCGTAGCAGCAGATCCGGTGCGCCGCGGTAATATCAATGTAGAAATAATTTCACCGCACATGGTGGATCCAAGTGGGGAGAGAATGCGTGGCTGATTCAACAACTGTAGGCGATTCAACAACTCTACCTGCTCGTGTCTCGGCATTAGCATCACATCATAAACCGATAGCACTATCGCAGGCTGGCGTGGCACTAACAGAAGTGCGGGATCTGACACTTTGGCAGTTGGCAGTGTGGCCTGATACGTTAACTGCAACTGCAAACCAGGCCGCAGAGGCTCTGGGACTGTCGTCCGTACCTGGATTTTGTAGGGCAGAATCAAATGGAGATAAAGCGATGTTGCGTATTGAACCATGCAAGTTCTGGGTGTACGGCGCGCAACCATCGGAGATTGAGGCAAGCAACGGTGCGGTTATCGATTTATCTCACTCGCGCAGCCATGTAAGAATTACTGGAGCAGAGGCTACCAGCGTTCTAAATAGTTATCTGCCACTCGATCTGCGAGCCCAGTCGTTTCCAGTTGGTGCGGTGGCATCGACAGCGTTCCATCACGTCGGTGTAACATTGTGGCGTTCAGAGCTCGGCTATGAGCTATTCCTGCCACGCGGCTTTGCTGTCTCTTTGTGGGAGTTGTTGTGTGAAGCGTCTGAGCAGTACGGTCTTGCTGTGGTTTAGATTCGGGTAAAAGTCTAGCGTCCGGGTTGTGAATCAGACATCAGTACAGGGATAGCTGGCGTAAAGGGCTTATCAATCCCCAGCCTCGTTACTTTTCGTAACAAATGGCGACTGCTGACACAAACTACTCTTCACCCGGTATCATGGGAATCAGGTAACACCCTGTTATAAAAGAAAAATATCTGATTTGGACGGATCAGGCTTACCTATTTAATATGT
Source organism: uncultured Granulosicoccaceae bacterium (assembly GCA_938020525.1). Classification (GTDB taxonomy): domain Bacteria; phylum Pseudomonadota; class Gammaproteobacteria; order Granulosicoccales; family Granulosicoccaceae. Next base: position 17 of record CALIHW010000181.1, on the reverse strand, counting down.
ACGGGTTCATCAGGCTG
>CALIHW010000180.1 GCA_938020525.1 uncultured Granulosicoccaceae bacterium | reverse complement strand
GGGGGATAAGCTCGCGCATCCACCAATCTACCACAACAACCGCTACCAAATTAACAGCTAATCAAATCGCCGGATTGACTTGGTAGTTACGTATCTGACGTGCTGCACATTGGTGGATGCGCAAGCTTATCCCCCCTACGGCTAAGCAACATTCTAATAAAAGTAAATCCGGAGTTGCACTAACGCTTGCTCGGTGAATTTAACTGCGATAATGGTCCATTAGTATCTGAGCAACTTCAGGTCGTGAAAATTCTTCTGGTGGTGCTTTCCCTTCGCCAAGCATTTCACGCACCGCAGTTCCTGATAAAAGAACAAAATCTTCTTTAGTGTGATCGGGTGCTTCACGCATCATTACAACTTTTTTGAGCTTTTTGGAGTAGGCCGTGTGATCTGCCTTGAAAAGTTCAATTTCCAGTGCGCCGTCTGGCAGCGTGTCAAACACTTCCTGTGCTTCAAAAGCACCATAGTAGTCGCCTACCCCTGCATGATCACGGCCGATTATAAAATGTGTGGCACCCATGTTCTGACGAAACACGGCGTGCAGTAGTGCTTCACGCGGACCTGCGTATAACATGTCAAAGCCGTAGCCATTAACCAGTGCTGTATTCGGTGGAAAGTATAACTCGATCATTTTTCGGATCGCTGCATCGCGCACGTCTGCTGGAATATCACCTGGCTTTAACTTACCGAGTAGCATATGAATAACGAGTCCGTCTGCGTTAAGCCGATCCATTGCCATATGACACAGTTCTTCGTGTGCACGGTGCATCGGGTTGCGCGTCTGGAAGGCGACAATACGTTTCCAGCCAAGTGATGCTATTTCATCGCGAATTTCAACGGCGGTACGGAATGTATCGGGGAAGTCTTTTTCAAAGTAGCTGTAGTTGAGTACTTTGATTGGTCCCGAGATTGCAACTTTGCCTTGCGCTAAAAACTCAGCTACACCCGGATGTTCCGGATCTATGGTACCGAAAGTTTGCTGGGTCAGTGTTTGAATTTCTGCATCGGTAAACTTCTCGACCGCGTCTACTGTTTGTATAGCAAGTACCGGTGCTCCATCGACATTGGGATCCTTCAGTGCAATCTGATCGCCTGCTTTGATGCTGCCGGCATCCGGTACCAGGTTCAGTACCGGTGTTGGCCAGAATACTTTGTCTGTGGTCGTCATCGATGCACCGACAGAAAGTGCATTGGACTTATCCATGAAGCCCGTAAGTGGCGTGAAGTAACCTCCGCCGAGCATCACTGCATTGCCGGCAGCGGCTGAGCTGATAGTGACAGATGGCATCGAGCCCGCGTCTTTTGCCAGCTGGCTACGCGTGCTGTCATCGGTGACAAAGAGTGGCTTTAGCGTATCACTGCCGTGGGGTTTGATCAGGTTTGCCATGGTATCTCCGGCGATTGCTTATGCCGGAACATTACAACATTTTACCAGTCAGTGCTCGGATAGAGATGGGTCCAGATATGCCATTTGATATACAAATTTGGGCTGTAGTTGTATTGGCTTTGATTGGGGCACAGGGCGACAGGTCCCTTCGTTATAGAAGGGTTTCTGGCGCTATAGAAGGGTTTCTGTTAGTGAAGGCCATTGTACTTTGAGAAAACACCAAACAATGGTGGTCAGTGAAGGGCTTCACATAGTTACAACAATATTGCCGCACTGTTGTTTGTCAATGAAAGCCTGTTGTGCTTTGGCGAGTTCCATTAATGGATATGTGGCAGCGAGCACTGGTTTGATTTCCTTTTTTTCTATATAGCCAATCAGGTCACCAAAAATATTTGTTGGAATAACCGTCGAGCCGGTAAAAGTGAGATCGTGCAGGTATAAAGTGCGTAAATCGAGATCAACTATTGGCCCTGCGATTGCCCCGGAGCAAGTGTATCTGCCACCGCGTTCAAGACAATCTATTAACTGGGGGAACATCGGTCCGCCAACCACATCTGCGACAACAGATACAGCTGCCTTATTAATCGCAAGCTCAAGAGCCTCTTTAAGGCTAGCAGGGTCTCGACTTATTAGTGCATGGGCACCTAGTTTTTTAAGCTCTGCATGCTTATGTTCTGCGGAAAGTCCGACTACGGTAGCGCCGCGACGCTTAGCTAGTTGCAATAGGGCGGAACCGACACCACCGGATGCACCAGTGATTAAAACGCTGTCACCTGGCTTAACGTTGGCGCGTGAGAGCATGCCCTCCGCAGTGGTATAAGAGCAGGAGAACGTAGCAAGTTCCGCATCTGATAAATCAGAATTAACAACCCCAACATTGCGATAGTCAATAGTTGCGTACTCTGCATAGCCTCCATTGCACTCTGAACCGAAGTAACCTGTACTGTTCTTGTTGTCGGGGTCATTCCAGTCACGAAGCCAATTGTCTGTGATGACTCGTTTGCCAATTAAGGATTGATCTGCGTTAGCTCCGGCAACAACTACTGTTCCGCAGACGTCTGCACCTTGAATTCGCGGAAAGGTAAGCGGCGCGCCACCCCAGGTTGGATCGTTGCCATCTACTGTGGTGTAAGCATCACCGGTTGTGGCATCACTTACGGCTTTTGAATACCAGCCGGAACGAGTATTGACGTCCGTGTTGTTGAGTCCGCAGGCGGCAACCTTGATGAGCACTTCATTGCTGTCCGGCTCCGGAGTGGGGTAGTCCACCCGGTATTCCAGTTTGTCTAACCCGCCATGGCCGGTCAGTACGACTGCTTTCATTTTTTTCGATATGTTCATTGGAAATTTTTGGGTTCCGTTCGGATTGCTCGACGGTAGTATTAACTACACTAGTTTTTTTGCAGCATTGGCTGGTACGTGGGCTGATCTCATTTTGATTCGCCAGCCCAAACCTCTGAAATATATAGTAAATTGATGCAATAAGCCTAATTTTTGATTGGCGCTCAAATAGATTGTTGACAGATTTAAATGTCATGACATGACATGAAGCGTCATGACACTTAGGGCGTTATTTTTCCTCAGGAGGGTGTCGTCAAAGGTTTTAGTGACTATCACAAGACTTTACCAGTGCCGCTTTTGGCATTCTCCTCGGGGAGAATCTGGCGTGTAGTTTGCGCCGGAAGAGGGGTGTGTCCGGTTAATTATTCAATAAGACTTCGAGTTTAAACTTTGAATTTATTGCCAAAAGTATCCCTCTCCCAATGCAAACTACGCATTGGACTCTCCCTTCGAGGGTGTCGTCAAAGCATTTAGTGACTATCACATAACCATAACCAGTGCTGCTTTTGTCATTCTCCCTGGGGAGAATCCGGCGTGTAGTTTGCGCCGGAAGAGGGGTATGTCTGGTTAGATATTCAATAAGACTTCGAGC
>CALIHW010000179.1 GCA_938020525.1 uncultured Granulosicoccaceae bacterium | reverse complement strand
TGATATGGTGCAGCTCTTTGTCTTCGTGCAGAGTCAGCCTCATGACTGATATGCTTTTAACTCCCAAACTCACAGTCTCTCCTACTTGAATAAATGCTTTACGTAGACTGTGGCTTGTGTACTTCTCCAGCTTGGATTCTTTGGTAATAGCTTTAAATATTGGCCCCAGCAGTCTTCTGATTAACTTGCAGCAGGTTGATATCGATCTATCGACCTATCATAAACTTGTGCAGCTGAATCACTACGATGTCCCCCTGCCCCTTTTCTTAACTCTGCTTTAGTGTCTGATATACCTTTGGCCTTTAGATCATGGAAAGTAAAGTGATCAACTCCTGAAGCTCTCAAAGCCTGTAAAAACCTTTTGTTCAGCTCTCTGTGTTGTAGTTGCTTACCAGATCGGTAGTGCACCACATACTCTGACTGAGCTTGTGGTTTTACTGCTTTTCTAAGCCTATCGTTCCAGATAGCTATGTTGTCTTTACTGCCTTTACGTCTTCGGCATAAGATGCCCTCGTCCAGCAACTGATCTTGTTTCATTTCCAAGACTTCAATGCTTCTTAGCCTACACAAGTAGGCAAGCTCCATTGCTCTCTGCACCATGTTCTCAGCTTGGTTGTACACTGCCGTGTACTCTGCATCAGTCACATACCTGTCTCTAACCTGAGTCTTGAATTTAATGCTGTGCTGAATTGGTGAAGGTATGGGAGCCTTGTCCCGAGCATAAGCCCAGCACCATGCAACATTGAGAAAGCTTCGGCAGTTATTAGCTGTTGGTGTTTTGCCCTGAGCTTTCAAGCTCTCCATGAACACGGTCCAGAACCCTGCAGTCACTTTGCTGAGTTGCTTGTCACCTACTTTCCCGTTGGAGGTCTTGTGCTGGCAGATTGTGTTCACTAGATACAGCTGATTCTTCTGAGTCTTGAGGCCCTTCTCTTTGAAGCTGTCAGATTCGATGTAAGTCTTTAGAAGCCATCTGATGGTGTCTTTGCCAGTTGGCTGGTTTTCCTTCAGCTGGTTCTCGTAAGCTTCCCAAATCTCAGACATCGAAGCATCAATTGAACAAAGCTTGTATTCCGGTCTGGATGCCTTTCCTTTAACATAGGGCCTGTAACAGTAGGCAGATCGTCTGGGTCTGGGGTACACGTATGGTGGAAGCTTGTTTTTCATTGGCTTTTCCAGTGTGTGTGTGACAAGACTTGTCACACAATGAAAAAATAACCAATAAAATCAATAACTTACATCGATTTAGAATCTTAAAGCACAATGGTCGCCAAGATCGCTGACGTGTCACCGGCAGTTTGCCTCATAAAGTGGCAATAAGAGTTGACTATTTTTTCTCCACGTACATGTGTAATCGCTAATGGAACAAGAATTCAAAAAAATCATAGAAGCGATCGGCGAAGATCTATCTCGGGAAGGTTTGTTAAAAACACCAGAGCGCGCCTCCCGGGCAATGTCTTTTCTGACCCAGGGTTACAATCAAACGCTGGAAAAAATTCTCAATGGCGCCGTTTTCGAGTCTGATAGCGACGAAATGGTGATTGTTAAGGACATTGAGATGTACTCAATGTGCGAGCACCACATGCTGCCGTTCATCGGTAAATGCCATGTGGCGTATCTGCCTCAGGGCAAAGTGATTGGCTTGTCAAAAGTCGCTAGAATCGTCGATATGTACGCCAGACGGCTGCAAATTCAGGAAAATCTGACAAAACAGATTGCTGATGCGGTGCAGGAAGTGACCGACGGCCAGGGAGTGGGTGTGGTTGTTGAGTCGAAGCACTTGTGCATGATGATGCGCGGTGTTGAAAAACAGAACTCAACCATGACCACATCAATGATGATTGGTCGGTTTAAGAAAGATATCAACACCCGTAATGAATTCCTGAGTCTTATTCGTTAAGCCAAATTCAATAGAACTGGTTCGAAAACACATGGCAGCAACCACCAGACACCTCCGGAATTTGAAATTTCCGGTGGCATCCCTGGTGAAAGTCCCGGCAACATGAGTACGCTCTCGCAGATTTTCTCTGAAGTAGTTGTGTTGCTTTCCGGCCCGGATCCGGATTTGATTGAAATCGTCTGGCTTTCGCTGCGAGTCAGCCTGACCGCGACATTTCTGGCCTGCCTGATCGGCCTGCCGCTCGGCGCTCTACTCGGGATTAAAAATTTCCCCGGCAAAACACTTTGCACCATACTGGTTAACACCTTAATGGGTATGCCACCAGTGGTGCTCGGCCTGATTGTCTACTTAATGTTATCCCGCTCCGGACCCATGGGCTTTCTGCAACTGCTTTATACCCCAACAGCGATGATAATCGCACAGTTCGCTCTGGTGCTGCCGATTGTCGCAGCGCTCACGAGACAGCAGATCGAAGACAGCTGGAGAGAGTATGGCGATACCATGAGTTCGCTCTGCGTTCCATTGTCCGGGAGTGTGAAAACACTATTGTGGGATAGCAGGTTAAGTCTGCTTACCACTGGCATGGCAGGTTTCTCGCGCGCTATTTCAGAAGTTGGTGCTGTTATAATTGTTGGGGGTAATATAGATCACCTGACTCGTGTGATGACCACAGCTATCGCACTAGAAACTTCCAAAGGTGATTTGCCGCTCGCCCTGGCCCTTGGAGCCGTGCTACTGACTATCGCACTGGCTGTAAACTCATTGGTGTTTAGTCTCAGAGCGAGAATCACCTGATGCTGCCGCTCGAAATAAAAGATGTTGCCCTTACTGTTAACGAAACACACATACTGCGCAATATTAATCTTCAGTTGACAGACAACGGTATCACCATTGTTATGGGCCACAACGGTGCGGGTAAAAGCATACTTTTGCGATGTATGCATGGCTTGCTTGAACCTACAGAGGGTAAGATACAATGGAATGGTGATACGGCTTCTGACGTTGAAACCAGAAAAAAACAAGCCATGGTTTTTCAAAAACCTTTAATGCTAAACCGAAGTGCTGCGGCAAATATTGAATATGTGCTCAAGCTGCGCGATAAGCCAAAAAGTCTGGTTATGAAGTATCTGCAATCGGCCAATCTTGATAGCAAGAGCAATCAACCTGCGAAATCCCTCTCTGGCGGTGAGCAACAACGACTGGCCATAGCCAGAGCAATCGCCTGTGACCCTGAAGCTATCTTTTTCGATGAACCTACCGCTAATCTTGATCCGGATGCGACACTACAAATAGAGTCACAAATCATCAGTGCATCGCAGCAGTCAATAAAAGTAATTATGGTGACACATGATATCGCTCAGGCCAGAAGGCTCGCTGATGATGTAGTGTTTTTGAACAAGGGAACAATCACAGAACACTGCAGCGCAGATAAGTTTTTTACCCGACCTGAATCTGCCGAGGCCGGCAACTATCTGTCTGCCTATATCAAATAACCTACTGCACTAATGAATATAAGATCTTTTATACCCATTGCCATTCTTGCCGTTATTACCACAGCACTAGTTACGGGCTACGTGATAACAAACAGTGTGTTGGCTGATAACCGTACCGTTCTGGTTCAATCCACTACTTCTACTGCCAATTCCGGCCTGTACGACTACCTGCTACCACAGTTTGAGTCAGAAACAGACATCAAGGTAAACGTCGTTGCGGTTGGTACAGGGCAGGCAATCAGAAACGCCAGCAACTGCGATGCTGATGTACTGCTGGTTCACGCCAAAGAAGCAGAACTAAAATTTGTTGAAGGTGGGTTTGGTGTTCAAAGACACGACCTCATGTACAACGACTTTGTACTGATCGGCCCGGCAAAAGACCCTGCGGCTATTGCCGAAATAGAAGATGTAACAACAGCATTAAATGCAATTGCAGATAGCAAGTCTATCTTTGCATCTCGGGGCGACGACTCCGGCACTCACAAAAAAGAGCAGGGTCTATGGCAACAATCAAGCACTGACCCCACACAACACAGTGGTGAATGGTACCGAGAAACTGGTAGTGGCATGGGTGCTACTTTGAATATCGCTGTGGGTATGGATGCCTACACCATCACCGATAGAGCCACCTGGATTAACTTTAAGAACCGCGGTGATCATAAAATTCTGGTAGAAGGAGATGACAGACTGTTCAATCAATATGGAATAGTCCTGGTGAATAACAATAAGTGCCCACACTCAAATACAAAAAGCGGCGAACGCTTCGTTAACTGGATGATCAGCGATACGGGTCAATCTCTGATAGCGAGCTACAAGCTCAAAGAGCAACAGCTATTTTATCCTAATGCAATTCAGGCTGAACAGTAACCACTATAGTAAGGAACAGGGTCACACCTCTCTAATAACAGCCTGGCTTACTTACCCATGTAGTCTGAGCGACTTGCCCTCCCCGCGCTTAGACGCCGACCCTCCCTCTGGAGGGTGTCGGTTTTAAATGTCTATCAACCCCCCCCGAACTGACATTCTACCTCGGGAGAATACACAGCTTTTAAATGTCTACCAAAACCCCGAAGAGACATTCTCCCTCGGAAGAATACAAAATCACCAAAGGACAGTTGTGTTTGCGCTATTACAGAAGATGCCAAACAAAACCATGACCCGACATTGCTGAATAGCAAGAACTTCAACTTGCAGCCTGTAGCCGGTTAATTCCGCACCAATACGCTTAGCAATCTCGTCTTATGCACTCTACAAAAAACGCTTCGCAAAAAAAGCGAAGTGCCAAAGGTACGAGGCAGTTGCTTTACCCAGCGTTTGATCTGTTTTGAATCTCATCGTGGAGACGGGCCTTATTTATCTAAAAGATGGGCGGCAGGACGCCGCGTAAGCGAAGTGGGCACAAGGATGTGCCTTCTGAGCGGCCCGTTGGAACGATGTGATTCAAAATGCCGCAGGCACCCGCAGGGCAGACAAGTTGCGAAAAGACTTTTTGCTTCGTTTTTGGTCTTTTCAAAAATGAAGGCCTGCGGCAGCAATGCCGCTCAAAACACAGCCTGCGGCAGGCGATGTCGTCTTTTGCTTTGCAAGAGGGGAAGATGTTTGCAGTCATCAACTACTGCATGGCTCGAGAGACCCACTAATAAAATTTAGAACGCCACATGTACCGACCATCCCGTTTGAGTTAACTTGAATCGCCACAGCTAAAATTGATTCACCGGCTTATACGCTGCATATCTTCCGCAGTCTGTCTGACTGCATCCAGCGCGCGTTGAACAGTGTGTAATCCGGCCCCTTTAACCCACATTGTTTCACTCAGAATCCGACGCCACAACCGCCCACCTGGTTGGGCGTGAAACAAACCCAACATCGGTTTCATTATTTTACCGAGCGGCACATCTTGCATCAGATGTGTTTCGATATATGGATAACATGCTTCGACAACATCGAAACGAGTTCTGTTGTTTTGCTGTGCGCCATAATAAAGATGATCAACCTCGTTCAGCATCCAGGGATTGGAGCAAACCTCCCGACCTAACATCACACCATCGATAGAGCGGCTGTTAGCTATCGCCTGCTCGTGGGTCGACAAACCGCCATTGAGAATAAACTGTATGTGGGGGTACAGACTTTTTATCTGATCAACGTATTCATATTTCAATGGAGGAATCGTACGGTTTTCTTTTGGACTAAGTCCGTCAAGCCATGCTTTGCGCGCATGAACAATAAACGTGTCGCAGCCTGCATCCGCAACAATACGGATAAAACGTTCAAACGGCTCAAACGAATCATCCCGATCAATCCCTATCCGACACTTTACGGTAACCGGGATCTTCACCGCTGCACTCATTGCTATAAAAGACTCTGCAACTAATGCTGGCTCCGCCATCAGACAAGCGCCAAATCGACCACTTTTTACTCGATCACTGGGGCAACCACAATTAATATTGACCTGACTGTAGCCAAATTGCTCACCTATTGCGGCGCTCTCTGCCATTAACCCGGCATCACTTCCACCGAGCTGCAATACAACTGGTAACTCAGCGCTATCATAATCAAGCAGGTACTTGCGATCACCGTGTACTACAGCGGCGGCGGTAATCATTTCGCTGTATAACAAGGCATTTCTCGATAAAACCCGGTGGAAACTACGACAGTATCTGTCAGTAATTTCCATCATGGGTGCCACCGAAAAGCTGGTCTGGGAACCGGATAATGTGCTTACGCCAGGGCTGGCAAAAGCCTCCTGCTTGTCAACATTTTTTACACTATCGGTTGTCTGGCTCGTATCCAAGCAATGAGTCACTCTGCGTAGTTTATCGTACGGTGTAAAATTTTAAGAACAAACGAATTTACATCCATAAAAATGGTATAGTTTTGTGTATTAGTTCTATGAGCGGGTGAAAAACCCGCTACCAACCCCCACCATTATACGACCGGCAACACACTGATTCGAAAAAATACATGCAGTTAGCAGTCAGCACGGGTAACCAGTAAAACGGAAACCCGAAAAACTAAGGAAAGTAAAAATCAGTCGGAATACAGCTCACGCTGCGAATAACCTAAAACCATAGTTTGTAGTATCGTCGATGAAGGTCAATTTTGGGTCGATTATCGGCGCACATCTTTACGCAATAAAACCAATGTCTATTTATAGGGGACACGTTTATGTCATTTAATCTGGTAGATCTCGTCAAGGGTCAATTAGGAGGACCAGCACTTGGTCAACTTGGTGCCTTACTCGGTGAGGACAACAACAAAACAGAAGCAGCACTGGGCGCAGCCATACCCGGCCTGCTCAGCGGTCTGACCTCACAAGCCAACGGTGACGGTGGCGCATCACTGTTCAACGCAGTAAAAGATCAAGACGACAGCATGCTCGACAACATCGGTGGCTTACTTACCGGTGGTAACAGCAGCAGTGTTATGAACCAGGGCTCAAGCATGCTTAGCTCTATCCTTGGCAATGGTGCTGCAGGCGGTTTGGCAAGTGCAGTAGCTGGCCTGACCGGCATCGGTGGTAAATCATCTTCAGGGTTGATGGGGCTACTCATGCCGATCGTGCTTGGTATCGTAAAGCGCAAAGTCTTCGGCGGCGGCGGATTCTCGCAAAACGCTGGTGGCTTGCTGAGCCTTCTAAACGGCCAGAAAGACAACGTTCAGGCAGCAATGCCATCCGGTTTTCAGGACCAGCTTCAGTCTTCCGGGTTTATGGATCAAATCTCAAGCCTTGGCGGCGGTGCCGCTGCAGCAGTCAGTGGAGCCGCTGGTGCTGTTGGCAATGCAGCGGGTAATGTTGCAGGCGCTGCTGGCAACGCGGCAAGTAATGTCGCAGGTGCCGCTGGTAACGCTGCGAGTAATGTCGCTGGCGCTGCAAGCAACGCAGCTGGTAATACAGCAGATGCAGCTGGACGTGCGGCCTCAGGTGGTGGTGGCCTGCTGAAGAAAATACTGCCAATCATAGCGCTGGCCGTCATTGGTCTACTTGGGCTTAAAATGTGTGGTGGCGGAGCAGACGTAGAAGTTCCAGACGTCAGCGTACCTTCGGTTGAGGTGCCATCAGTGGATGTAGGCGGTCTTAATGTGGGTGATGAAATCGGTGGCATCTTCGGTGGTGCAACTGATGCAATCAGCGGCATTACTGATGCTGATTCCGCCACAGCTGCTGTACCGGCGCTCGAAGAAGTCACCGGCAAAGTTGACGGATTGTCTGGTATCTGGGACAAAATCCCTGAGGACAACCGTGGTGCACTTAGCGGTCTTGTTGGCAGCAACATGGACAAGCTGACTCCGATGCTGGACAAGGCAAACGAGATTCCTGGTGTATCTGATATCCTTGGTCCGGTTACCGGCCCACTACTAGAGAAGCTGAAAGGCTTCATGTAGGTGGTCTCGGTAGGTGATTATGATTTAGTTATGTAGTTTTGCAGTAATGCAGTAATAAAACGGGGCTCACGAGCCCCGTTTTTTTTCGGCTTTCGAAATGAATACTCAAACTACCGGGCTATTCATGTTTAGCTCTAACTATTGTCGCCACCCGCCCATTGTCCCGACCAGTAAAATTCTGCTAACGTGCACATATAGTAGTCACACTGGACTCCTTTTTGCCAAATTCTCCCTACCGTGAATTCAGCCCTTACCGTGAATTCAGTATTGAACAGTGGGCCAAACTCAAAGATAACACGCCTCTTCCACTGACCAGATCAGAGCTCGAAGCTCTGCACGGTATCAATGAGCGCGCCTCGTTGGTGGAAGCAGAAGATGTATATCTGCCTCTATCACGGTTGCTGAGTTACTACGTAAAATCCGCACAGACCCTGAATGCACAAACAGCAGAGTTTATGCAAGACTTAACACCCAAGGTGCCTTTTATTATCGGGGTCGCCGGCAGTGTTGCGGTAGGCAAAAGCACGACTTCCCGCATACTACAGACACTGTTAAAACGCTGGCCTGGCCATCCACGCGTAGATCTGGTTAACACCGACGGCTTTCTATTTTCCACAGCAGAGCTTGAAAAACGCGATTTAATGAAGCGAAAAGGCTTTCCGGAAAGCTACGATCGGCACGCACTACTGACTTTTCTAACTGACATAAAAAGTGGTAAACGAAACGTCAAAGCACCAGTATATTCACACTTACACTACGACATCATTCCCGATGAATTTGTTGTCGTTGATCAACCGGACGTATTGATTGTTGAAGGACTCAATGTGTTGCAATCAAGCCCGACGGTGAAAGGCGAACCTACCGTTGTCGTTTCAGACTTTTTCGACTTTTCGATTTATGTCGATGTCGAAGAGAGCGTCGTGAAGCAGTGGTACATTACTCGCTTTTTGACTTTCAGAGATAGTGTTTTCAAAAAACCGGGGGCTTACTTTTCACACTTTGCAGATCTTGATGAATCCAAAGCAATAGAGACCGCATCCGACATTTGGGACTCAATTAACCTGGTAAATCTACGCGACAATATTTATCCGACCAGGCTTCGCGCAGACCTAATACTTCACAAAGGCGCGGACCACGCCATAGATAAAGTTCACTTGCGGAAACTCTAGAATGTCAGAGCGTAGATATATACTTGTTGTTGTGAGCTTACGCAGCGCGCTTGAATTCTTCGAGCTCGCCAAATTCATCAGCCGGCAGGTCGCTACTCCCGACACAATAACCAGCGCCTAAATGCAGGCTACCAAAAACTCCACGGCTGATGCCGTTGGCTACTGCCACACGGTCTCGTACATCATTACTTGATCGAGCTTTACTGATCCATTGCTGCATGGCGTCCTCGATAGCGGACTCCGTCTCACACAACTTCTCATCTCGCTCTGCAGGCGGTTGCAAAGACAGTCGATTTTCCATTTATTCCACGCGATTATTAATAGTTTTTTTACGTGCGACCTGCCAACATCCTGGCCGAATGCCGACAATTGCGAGTGTAACGGCAGAATAAGATCATTCTTTAGGTTTTTTTGACAGTCTCCTTTAACGGAGATTGTTGTTGGCATCTGCATTCTTGCGGATACAAAGCCAGACAACACAATCTTGCCCCAACACTCCCCAGGAGAATGGCAATGTGGAGCGTCGTTATGTCTACCGCAGGATGAACCCTACTTTTTAAACTTCTTAATCGCCCGCCGGCGTTTTCGCTGCTGACCCGGTGTTAACTTGTTTTTAATGTGGCTATAGGGATTTTCCGAGCTCTTAAAGTCGATCCTTACGGGTGTACCAAACAACTTGAGTTCGCGCTGAAAGAAGTTACTTAAATAGCGCTTATAAGCAGCCGGCACTCGCTGTAACTGATTGCCGTGAACAACAATTACAGGAGGATTGGAACCGCCTTGATGGGCATAGCGCATTTTTATACGCCGCCCGCGAACCAGCGGTGGCTGATGCTGCTCAACTGCATACTCCAGCATACGTGTTAGCTGAGGGGTCCCCATATCAATCATGGCTGATTCATACGCACGATTCGCCAGTGAGAAAAGATTCCCCACCCCTGTACCGTGTAATGCAGATATAAACTCAATGCTGGTAAAGCTCAAGAAATCTAAACGTCTTGAGATGTCAGTTTTAATTTGCTCACGTTGTTCTGCTTCAAGACCATCCCACTTGTTTACCGCGACAATAAGCGCCCTGCCCTTGTCGATAACATAGCCAAGAAGATTTAGGTCTTGATCAGTGATTCGTTCCGTAGCATCAAGCAGAAGCACACAGACGTTACACTCATCAATTGCCTGCAGTGTTTTTATCACACTGAATTTTTCTACTGCTTCTGATATTTTGCCACGGCGCCTTACCCCTGCAGTATCGATTAGCGTGTACTTGTGCTCATCCCGCTCAAACGGTACTTCAATACTGTCGCGCGTAGTACCAGGCAAATCAAAGGCGACAACTCTTTCTTCACCAAGGATGCGATTAATCAGTGTGGACTTACCCACGTTCGGCCGCCCAACTACCGCAAGCCGCATTCCCTCATCTGCATCTTCTTCGGCGGGATGTACCTGCACAGGCAGCATATCCTGCACGACGCGCATCAATTTAAGTAAACCGCGACTGTGAGCTGCCGCTATGCAATGCGGCTCACCGATACCCAACTGATAGAACTCAGCGGCGACCTGTGCCTCATCAAGCGTGTCTGTTTTATTAACGGTAAGGCAAACAGCCTGCCCCGACCGACGCAGTCGATCGGCGATCTCTTCGTCAACCGGTGTTAGCCCATCACGCCCGTCAACCATGAAAACTACAACATCTGACTCTTCGACCGCCTGCCAAGACTGCTGCTGCATGCGAACATCCAGCACTTCAGATTCACCATTCAGGCCACCGGTATCGACGACGAGATATTCTATTTCACCCAGTTTGCCATCGCCGTACTTGCGGTCTCGAGTGAGACCGGCAAAGTCAGCTACCAATGCATCTCTGGATTTTGTGAGTTTGTTGAAGAGAGTCGATTTGCCAACATTGGGCCGCCCGACCAGCGCTATGACCGGTTTCATCTGGATAGTGTAACCGCTTATGTCCGACCAGACTTCTTTATTGCTGTTCTGGTATTGCTGTTTTGGTATTGCTGTTTTGGTTTTGCCGTTCTGGTTAGGTAAGCAAAAGTAAATTAGGGAGTAATGTCTACCGCAGCAACTTTGCCCGTACGCCCTTGCAGATAAATTTTTTCATCCCTCAGTACAGGCCTGCCGGCTATTGCACCGACACCGGTTTGCAGACGCCCGACAATGCTGCCATCCTGACTGGATAAAAAATGCAGGTAGCCTTGCACATCACCTATCGCAATGACATCAGAGTCGGTGGCGATTGGTCCGGTCAACCTGCGATTAGCCAGAGATTCCTGAGACCACAGCGGCTCTCCATTGGACCGGTCGAATGCTCGTACCGCATCGAATTCATCGGTCACGATTACAAGCTGCTCGGTGACCGCCAGACCCGCAACAGAAGAGACTTCACTCGACCAGATTGCACTACCTTGCGCTGCATCAACCTGTGCGACGTTGCCCTGATAATTCACAGCGTAGATATAGGGATCAAAAATCTGTACATCTGCATCCAGGTCACTGAGTTTTTCAACTTCGGATCGGCCGCTATTGTCACCAAGCGAGACTTCCCAGAATACTCTGCCATCTACCGCTCTGAGAGCGACCAACCGACCATTATCGAGACCGACAAGCACACCATCTGCAACCACGGTTGGCCTGCCATTACCATGAATACTGAGCGCTGGCACACTGTAGGTGTATATCCAGCGCCGCTCACCTGAGTTTTTCTCAAGTGCGTATACCTTGCCATCCAGGCTTCGAACTACAACGTAGTCGGGCCCAGCCACTGGCGCGGCTATTACTTCCGAAGAAACATCACTAGTCCAAAGGATGCCACCAATAGATTGACTAATGGCAAACACTTCACCATTACCAGAGGCTACATATAAATTGTCTTCATCACCACTGACACCAGAAGTAATGTTTTGCTCCAGATCTATAGTCCAGTCTGTTGCGCCAGTTTCCCGGTTGAACGCAGATAACTTACCTTTAGCATCGATCGCAAAAACAAATTCATCAGAGACATATGGCGACAACTTCACGGCATCACGTCTGCTGCTTTCACCTGTGTCAACCGACCAGTCGACTGCAGCTGACTGGATAGCAGACTCGGTAGTTGAAATACTTTCAAGAGCGGCAGGCTTGGCTCGCGGAGGACCACCACAGGCAGCAAGCTGTAACACCAACACTGCAGAAAGTACTGCAGTTGCCTGTTTACTCGTCAGCTTATCGGCCCGCGTATCGGCCTGTTTACTGAACAAACAAACGGCTAAGCCGTCGATAAAGCTACTAAGCGCTAGCGTCATGATTTCTCGTCAGAAGCATCAGTCACCAAATCATCGATCTTCATTTGCAAAGCAGCACCAGAGTTTGTTGGTGAGCCGGATTCACGGGCACGCTGATACGCAGTGGCTGCCTGTGATGTTTCGCCGAGATCCAGATATATATCACCGCGAATCTCTTCTACATGACCAGTGAACGCAGAAGACGATACTGAATCGAGCACTTTCAGAGCGTCCTGGTGTTTTTCCTGGGCTTTTAATACCCGTGCTAAGCGCAACTGGGCTACCGGGACAATTTCGCGGAAAGCGCCTTTGTCCACTGCCCAGCGCAACGCAGCTTCGGCTTCAGGTAATTGATCATTTTCAACCTGAAATCGAGCTTCGGCAAGGCTTGCCATCGCAGCGTAAGGCGTGTCACCGTGATCATCCCTGATGCCCTTAACCAGGCTTAGGAACTGATCACCGTCGTCGTCTTGCTCCAGCGATTCGAGGATTTCCGTGTAAGCACTGGAGGCATCCTGCGCAACCGATGTTTTATGCGACTGCCATCCACGGAAACCGAAAATCAGGGCCAGCCCGATGCCGATCCCGAGCACCACAGCGCGACCATTCTCGGCCCACCATCGTTTCAGTGCTTCTACTTGTTGTTCTTCTGTTTCGAAATCAGCCATTAGCTCTTAACCATAAAGGAGACGGGCAGCCCCGCTCCGTGGGGTGAATATTATCCAAATATACCTTGCAGCACATCTAACAATTGTGCTCTGGGTACGGTTTGCTGTTGAGTCTGTTCACGTAGTAATTTTAGGCTTACTGTGCCATCGGAAATTTCACCTTCTCCAATGATCAGTGCCACCGCGGCATTACTTTTATCCGCTCTTTTAAACTGGCTTTTCATGCTCGCACCGGCACAATTTGTTATCACCTGTAAGTCGGGCCTGGCGCGGCGAATATCTTCGGCCAGGGCCATGCCCGCTACAACGGCTTCATCACCCGCTAAAACAAGGTAGACATCCGGTGACGGCGGCGGTGGAGCATTGCCGGTGTCGCTTATAAGCGCCAGTAATCGCTCGACTCCCAACGCCCAGCCAACACCAGGTGTCGGGTTGGCACCAAGCTGCTCGGTTAATCCGTCGTAGCGTCCACCAGCACAAACAGTACCCTGTGCACCCAGCTGATCTGTCACCCACTCAAACACCGTGTGACTGTAGTAGTCCAGTCCACGCACCAGCCGGGTATTGATCTCATACGGAACACCACACTGCTTGAGTGAAGCCTGTAAACCTTCAAAGTGTGTTTTCGATTCCTCGCAGAGATGTTCCAGCACACTGGGAGCGTTACCGACAACTTCTGCCATCGCAGGGTTTTTGGTATCCAGTACGCGCAGCGGATTAGTTTGCAACCGGCGCTGTGAATCTTCATCCAGATCGCTGATGTGATCATTAAGGTATTCAACCAACACGCTTCGGTAGTTATCTCTGTCTTCATTGCTGCCGAGGGAATTGACTTGCAGGCTGACACTCTCTGCCAGACCAAGCCTCTGCCAGAGTTTGGCACTCAGGAGAATCAACTCTGCCTCAATAAAGGGACCGGGTATGCCATAAACCTCTGCACCGACCTGCCAGAACTGCCGATACCGACCTCGCTGCGGATTCTCGCGTCTGAACTGCGGCCCCAGATACCAAATCCTGTGCATTTGTTGATTGCTTAGCATGCCGTGCTGAATAGCTGCTCGCACACAACTCGCTGTGTTCTCTGGCCGCAGGCTCAGCTGGTCACCGTTACGATCTTCGAAGGAATACATTTCTTTCTCGACGATGTCCGTAACATCACCGATAGATCGCTTAAATAGCTCGGTTTTTTCAAGGATTGGAGTCCGAATCTCCCGATAGCCGTAGCCTGCCGTGACTTCCCTGACTACCGTCTCAAGAAAGTGCCACAGGTGCACGTCATCAGGCAGCACATCGTGCACACCCTTAATGCTTTTTACCGCTTGTCCCATAGAGGTATTACGCCGTTGGTTGTGTGTCTGCTCTTTGGCAAACGATTATTATTATTTTCACAAACCATTTTACAGCTAATCTTTTCAAGCCGGCCCGATTTTACCGAAGCCGTCTTACCAGCAACGCAGTTTGCGCAGCCAGCTTCAAAAATCAAATCTTAATTGTGGCAAATCAAATCTTAACTTCTAACCCTTAAATATGGGCTTAGCTTAGTTTTGCGCTACAAAGGTCTTTGCCTGGCTGGATCTTGGAAAATGAGTAACCAAAGATCTAGCAAGTTCATTGGCAGCTGCCTGATCACCGATAGCTTGCTTGACATCAATTCCGACAGCCAAACTGCCAGCCGTGTGTCTTGCCAACGAAAGGTAGCGTGAATAGTAGGCATCTGCGACCGTCGCGTCACCTGATTTTAGTTTCAATTCCGCCATGTGAAGCATGCTGGGTGCAAAGTTAGGGTTTAAGCGAATTGCTGAACGTAAATGCGTTTCAGCAAGATCAAGCTGATTAGCGTCCATTGCGCAGACACCTGCATTGTCCAGCGCATACTCCGGCGTACGATAAAATTTGTTCTCTGATGCGGCGACAAACTGTGCAACAGACTCCTGAGTTCGGCCATTATCGCAAAGGAAAATTGCATAGTTATTCCGATACTCGGCACGCTTCGGATCAAGGCGAATGGATTTTGTAAACGCCTGCTCAGCACCGATCGGATCATCCAGCACTGCGAGCAATCTGCCATACGTATTGCTTGCCAGGGCGTTGTTCGGATCCTGCTCCAGGGCACGCTGTAATTTTATTTCAGCGTTCTCAAGTTCCCCGGCATTCAGGTAGTTGGTACCAAGCTCTGCATTGAACGTAGAGGCTTTGTCATCACTGCTCAAGTGACCGAATTTCGTCTTTGATGCGCAGCCTGACACTCCACTCATCAGAGCGAGTAGAGAACAAACCAACAGCGACTTTTTCATGTTACTCATTGTTTGACCATTCTTAATCACAAATTCTCTCCGAAGCGAGGCTTGATGAATTTCAATTCTCTCTTGCTTCTGTCATTCACTTGTCCTGCCAACTGTCCGCAAGCGGCTTCAATATCATCACCGCGCGTTTTCCGACGCGTCGCAACTATGCGGTTATCGTTCAAAATCTGCCAGAATCGCGCTACTGACTGATCCTGCGACCGCTTATAGCCAGACATCGGGAATGGGTTAAACGGGATCAGATTGACCTTGGCCGGAAAACCCTTCAAAAGTTTGACGAGTTCCCGTGCATGTTGCGGCTGATCATTGACACCTTCCAGCATCACGTATTCAAACAAAATGTGCCGTTTGCGATCCCCCGTCCCTACCCATCGACGACACGCATCCATCAACTCTCTTATAGGATACTTTTCGTTTAACGGCACCAGTCGGGTCCTTAACTCATCGTTAGGCGCATGCAGCGATACTGCGAGCGATACATCCACTGTCTCTTTGAGTTTATCCATCGCGGGCAGCACACCACTGGTGCTGACTGTGACGCGTCGTTTGCTTAATCCATAACCATTGTCGTCGAGCATCAGATTCAACGCCCGCACCAGATGATTGAAATTAAGCAGAGGTTCTCCCATACCCATCATCACAACGTTAGTTATGCGGTGATTTTTGGTTGCGGGTTTCTCTGCAAGCAATTTAGTGGCCAACCAGACCTGCCCGATGATCTCACCGGTGGTCAGGTTGCGATTAAAACCCTGCCTTCCGGTTGCACAAAAAGAACAATCCAGTGCACAACCAATCTGGGAAGAGACACAAAGAGTGCCGCGATTTTTCTCTGGAATAAAAACTGTCTCAATACCGTTGCCCCCTCTCAGGCGAAAGGTCCACTTGCTTGTACCGTCAGCAGAGAGATGGTCAGTCTCTACCGCGGGCACATAGATCTCGGTTTCGGTTTTGAGTTTGTCGCGTAGCGCTTTAGACAGATTGGTCATCTGTTCTACATCTGAAGCGCCGTGATGGTACAACCACTTCAACACCTGATCCGCACGAAAAGGTTTTTCGCCGAGGGTCTCGAAGAAGGCACGCATCCCTGCCCGATCAAAGTCAAGCAGGTTTGCCTTATCAGATCGTGGAGCCGGCTGTACCGTCGACTCCGCTTTATCTGAAGACTCTTTGTTTAACGAGTGCGTGGGCACAGCTCATCATCGTTGAAGAAAAACGCGATCTCTCTTGCTGCAGATTCAGGCGAATCTGAACCGTGGACTGCATTTTCATCAATGCTCGATGCAAAATCAGCTCGGATAGTACCGGCTGCTGCTTCCGCAGGATTCGTAGCTCCCATGACGTCACGGTTCGCAGCGATCGCGCCTTCACCCTCAAGCACCTGCACCATGACAGGACCGGAAGTCATGAATGCAACCAGATCGTTATAAAAAGGCCGCTCCTTGTGTTCTGCATAAAAGCCACCCGCCTGCTCCTGGCTCAGGTGCATCATTTTCGACGCAACAACGTTGAGTCCGGCTTTTTCAAAACGGCTGTAGATCTCACCAATGACGTTCTTGGCGACTGCATCGGGCTTGATTATGGAAATGGTACGTTCAACTGCCATGGAATTACTCTCCTGAAGTAGGAATATTTGCTAGGGATTTATGAGACTAGTGGTAATAAAGACCAGTAGTTAATTGAACCGGTAGTTAGATGAATCAGTGGTTAAATGAACCAGTGTTTAAACGAACAAGGGCGCCGGATTCTACAACATTCGCCCCGTAGATGCCGCTATTTTAGTCGACACCTGTGAGGACGTTTGCTCTTGAAGGTCATTTTCCTGGCAACAGACGCTACTGAGTCGTCTCACTACGCCCGCGGTGGATCAATATTGCCACTGCCGGCAAGAATGATTTCCTCAGCTTTGTCTGCCTGCACACCACCTGCAGTCAACAAACGTTCGAGGTACCGCGCTATCACATCAATTTCAAGATTGACCCTGACACCTGACTGGCAGCGACCAAGATTGGTTTGCTCCACCGTATGAGGAATGATGTTTACGCCGAATTTGTCATCTGAGACCTCATTCACCGTGAGGCTCACACCATCGACACAGATCGATCCCTTAGCAGCGATATAGCGAGACAGCTCCAGTGGTGCTGCAATAACTATTCGTTCTGATCTGCCATCCTGATACCGATCGACCACCTGCCCGACTCCATCAACATGGCCACTCACCATATGCCCGCCCAGTCTGGTTGTGGGCGTAAGCGCCAGTTCAAGATTAACCTGATCACCAACGGTAAAATCACCCATTGTTGTGACAGAAAGTGTTTCCTTCGATACATCGGCTCTAAAGCTGTTGTCACCAAAAGCGACTGCGGTCAAACAAACTCCACTGATCGCAATACTGTCACCCAATGCAATATCCGAAACGTTCAAGTCACCGAGATCAATAGAAAAGGCTCGATCACCACCCGTATCTTCAATAGATTCGATTTTTCCGACGCTTTGAATAATTCCCGTAAACATCAGTCTTGCTCCTTTAGTGGAACAGTACGCATAGTAATAGGCGTGGATGACGCATTATCAAACTCTGCACCTGCAAGCACCCCGGCTTCTGCAATTGACTCTGCCGAATCATAGCGCTCATAGACTGCATGCATCGCACCTAAGGCATACGGACTGCCCGATCCGGTAGCCCAAAAGGAAGAGTATTCATACACTTCCCGCATTGCATAGATTCCAAAGATACCATGTTCATTTATCGCTAATGAATCGATATGGCTGGATTCATAGGGATCTTCTTCATCATCTTTGGTGTTGAGAAAGTAATTTTCTTTAAGCTCTGCATGCACCAGAGAAAAGGTTTTAAAAATCTCGGAGCGACTAGTGAAGTTTGGAAAGAAATCACTCTTATTCAGCAGGCTTTCAATCACCAGTGTATGTGCCGCACTACCGACAATCGCCAGATGCGTTTCCCCGAACGTTTGAATCTTCTCGCTGTGCGGATCATAGCGCGAAGACAGCTTAAGATCACCGTAGCTAGTCAGTGAGTCCGCCGCGATACAGGCAACACCGTTTTTACGTACAACGACAACTGTGGACATAGCAAACCATTTTTGTAGTTAAATTGAGTAGCTAAATTTCAGGGCCTGACACTCCCTGGTTTATTAGAGCATTATGTTTAATTCAGTAAACCGGACGCAGTAAAACACGCAAATCCGGCCCGATCTGCTTCACATCAACAAACTTGAACTCGCAGCGTTCAGCCATTTCAGTTAAGCCGGTTAGTGCAAACAAGCCGCGCGCATCGGCACCTAGCAGGTGTGGCGCAATATACAACAAGAGTTCATCAGCGAGCTGTTCTTTTATCAAGCTAGCACACAATGTAGCACCCGCTTCAACATGCACTTCGGTAATTTCTCTAGTTGCCAGATCTTCAAGCATTGGCCTAAGAGGCACATATCCGTCAGCGCCACTCGCAAGACTAACCACTTCGAATGGCATCTTATGGGTTGCCACCGAATAGACAATAACTTCGCGATCGGCTTCAAACACCTTCAGATCAGCACTGGTTTGCAGTTTTGAGTCTGCAATTGCAAGCAATGGCTGTTTTACCTCTCCGAATCCGTGTTGCCGGAAAATTTCATCAGATATCCGGACAGTGAGCTGCGGATCATCATCCAATATGGTACCGATACCCGTTAAAATACAATCAGACTGAGCACGCCACCATTGCACATCTTGCCGTGCCTCAGTGCTGGTTATCCACTGACTTACCCCATTAGCAAGCGCTGTGCGACCATCAAGACTCATCGCCATCTTTACCCGAACCCACGGGCGCTTACGTTGCATGCGACTGAAAAAACCAGGGTTAATCGCCAAACACTCTGCTTCTTCACAGCCTGAATAGACTTCGATGCCTGCCTCACGTAACTGTTGCATACTGTCTACTTTGGGGTTCGGATCAAAACTCCCGATAACAACTTTGGCAACACCGGCCTTTATAAGAGCGTCTGAACAAGGTGGCGTTTTGGCATGAATGGAACACGGTTCCATCGTCACATACACGGTCGCACCACGCGGATCGACATTACCATTAGCGCGGCAATCTTCAAGCGCTTCTACTTCCGCATGGCCTAGTCCTGCACGCTTGTGCCACCCGCGGCCTATAACCTGATCGTCTTTCACCAAAACACACCCGACACGAGGGTTGGGGTGAGTGGTAAACAAACCACGTCTGGCGAGCCCGACCGCCTCTTGCATAAGATCCCGGTCAGTTTGGGAAAACACTAACGGTCCACCCGGCTACTTACGCCTTGATTTGGTGATCGATTCTTTTTCAGATTGCAGCAGTGGCAATTGACTTCGGGCTTCCTCCGGTGACAGCTCTTTTTCCAGCCGCTCAATCACATCGCGGAAAGATTCAACATCTTCAAAACTCAGATAGACAGAGGCAAAACGAATGTAGGCAACATGGTCGAGTTTTAACAACTCTTCCATCAGCCATTCACCAAGGCGTCTGGAAGAAACTTCACGTTCACCAGTGACCAAGGCACGGTGCTTTAGGCGGCTTAGAGACAGATGAACATCGTCCATCGCCACCGGTCTTTTCTCGAGCGCTTTTTGCAATCCGGCCAGAAGCTTCTTTTCTGAAAAAGGCTCGCGGCTGCCACTCGACTTAACGACGCGTGGCAAATTGAGCTCAGCAGATTCGTAGGTGGTGAAGCGCTCCTGACACTCCAAACATTCCCGGCGGCGGCGAATCTGGTCGTTATCACCACTGAGTCGCGAATCGATAACCTTGGTATCCATCGCGCCGCAAAAGGGGCATCTCATGCCATATCACCTGCATTATCGAGTAGTAGTCAGAGTGCTGCATTGTACCAAATCGACCACTGCAACTAACACACACGACAGAAAGCCACCCGAAACCATGCAAAAGAAGCTATTATTCACGGTTGATTTTAACGGTGCGTGGCAGCGCTGGGTATGGCAGCCCGCGCAGCAGCTCATACGCACCTCAGCCACAATAATTCTATTAGACACTCGCAGGAGAGTTTTAAATGACCGATCCCGTTCGCATCGCCATCACTGGTGCCGCAGGGCAAATCTGCTACTCGATGCTGTTCCGAATTGCCTCCGGTGGCATGTTCGGCCCCAATCAGCCGGTAGCCCTTCAGCTGCTCGAAATACCGCAAGCCATGAAAGTGCTGGAAGCAGTCAAAATGGAACTAGACGACTGCGCATTCCCGCTACTGGCAGAAACCATCTGCACCGATGACCCAAAAACAGCGTTCACTAATATCGACGCAGCTCTCTTTGTGGGCGCTAAACCACGCGGGCCAGGCATGGAAAGAAGCGATCTTTTAAAGGACAACGGTAAAATTTTTAGCTCTCTTGGTAAGATCCTGAACGACGTTGCCAACCCGGATGTAAAAGTCTGCGTCGTCGGCAACCCGGCTAACACCAATGCCTACATATTGAAAGCCAATGCACCCAAACTAAACCCACGAAATATCACAGCGCTTACAAGACTCGACCACAATCGAGCCATCAGCCAACTGGCTGCAAAAGTTGGTTGCGGTGTACCGGATATTAAAAAAATGGTTATCTGGGGCAACCACTCCACCACTCAGGTTCCTGATATCTCATACTGCCAGGTAGCAGGCAAAGCGGCTTCCGGCATGGTAGATGAAGCCTGGGCACGTGAAGAATTTATTCCGACTGTCGCAAAACGCGGTGGCGCAGTAATCGCAGCACGAGGTTCATCAAGTGCTGCATCTGCAGGTAATGCAGTAGTTGATCACATGGCTACCTGGGCTATGGGTACTGGCACTGATGACTGGACCAGCATGTCTGTCCCTTCAGACGGCAGCTATGGCATCAAAGAAGGCTTGATCTACAGCTTCCCTGTGACCTGTAAAGGCGGTGGCGAGTGGGAAATTGTACAAGGTCTGGAAGTCGGTGACTTCATCCAGGGAAAGATGAAAGAAAGCGAACAGGA
>CALIHW010000178.1 GCA_938020525.1 uncultured Granulosicoccaceae bacterium | reverse complement strand
TACTGCGAAAGCGATCTTTTGGCCAGCTATTACGATCGATATCGTTAAATATGAATGACTATTCGCCTCAATCGATCGAAATATCTGACTCAAAATCTCACTTTCTCGCTACGACCCTCATTCTCGGACAAGCTCCTAGTAATCCGAGCAAGCCTGACGTACCCACTATATGATAGCACCGGAAACCAAGACTTCACCCCACAGAATCACTTGATATCCGGAAACAGGTCATGAAAAACGATCTCACTATCGCCGTGCTGCAACACATACCGGTGCCAAACGACACTGCAGCGGCACTAGGACGTCTGGAAACCGCTGCCGCCCAGGCAGCAGAAAACGGCTGCCACCTTTTGCTGGTTCCGGAATGCAGCATCACGGGCTACAACCAGCCCCTGGCAACTATGCAGCAGGTGGCACTGGAGTCCAACGGAGAAACCACAGGCGCCATTGCCAGCATATGCAGACAGTACAATATTGCCATCGCCTATGGGTTTGCAGAAAAAACCAGTGACAACTACTACAATTGCGTGCAACTCATCGATGCCAGCGGGCAGATTGTAGCGGCCTATCGCAAGTCACATCTCTGGGGCGATCTGGATCAAACATTGTTTACCCAAGGTGATTCGCTTTCACCAGTGGTAAATATCAAAGGCTGGAATGTCGGTTTATTAATTTGCTATGACGTCGAGTTTCCGGAGAACGTTCGCGCTCTTGCACTTTCAGGAGCTGAATTAATTCTGGTACCAACCGGCCTTATGCAACCCTACCGAGACGTCGCTGAACGAGTGGTACCGGTAAGAGCTTACGAAAATCAGTTATACATAGCTTATTGCAACTACTGCGGTGCTGAAGGAGACATCATCTATGAGGGTCGCAGCTGCATCTCAGGCCCTGATGGTGCGGATCTGGATCGTGCCGGCAAAACCCCTGCACTATTGACCGCAACTCTGAATAAAGAGTCAATCGCAGAATGTAGAGCAGCACTCCCCTATCACCGGGACAGACGCCCGGAGCTCTATACCTCACTCACTAGGCTCACTCACTAAGCTCACTCACTAAGTAACCGCATGTGTCACTGTTAATGTCCAGCAAGCCCACCACGATATTCGGTCCTGACTTCCCTTTTGCCTATGACGACTGGATCAGGCATCCAGATGGTATTGGTAGTATTCCCAAGGCCGCACAAGGTACCGAAGTAGCAGTAATAGGCGCTGGTGTCTCGGGTATGGTGGCTTCATTTGAACTGATGAAGCTTGGATTAAAACCAGTTATTTATGAAACCGGTCGTATGGGTGGCAGGCTACGTTCTGAGCGCTTTGAAAACGCGACCGGAGTAATAGCTGAACTTGGCGGTATGAGGTTTCCAAAATCAGGCACCACCTTTAATCACTATACGTCTCTGTTAAATCTTCAGAAAAAACCATTTCCCAACCCATTAACTGATGCTGCAGAGAGTACAGTAATAGATCTCGCAGGCGAAAAAACCTACGCTGAGAGCACCAGTGATCTGCCACTAATCTATAAAGAAGTCTCCGATGCGTGGGATGAAGCACTCAATACCGAGGCACACTTTGAAGAACTACAAAGTGCTATTAAAGAACGCGATACAAAAACAATAAAACAACTCTGGAATAAACTTATTCTCGAGTGGGACGATCGCACCTTTTACGATTTTATAGCAACCTCACCTGCTTTTAGAAAACTCAGCTTCCGACACAGAGAGATATTCGGCCAGGTTGGTTTCGGCACCGGTGGCTGGGACTCAGACTTTAGAAACTCGATGCTGGAGATACTACGCGTCGTGCTAACTGACTGCGATGTTGATCAGGAACTCATTGTAACTGGTGCTGAGTCTCTACCACGAGGTTTATGGAATCACACTATTAGCGATTCCGCCCACTGGGGCCGTGACATCAGTTTATCCAAACTGCACGACGGAGCAACCCGCCCGGGAGTAACCAGTTTAAAAAGGACAGACAACAACACCATAATTGTCACAGACCAGTACGACAACAATCGCGAGTATGCTGCTGTGATAGCAACTTGCCAGAGCTGGCTGTTAACTACAGGCGTAGATACGCAAGAGTCCCTGTTCTCTCAGGACTTATGGATGGCGCTTGATCGTACCAGCTATATGCAGTCTTCAAAAACATTTGTCATGGTAGACCGACCATTCTGGAAAGAGAGAGATCCGCAAACCGGTCAACAACGAATGAGTATGACACTCACCGACAGATTGACGCGCGGCACTTATCTTTTTGACAACGGTGACGACAAGCCTGCCGTCATTTGTCTTACCTATACCTGGATGGCAGATGCGCTAAAGATGTTGCCACTACCGGTAGAACGGCGTGTAGAACTGGCACTGAGTGCATTGTCCAAAATCTATCCGGATGTAAATATAAAGAAGCACATAATAGGCAAACCGATCACTATCTCATGGGAAGCCGATCCAAATTTTCTAGGTGCTTTCAAGGGTGCACTACCGGGACATTATCGTTATAACCGTCGAATGTACTGCCACTTTATGCAACAGGCTTTTACAGAAGAGCAAAAAGGCATATTCATTGCCGGTGATGATGTTTCATGGACCCCGGGCTGGGCGGAAGGCGCAGTACAAACAGCATTAAATGCTGTGTGGGGCGTAATGAATCATCTGGGTGGTCAGTCGGACAAAGATAACCCTGGGCCGGGTGATGTATTTGAATCAATTAAACCGCTGGATCTGGACAAGTAAGTAGTAACTATAAAAACCAATGGCCACAGGGTTGTCTTTAATTCAATGAAACAGGTTAATCCCCAGGAGAGTGTCGCCAAAGGCTCGTTGTGACATCACACGACGCTGACAAGGCTTTCTTTTGTCATTCTCCCTGGGGAGAATCCGGCGTGTAGTTTGCGCCGGAAGAGGGGTGTGTCTGGTTAGATATTCAATAAGACTTCGAGCTTAAACTTTGAATTTATTGCCAAAAGAATCCCTCTCCCAATGCAAACTACGCATTGGACTCTCACGCAGGGAGAGTGACTTTAAATCTTACCTACGCTCTTCAATTTTTAAACCGAAAAATCTGTAAAGGCTTTTACGACACCCAGGTTAATCCAAAGGCGTAGGCGTCAGATCAGGCTCTTTATTGCCTAACCGCTCTTTACGCACAGCAACATACTCAGCCAGTCCTTGCGCTACACCAGCATCCTGCACGGGCGGTTCATACTCCTGCAATGCCTTCTGCCATATATCAGTCGCACGGCTCGTAGCATCCTTAGCACCGGCAAGCTGCCAGTTCTCCTGATTCTGCCAGTCACTTAAAAATGGTTCGTAGAAAGCAGTCTTATAGCGCGCCATCGTGTGATCACACCCAAAGAAGTGACCACCCGGCCCGACTTCCTGCATGGCTTCTAGCCCTGTCTCTTCAAGATCAATTTTTAAAGGCTGCAGCATTGCAGACATGTGTTGCAACATCTCGCAATCAATCACCAGTTTTTCAAATGAGGCAACAAGCCCACCTTCAAGCCAGCCTGCTGCGTGGTAGATAAGATTGCCATGCCCCATAACTGCACTCCAGAGAGACATCTGTGTTTCCCAGGTGGCTTGTGCATCGACTGTATTGGATGCGTTGCATGCACTGGTTCTATAGGGCAGACCATACTTGCGGGCCAACTGCCCACCGGCAATGTTGGCAATAGAATTCTCAGGGGTACCAAAAGCCGGCGCACCTGAGCGCATATCAACATTAGATGTAAATCCGCCGTATACCACAGGCGCCCCTTTGCGGGTAAGTTGTGTGAGTGATACACCAAGCAACGCTTCAGCATTTTGCTGCGCCAATGCTCCAGCGAGCGTTGCGGGTGTCATTGCACCCATTAACGTAAACGGTGTGACCACTACGGCTTGACCCAGCATAGCCATTTGCATTGCACCATAGGCCATAGCATCGTCAAGTTTGCGCGGTGAATTGATATTGATATTAGTCATCACGACTGGCTGATCAACGAGTTCATCAATACTTTTACCGTGGGCTATCGCACATAGCTCAACTGCGTCACGTGCCCGGCCACCACCTATGCCGGTTGCAAGAAAAGGTTTATCGCTTAATGTCAGACTTGCATGAGTTGTATCTAAGTGTCGTGTACCCACGGGTAGATCGGTTGGTGCGACTGCCTGATTACCAAAGAAGCTAATCACGTTAAAGTGCTGCCCAAGTTTGATCAGCGTTCTAAAATCTTCAATGGTTCCTGCGCGCCTGCCATTGATGCAGTCGTGCACATTCGGCGGGCCGGAAACAAGGCCAAAATTAATCGCGTTACTGCCGCAATGAATCGTGTTTTCAGGGTTCCTCGCAATCAGTTCAAAGCCACCTGGCACATGCGCCATGGTTTCCATAACCAGCCCTCGATCCATTTTTACCAGACCGTCGCGCGAGACATCAGCACCAGCCTGCCGAAAAGCATCTAACGCAAGATCTCCAAGGACTTCTATACCCTGCTCTTCAAGTATGCGCAAAGACGTATCGTGCACAAACTCCAGCTGTTCTTCATCCAGTGGGGTTAGAGGACTGAATTGGTTTTCTAATCTACAGCGATCAATCTGTGGAATTTTTACAACCGGTTTTTTTTTATCTCTGCGCCGCCGACGTTTAGGCTTGTTGTCAGAGTTAACATCTGTTTTTTTCATTAGCCTTTTTCACGCGGTTAGCCAGAGCTTGTGATTGTGATTTTGTTGAACAACTGTATGGCGGCATAATTCTGTGGTTCATTCACCAATTTATATCATGGTGGATGCGCCTTAGGCTTATCCCCCCTACGGTTAGATCCGGCTTTTTCTTACACCCCCTGGATATCATTCATCAATCGTAGGGGGGCATAAGCCGGAGGCGCATCCACCAACGTATAGTACGATAAATACAACTGATGTAACTACACTACTTATTATTACGCTCGTAATGATGCATTTCGACATCATCCTGCTTCATTTCGACAATTGCCTGCTGGACATCTGCAATCGCATCTTCAAGTCTTGCTGCAACAAGTTCATGATCAGCAGTGAAATCGAGATCATTTAAAAGCTTTTCCAATCTTGACTTGCCACGCCATGCTGCATGCCTGGCCCACTCTGCATAAAGCGCTTCAGGTGGATCAACAAGCTTCAAATCCGCATGCCGATGCTGATCATCCACTGAGGTATCAGTAGCCACGTAACCGTTGACCATACTAATGCGCTCACCCGGCTTGTTCAAAGGTCCACCGCGATGCACAACCATATTGCCATGCAGTGCAATGGCATAGCCTGGACCTGCAAAGTGAGGCGCTACAATTCTATCCGCAGGAGGTGTTTTTCCGTCTTTGGCAAGCTCTGCCATTTCTGCCTTTGTACCGACAAAGTATTCAAACTTTCCGCCATCGAGTGTTGCTGGATCACTCACCATCATCACTGTGTCGAGCGGGAGTGTGTCATGGTGCCACTTATCAACGGCTTTGGATAAATCATCCGGTGAAAAATTCATATGACCAAGATGTAGTGGCATAGTGTGGGGTGCAACGTCCGTTTGATAAATCTCACACATCATCTCGGTAAGCGAAGGATCAACACACAAGTCCCGCAGGAATTTCGAACGATAGCACCCGCCACGCACCATGTTTTCTATACGCTCGCAGCTGATCGCATGCGCTCGAAGTGATCTTGCTACCTGCAGTAGCACCGCAGCACCTTCATCAGACAATATTCTAAATGGCGAAGAAACAGCGACACTAGTAGCCTTGCGACTAACCTCATCATCGCTGTAACCAAATTCCTGCAGGTGGGTGACTTTATCCGGCATCTCTAGTGCCAGGTGCACCGATGGATCAAAGACCGGTTCGTTCTCAAACCACTGAAAGCCTGATGGCAGCTCTTCCGGAAAAGGGATTGCAGCGGTTGTCATAGTTGTCTCTCTCCGGTTTATCTCTCTACAGCTTATCTGTCTTAGGCTTACCTCACTCAGGAGGCTTGCTTATCTTTATCGAAACTAATGACAGGCTCCATCGCCTGCAGTTGCTCATCAGATAAATGACATTTCATCACATGCCCGTTACCGAGGTCTTTCAGCGGTGGTAACTCACGCTCACACAGGTTGTCACCAACACTGGCTTTGTGACCACAACGGGTTTGAAACGGACAACCACTTGGCGGATTCAACGCAGAAGGGATATCACCATCAAGTACAATTTGTTTCTTCTTGACGCTGGTATCTGCAATTGGGATAGCAGATAACAACGCCTCTGTATAAGGATGATAAGGCGGAGCAAAGATGTCATCTGTACTACCCTGCTCCACAATATGGCCAAGGTACATCACCACTACACGATCCGCAATATAGCGAACCACCGAGAGATCGTGGCTGATAAAAAGCATCGTGGTTTTCGCTTCGCGTTGAATCTCCATCAACAATTCCGTCACGGCAGCTTGAACAGATACATCAAGCGCTGATACCGGCTCATCAGCCACCACAACCTTGGGTTGTCCTGCAAAGGCACGGGCCACACCAATACGTTGCTTCTGGCCGCCCGATAACTGTCGCGGCATTCGCTTTGCAAAAGCACGGGGCAGCTTGACCAGATCGAGCAGTTCCAACATGCGCTCACGCCGCTGCTCGGTGTTGTTACCTATCTTAAACTTCTCAAGCGTACGCATAATCTGCGAACCAACAGAATGACTCGGGTTAAGCGTATCAAACGGGTTTTGAAACACCATCTGCACTGACGCCACAGTATCGGTATCGCGATCCCCTACTTCGACTTCACCGATGGAAACGCCTGACAATGTGACTTCGCCATCTGTTGCAGTTTCAAGACCCAGCAGTACTTTAGCGAGTGTCGATTTACCGCAACCGGATTCACCGACGATCGCGACAGTTTCTGATTCACGCGCCTGCAGCGTGATAGATTCATTGGCCTTGACGGTTCGGGTATCACCACCGCCGAATATCTGATTGGCCGCAACGTTGTAGTATTTCTTGAGATTCTTTACATCAAGAACGACTTCGCCCGGTACCGCAGGTGCTGTCACTACCGGACGTTCAGGTTCTGCATTCCAGTCCAGCTCGTTTAAACGTATACAGCGAGACATGTGGTTTTCTTCACCGGGTACGGGTTGCATACGCACCGGATTCGCATCACATTTATCATCAAAGTGCGGACAACGCGGCCCGAAGTTACAACCATACGGGCGTTCCATCGGGAGTGGTAACTGACCGGGTATAGCGACTAATGGACGACTGTTTTTATCAGCACCAGGCAAAGGTATAGAGTTGAACAAGCCTTGCGTGTACGGGTGCCGCATATGATCAAACACTTCATTAACGGTGCCGGTCTCTACCGCTTCACCCGAATACATCACCGTGATGCGGTCACAGGTTTCAAGTATCAACCCGAGGTTATGAGAGATAAACAGCATTGACGTGCCGGTTTCACGGGCAAGCTCCTTGATCAACTGCACAATTCCGGCTTCAACGGTAACATCTAAAGCAGTAGTAGGCTCATCAAGTAACAGCAAATCAGGTTTTGATAGCAATGCCATCGCTATAACAATGCGCTGTTGCTGCCCACCGGAAATCTGGTGCGGATAAGCATTCATCACACGCTTTGGATCCGGCAGCTTCACTGATTCAAGCATTGCCAGTGAACGCTCATAAGCGTCAGCTTTGGATGCATTTTCATGGATGATCAGCACTTCCATAAGTTGCTTGCCGATCTTCATTGCAGGATTCAACGATGCCATTGGCTCCTGATAAATCATCGCGATTTTAGAACCACGGATATCACGCAACTCTTCTTCTGACATGTCTCCCATATCGCGACCACGGAACTTGATACTGCCACCGACAATCTTGCCGCGATTACCCATATCTCGCATGATGCCGAGCGCGACAGTGGACTTACCACAGCCGGATTCGCCAACCAGCCCCATCGTTTCACCGGGCATAACCTTGCAGGAAAAATCCATGACTGCCGGTATCTCTCCGGCACGAACAAAGAACGAAATATTAAGCTTGTCGATTTCCAGTATCGGTTCAACACTCATCGGTCAAAGCACTCCTGAATCGTTCTTCTTGTTTGTCTGCCATGCACATCGAAACTGGCACATTGAAACTGGCAAATAAAAATCATAGCTAGTCTCTAAGTGATTCTTCGCGCAAGCCGTCAGCAAGCAGATTCAAACCCAGTACCAGAGTCATTAATGCAATGGTTGGTGGCAGTGCCGGATGAGGGTATACAGCCAGTAGCTTGCGACCTTCGTTGATAGTAGTACCCCAGTCCGGACTTTCGGGGGTTAAGCCAAGTCCAAAGAAACCCAGCGTTCCAAGTAGAATGGTGGTGTAGCCAATACGCAGACAAAAATCGACTATCAACGGACCCCGTGCGTTCGGCAATACCTCCCATAACATGATGTACCAGGGAGTCTCACCACGCGTTTGTGCAGCCGCTACATAATCACGGGTTTTAATGTCGATCGTCAGACCACGAACAATACGAAATACCGTTGGCGAGTTAACAAACACCACTGCCACAAAAATATTCAGCAAATTGGGATCCATATAAAAAACACCGAATGGATCTTTGTTAAACGCCAGGCCGGAATAAGCCCAGAACCCGAGCACCAGTGTGACAATCACTGAAAACGCCAGTTTGGGTGGTTGTTCTTTAAAGCGCGAATAAAACAACATCAAAAAGAAAATAATCGGGAACAGAAACAACACGCCGGCCATCGCAAGTGGTACACCGGTTTCCCTTATTTCAGGAGTAACCAGCAGGAAGAACAATAAAATAACCGGAAACGCCAATACAAGGTTAGCGATGAAACTCAGTACGGTATCGAATTTTCCACCATAGTATCCTGACGGGAGACCAAGAGTTACTCCTACCATAAAGGCAAAGATTGTCGCCGCCGGTGCAATAGCAATAACAATCCGGCTACCGTGGACCATACGGCTGAACACATCGCGTGCGAGATTATCTCCGCCCAGGAGATACCACTGCCCCTCTTCACCCGATACAGGCCAGCCGGGCTTTTTGTTCTTCATTCCGGAGATCTGCGTCAACGGATCCATAGTCGCAATGAGATCCGCAAAGATTGCAGTTAATACCCAGAACAACACGAGTATTAATCCGGCTACACCAATTGGACTGCCGAACAACTTGCCGTAGAGCCCAAGCTTGCTGCGAAACAGCCACGAAAAAGCCAGTATAACCGCAAGCCCAATCCAGACAGGCGTGAACTGAGTAAGCAGGCCGATAAATATTTCTGATGCAGTTAATCTTTCCATGCTGGCTAACTCACTCTGATACGTGGGTTGAGGAACACGTAGCTGATGTCCGAGAGCAGCTGCGTTACCAGCACAACAAACACTGCAACAACCGAACAGGCCAGCAACAGTTCGATATCGTTGTTGCCAACAGCGGCAACCAGGGTCCAGCCGAAGCCTTTATAGTTAAACAGTGTCTCAACAATTACGACGCCGGTTAACAGCCACGGTATCTGCAACATGATCACCGTGAAGGGTGCAATAAGTGCGTTGCGTAGTGCGTGCTTTAAAACCACCCCTGAAAAACCAAGCCCCTTAAGCCGCGCAGTACGAATATATTGCTCATTCATTACCTCAGCCATAGAAGCGCGAGTCATGCGGGCAATATAGCCCACGCCGTACAGTGCCAATGTAATTACCGGCAGGGTGAAGTTTTCAAAGGTAATGTTCTCCATGGCGGTTGCTGCCGTGCCTTTAAACCATCGCAGTCCGCCAAACTTACTGGCAAAAACAATGATAAAGATCACCCCGGACACATACTCAGGCGTTGAGGTAGTTAAAATTGAAAAGGTAGATAAAGTGCGGTCCGTTTTACTGCCTTCACGCATACCGGCTATAACACCGATAATCAAAGCTGCAGGTACCATAACCAATAGCACACATAGCATCAGCTTGCCTGTTAGACCAAGCTTCTCTTTAATAATGCCGTCAATATTCTCTTTGAACACTAATGAGAAACCCCAATCGCCCTGCAGTAAACCGCAGTGTTTGGGAGCTTCTTCTACCGGCACGCCGCGTTTGATACAACGACCTGAGACTTTGCCTTCTTCATCAGTGCGGGTCCAGCCCTGGGCAACACCCAGCCATTCACCATAACGTTTAAGCAAAGGCTGCCGATAGCCGTTTTCTTCCAGCCATGATTGCACTTCAACATCCGTCATGCGCTGGTTGCCCTCACTCTTGGTTAGCTTTTCAAGATTGGGCTCAAGATTGGTGAGAAAAAATACACAAAAGGTCAGACACAACGCCGTGAGCAGCATGACTCCGGTTCTTCTTATCAGAAAGCTGACCATCCATACTCCGTAATAGTTTCAGGGGATAAAACAAGGGGTATAAAGCTAAAGTGCAGAAAAACAAAGGGCTGCCGATGGCAGCCCTTTTTGAAGGATTACCTGCTATCAGGCTTTCCAGTACAAGTCCTGCGGGCGGAACTCAAAAGTAATGTGGTGGTTTGCACCACCAAGATCAGACTTAGTGTAGTTAGTTAGCGTACGCCAGTATGGCTGCACGATAACGCCCTCTTCCTGCATGATCTCTTCGCAGATCTTGACTTTCTCGCGTCGCTTATCAACATCTGCAATCGCAAGTGCTTCTTTCAATGCGTTGTCAAAGTCTGCGTTTTCAAAACCTGCTTCATTCCATGCCTCACCGGAACGATAAGCCAGACCCAGAACTTGAACACCCAACGGGCGATGGTTCCAGTTGGTCGAAGAGTATGGATACTTTGCCCAGTCATTCCAGAAGGTAGACCCAGGTAGCACAGTACGCTTAACCTTGATGCCTGCTTTGCGCAGCATATCTGCAACAGCATCAGTGGTGTCTTTACGATAGCCAGCATCAATTGACAGCAGCTCGTGCTCGTAGTCTCCCATGCCCGCTTCTTCCATCAGCGCCTTGGCACCTGCAGGATCTACCTTCTGCGCTGGCAGCTCTGCATAGTCAGGATGCATTGGACCAACGTGATGGTTTTCTGCAGTAACACCCAAGCCACCAATACCCAGCTCCAGACAGACAGCCGGATCAACTGCCATAGCCAGCGCCTGACGAACTTTTTTGTCAGCATAAGGCTTTTTGCCGTCAACTTCTGCTTGCTGATTAGGACGAATTACAATGGTGGCCGCTGTGACTACATCATTGCGCTCTACACCGTCAATGCTGTCGAACAGCTCAATGATCTCTGCACCTTCCGAGCTGTAGTTAACATCAACTTCATCAGACTCCATTGCAGCAAAGTGCGACGCAGGCTCGGTGCCGTAGTCGATGTACTCAACGCGATCTACCCAGGCGCCGTTGCCTTCATTCCACCAGGTGTGATTTGTATTACGCACCAGTACCGCTTTCTCACCAACTTTGAGTGATTCTGGCAAATAAGCACCAGTACCAATCGGGTTATCGATACCATCTTCTGCAGTGAAGCTACTGTGCACAATCGCTGCCGGGTAATCGGCCATACCGGCTATCAAAGAGATATCTGACGCAGGGAGATTAAGCTTAACCGTGTGACTATCAACCACTTCAATGCCACCTTCAATCGCCTTACCTGATTCTTCATCGATCAGTGATGCAAATCGACCGGCCATTGAATTACCTTCAACGCTTTTGTCACACCAGCCTTCGATATTGCGAGCAACATCTTCTGCGGTGAAGTCATCACCGTTGTTCCACTTAACACCTTTACGTACATTCAGTGTGTAAGTTTTAGCGTCTTCACTTACATCCCAGCTTTCGAGCAGCTTGCCGGTAAACGTCGCGTCATTGTTGTACTCGACCAGGTATTCATGCCAACCGCGTGCAAAGTTAGCGATCTGAGACCAGTCATAAGTGCGCGGATCCTTGAGAGCACGAACCTCAGTTTGATACCGAACTGTACCGCCCTGTTTCTTGCCATGCCCGTCTGCATGAGCAACTGAAGGTGCGACCATACCCAGCATGCTGTAAGCGGTTGTGGTGCTGGCGCCAAAGATACTGGCAATCGCAAGAAATTCACGACGAGACATACCGTCGCTGTTCTTAACCGACTCTGCCATCTGCGTAACATGCGATGGCAATTCCTGACCGTTCTTCTTTCTGAATTTCATCAAATCCTCCATAGGATTGTGTAAGTTTTCTGTTGCATCGCGGTTGAATACCAGCGAGCGCTAACCAATAAAGCGGGAGCTAACGTATGCACAGGCTACCCCTCTTATCTTAGCACGCGCTCAACATACGAAATGAGACCAGATTGCTCATAAGCGACTGTTTTAGCAGTATTACCTAAAACAAACGATGCAAAACCTGCAGACTTAGGAGCTTGTCCGAGAATGAGGGTCGTAGCGAGAAAGTGAGATTTTGAGTCAGATATTTCGATCGATTGAGGCGAATAGTCATTCATATTTAACGATATCGATCGCAATAGCTGGCCAAAAGATCGCTTTCGCAGTAGAT
>CALIHW010000177.1 GCA_938020525.1 uncultured Granulosicoccaceae bacterium | reverse complement strand
GGCATGTCGCTCAAGTCATTCAGTTCTAACTTGAAACACCCATCTATCCCACAAGCAAAGAATGCTTCATATTCTCCCTGACGGAATGTCTGAGCTTCACGTAAAATCTAAACACTGGTAAACGGTAACACGAACAGGTTTGAGAGCTGACGCCATCTACAGTATCTCTAACTACTTTGAACCCTTTAAATAGTGCGGTAATCCCGCAACGGTAAACACCACTGTGTCACAGAGTGCGGCGAGTTCTTGATGCAACAACCCTGCTTCATCGCAAAATTTCCTTGTCAGTTCACCCATCGGCACGACCCCCATGCTGGATTCGTTACTCACCAGAACAACAGGCCCACTAGATTCTCGAATCGAGATTATCAATTCCGCTTTCTGCTGATTCAGGATCTGATTATTCTCTTGCATTAGCAAATTAGTGAGCCAGAGTGTCAGGCAATCCACCAGTACGCAGGTTTGTGAAGTTGAGTGCGCTTTGATCCCTCTGCCAAGATTAATCGGTTCTTCAATAACCTGCCATTCTGAAGGACGAGACTTTTTGTGATGCTCTATGCGTTGACGCATCTCTTCATCACCGGCTGACGCGGTGGCAATGTACACAACAGGTTTTTTCGAATCGGTAGCGATTGATTCTGCAAGTCGACTTTTACCGGATTTTATACCACCGAGCACCAAGGTGTTCATTGATTCAAAAGCTCACCAAGATTCAAAGCTCACGAACTGGGACGATGTAGGGCACTTCATCACCACCAGTGGCTACCTCTACACCATAAACCTGTCGCAGATTATCCCGACTGAGAACGATTGCAGGCTTGCCTTGTGAAACAACTTTCCCTTCATGCATCAGGTACAAACGATCACAAAATCTGGAGGCAAGCGATAGATCATGCAGCACCACCAGACAGGCTTTATCATCTGTTGCGAAATTTCGCAGTAAATGCATCGTTTGCAATTGATGTTTAAGATCAAGTGCCGCAATCGGCTCATCAGCCAATAGTACTTGTGGATCAGAGGCTATCGCTCTGGCGAGCAACATACGGGTACGCTCACCACCAGATAAGGTAGTCGCATCCTGAAGACGCAGACCTTCACAATCAGTCAGTGCTATCGCACTATCGATTGCCATTTGATCTTCTGCGGACAACTTTTGCCACGCACTTAAGTGCGGACGTCTGCCTAGTGACACCACCCGCTCGACAGTTAACGGCCAGTTAACCGGACCACTCTGGGCAACCCAGGCAAGCAAGCGGCTTCTTTGCGCTACCGGAATTTTTTTAATATCACGCTGATCTAGAGTGACACTACCGGCATTACAGTCATCAAGACCAGCCAGCAAATTAAGCAGCGTCGACTTACCCGCGCCATTAGGCCCAACCAAGCCAACCAGCTCACCCGCACTAAGCGATAAAGAAACATCGTCAACCAGTGACCTGTTTGATCGAATGCAGGTCACACCAGATGATTGCAATAATACGGTCACAGGTACTCTCTTCTGCTTTTTACAATCAGGTGCAAAAAGAAAGGGGCACCAACAATGGCTGTTAACACCCCAACACGCAAAGGTGAATCTGTGGGTATCAGCCGGACACCGATATCAGCGGCAAGCAACATACAAGCACCACCAAGGGCTGACACAGGCAATAACCTGCCAGGCTCATGCGATACAAACGGTCTGAGCAGATGCGGCACCACCAACCCGATAAATCCAATCATGCCAACGGTTGCTACCGACGCACCTACTGCTAATGAAACCGCGATAAACACACGCCATCTGAGGTGACCCGGATGAATCCCCATGCTCTGTGCCGTACGTTCACCCAGAGTGAGTGCATCAAGCTGACCACCGACACCTGCGAGCATCGCCCAACCGACTAGTGTGGTGGGTAACATCACCCAGAAATCCCGCATACTGCGATCTGTGATATCACCGAGCGTCCACAACACCAGCTCTCTGACGGCAAACGGACTGGGTGCAAGATTCAGCAGTAACGACATACCAGCAGTAGCCAGTGCGTTGATGGCGACACCGGCAAGTATTAACGTGGTAATAGAAGCATCTCTACCGGCCAGTACATACACCAGTACTGTTGCAAGCAGCGCACCGGTCATTCCGGCTATCGGCAATACATAGGGTGAAATCAAACTATTGCCAAAGTACAGCACTATGACGGCAAAGAGCGCCGCACCACTCGCACTACCAACAAGACCCGGGCTTGCCAACGGATTACGCAACAACCCCTGCATGGCAGCACCACACACGCCCATCGTAGCTCCTGCAAAAAGAGCGATTAACGCGCGTGGCAGTCTGATCTGATTAAGAATCACCGCATACACAGAGTCAGTACCGCTGAGTGAATCTTTTAGAGCGGTAATTAATGGCAGAGCATCACGACCAATAGCGACAGAGGCCATAAACAGAATCACACATGCAATACTCAACGCCAGGTAAAGCTGCTTCTGGGTGATTGTTTTCAAGCCAGTATTGTTCATGTCAGTCTTTTTCAGGAACCAGACATTAGCTTTTGTCTTTCTGATTGCAGCTGTTCAATCACATCAATTGTCCATGGCCCGCCGCATACGGTCATTCTACTTGGAACATGAATAATATGCGGATTAACACCGGCATCAAGCAACCCCGGGTGCTGGCTCATTGCCTGCGCCCTTGACCAGGTGCCAGGGCT
>CALIHW010000176.1 GCA_938020525.1 uncultured Granulosicoccaceae bacterium | reverse complement strand
CTACTGCGAAAGCGATCTTTTGGCCAGCTATTGCGATCGATATCGTTAAATATGAATGACTATTCGCCTCAATCGATCGAAATATCTGACTCAAAATCTCACTTTCTCGCTACGACCCTCATTCTCGGACAAGCTCCTAGTCAAACTAATCCACGTAAAGCCAGTCCAAATATTTAGAAGACTGGCTGAATTACCACCGGAGCACATATGCCTCAAAGCGCTGCATTTGATGAAGTAAGACGTTACCCGATTGACTCATTGAATCTTGAGTATCAGGAGTACAAACATCAAAAGACCGGTGCGCGGCATATTCATCTTGCAGCAGATGACGATCAAAATGCCTTTCTGGTGGCATTTTTAACCGTCCCTCAGGATTCAACCGGTGTCGCTCACATTCTGGAGCACACGGCACTATGCGGTAGCAAGCGTTATCCGGTTCGTGATCCGTTCTTTATGATGATGAGGCGTTCGCTGAATACCTTCATGAATGCGTTTACCTCCAGTGACTGGACGGCGTATCCGTTTGCGAGCCGCAATCGCAAAGATTACTTCAACCTTCTGGATGTTTATCTGGACGCTACGTTTTTCCCAAGCCTGAATGAACTGGATTTTAAACAGGAGGGTCATCGACTTGATTTTACCGAGGCGGGTAATATTGATTCACCGTTGATGTACAAGGGTGTGGTGTTCAACGAAATGAAAGGTGCTTACAGCTCGCCAAATGCCCGATTGATGAAGCAATTCACCAAAGCTCTTTTTCCAAGTGTTACTTATCATCACGATAGCGGTGGTGATCCTGCAAATATCCCTGATCTGACCTGGGAGCAGTTAAAGGCTTTCCATGCCCGTCACTATCACCCGTCCAATGCGGTCATGTTTACCTATGGCGATTTGCCTGCATCCGAACTGCAAAGTAAGTTTGAAGAACGTGCGTTATCAGAGTTTGATCATCTTGATGTTTCTGATCTCGCAATTCCTGATGAAAAACGCTATACCTCACCGCAAAATATCACCACCAGTTACCCGCTACCTGAAGGGCCGACGGAAAATCGTACTCATGTAGTTCTGGGATGGTTGCTTGGCCGAAATGACGATATGCGTAAAGTCGCTGAAGCGCGGGTATTATCTGATGTGTTGCTGGATAACAGTAGCTCGCCATTGAGACATGCGCTTGAAACGTCTGATCTTGGTACTTCTCCATCACCATTGTGCGGTGTAGATGATGATACCCGTGAGATGGGTTTTGCCTGCGGTATTGAGGGTACAGAACCTGAGCGTGCTGACGAAGTTGAAGCCTTGATACTCGGTGTCCTTGAAGAAGTCGCAGACAAAGGCGTACCCAAAGAAGCGGTTATGTCTGTATTGCACCAGCTTGAGTTATCGCAGCGTGAAATCACCGGCGATGGTTTTCCATACGGTTTGCAGTTGTCACTGCGTGCACTGACACCAGCCATGCATGGTGGTGACCCGGTTGCGTCACTCGAAATAGATGATCTGCTCGCACAGGTGCGCCAGGATGCAGAAGATCCGCAATTTATACCTCGACTTATCAGAGAATTGTTACTTGATAACCCACATCGTATTCGTTTAACCATGGCACCTGATCCTGAGCTTACTAACAAAGAAGAAGCTGCAGAGGCAGAGGCGCTTAAAGCGTTGGATTCGAGTCTTGATAAATCTCAGCGCGAACACATTGCAAAGCTTGCGGCAGACCTTGAGAAACGTCAGGAAAGTCAGGATGACCCTGAACTGCTGCCACGGGTAACACTGGCTGATGTGCCCGATGATCTTAAATACCCGGTTGGTACTCGGCGCAAAGCAGGTAACAAACCAGTCTGTTGGTATAGTGCTGGTACCAACGGTATGGTTTATAAGCAGCTTGTTACACAGCTGCCTGATTTCGATGAAGAGCAGACCAGGTTATTGCCGTACTATGCAATGACGCTTGCAGAGCTGGGCAGTGCTGGTCGGGACTACAGACAAACGCAAGCAGCACAGGCAGCGGTACTTGGTGGTCTCAGTGCACGAATATCAACACGTAGTGTGCTCGGATCAACTGAAGATATGCATGCTGTGATGGTGATGTCTTCTAAAGGTCTGAATCGCAACCTCGAACATATCACCCAATTCATCGAAGAGACGATGGAGTCGCCGGATTTTTCTGAAGTCGATCGTATTAGTGATTTGATATCGCAGTCACGAGCGCGTGTGGAGAGTTCAATCACAGGTCGCGGTCATTCACTTGCATCCTCTGCGGCCAGTAGTCGGTTCAGTGCGTCTGCCGCTCTGAGTAATCAATGGAGTGGCCTTGAAGCAATCGCAGATCTAAAAGCAATGGATGATCGTATTCAGCAAGACAAAAAACAATTAAACAGTATTGCTGATGCTTTTCGTGAAATACATGAGCGTATTCGCAGCGCACCTAGTGAATGGTTAATTGTTAGTGAAGAAGAGCAACAGGCTTCAATTGAAAAAGCACTTGCGTCATGTGGCGTGGGTGCTGACACTGGCAAAATCGAGCCTTTCCGTCATCAGGTAGATGTTGGTACGGTCAAGCAGGCGTGGTCTGCGAACGCTCAGGTGAATTACTGTGCACAAGCCCATGCGACCGTACCGTCCGGTCATGAAGACGGTGCAGCGCTGACTGTACTTGGTGAATACCTGAGCAATGGTTTTCTGCATAGTGCGGTGCGAGAGAAAGGCGGGGCTTACGGCGGTGGCGCAGGCTATGACGGGGAGAGTGGTGCGTTCAGGTTTTATTCTTACCGTGACCCGAGACTGCAGGAGACCTATGCGGATTTTGATGCTTCTGTGAACTGGATGCTTAACGACAAGCACGAGGATCGTCTTTTGGAAGAGGCGATTTTAGGTATTATCGGCCGAATCGATAAGCCTGGATCCCCGGCGGGCGAGTGTATAGGTAATTACTATTCTGAGCGGTTCGGCAGGGGTGCTGACTACACCTCTAAAATCCGCAAGAGAATTCTCGGCGTAACACTCGCAGATCTGAAGTCGGTAGCAGAAAAGTATCTTACTGGCGGGGATGCGAGCTATGCCGTGGTGGGGCCTGGTGATAAACTGGACGCGCTGGAGGGCTTTGACAAGTTTTCGGTTTAAGGAAGCGGTCTGAAGAGGTTGGTGTGAGTGGTGCACATCCCTGTGCTTCGTTCCTCCGTGTCCCTGTGATGGATTGAAAGCCTTGATTTCCAACTCCGTACCTCACCTAAGTAAGGATACTGCATTGTAAAAATTTGTCGATAGCCCGTTAGTGCTATTGCTTTTTCGTGTTTTTTGTGTTAACGGATGCCGTTCAGAGCGACGGCACCCCCTCTTGGCTGGAGAATCGCCCATTCCGGAACTGGAGCTCAACGATTTGGTCAATCGACTAGTCGCTACCGATGATCCGGAGGAAGTCCGGCATTTGTACAAGATCTGGGCGGAAACCTATGACCACGATCTCGATGATTTCGGCTACGTAGCACCAGCTGTTGGGGTGTCCATATTTAAGCAGCTTAACATCCCGGACGATGCCAGAATCCACGATGCCGGGTGCGGTACCGGGCAGGTGGGAAGCCTGTTAGCGAGTGCTGGCTTTGGCAATTTGCATGGTAGTGATTTTTCCGATGACATGCTCGCTGTTGCTGGCGGCAGGAGGTGTTATCAATCTCTGGTCCAGGCGGACTATACAAAACCGTTGGAGTTCAGCAGCAATAGTGTTGACGGTATTATTTCCATCGGTGTTTATACCAAGCGATTTAAAAATAACTTCCTGAAAGAAATGCTTCGTATGTTAAACCCGGGTGGCTGGATGGTGTTTAGCTGTCGTCCGCTGTACTTTGATGAAGTCGCGGATTCGTTGAAGTCATTGCACAAAGCCGGAGCGATTCTAAAATCATCGATAGTCTATGATGACTATATGTTGGGTCAGGGTGCTGCTGCCTACTACATATCTTTGTGTAAATCTTCCGTCTGATAAATAACAGCCAACAGCGAGTTTTAATATTCTAAGTAGAGCCAATTAAGTGGGTTTTAGGTAGAGCCGATTAAGTGAGTATTAAGTAAAGTATGACAAGAGCCATTACTGCTGTAGATAAAGATATTCAATCTATGCAAGTCTGGATGAATGACCGGCCGGACCATCAATCCGTTGCTGCATTCAAGCCTGGCCCAGGTATTCAAAAGCTTACGCTTCGTTTTGATATTGATCAGTTGCAGCTGGCGTTAAAGCAATGCATTGA
This sequence comes from uncultured Granulosicoccaceae bacterium, assembly GCA_938020525.1. Classification (GTDB taxonomy): domain Bacteria; phylum Pseudomonadota; class Gammaproteobacteria; order Granulosicoccales; family Granulosicoccaceae. The sequence goes on along the minus strand of CALIHW010000176.1, from coordinate 654 downwards.
GTCAGAAGGCTTTCAAGGCCCGATGCAGGATCAGGGGTTTGCTGCGATTCCGGTAACGCGACGGTCGGGACAAACACACTGGACTGAAAACGATCTGTCTGGCAGGTACTGGATTCGTGGTGATGATCGTTATGTCGAAGAACCGCGTGAGGATCTTGTGCCGGAAGAACAGTACAGCGAATTATGCCCGGCATTTAAAGATACCTACTTCGAGCATGTCTACAATGAACTTCGAGCCAGGTTCCCGATTGGTCGCACACGTATTCTATCGAAGCCGCAGTACAACTGTAATTCATGGCATAGGGATCCAGAGCCGAGAATCCATATTCCAATTATTTCTAACCCGGGTTCTCTCTTTATTGTTAATCACCACGCTACGCATTTGCCGGCTGACGGATCGGTCTATTTTACTGACACGCGAGGCTACCATACCGCGCTCAATGGTGGAGATGTCAACCGAGTGCATCTGGTGGCGGCACTTGCCTATGAGCAAATCACGGAATAGCGCGAACGCCCCTAGGAGCTTGTCCGAGAATGAATGATCTACTGCGAAAGCGATCTTTTGGCCAGCTATTGCGATCGATATCGTTAAATATGAATGACTATTCGCCTCAATCGATCGAAATATCTGACTCAAAATCTCACTTTCTCGCT
>CALIHW010000175.1 GCA_938020525.1 uncultured Granulosicoccaceae bacterium | reverse complement strand
GCAAAGGCGTGATTAGCCGGGCTGCTGACCTGGGTGATGCCAGAACAATCGCAGATACGACACCAACTCTTGATTTTATTGATGATCCGTCAGAATAGAATTAAAGGTAATTCAATCAGAACTTTTTCATCTGTCGTAGTATTTTTGTTTTTACAGCACCTTTTAATCAGTTATAGATTCCATCGATAGACGACTATCATACATCGCCGCGAATACCCTGGTTGTATTGAACTTTGTGGTGGATGCGCAAGCTTATCTCCCCCACGTATCGGTGCGCGGGAAAAAAACAGATAAGTCTGCGAAGGCAGACAATCGAGTGCAATCACAAACCAGCAGAGCAATGTGCCAAAGGCACGAGCCGACCTTGCTGTACCCGCGATTTGTTATTGTCTTTTTGAAATCATCTGTAGTCGGGTCAAAGCGCTATGGACGGCGCTTTGAGCGCGGTGCACATGGATGTGCATACCGCGCGACCCCACGGAGCAGGATTTCAAAAAATGGCGCAGCCACCCGAAGGGCAACAAAGTAGCAAGAAGACTTTTTGCTTACTTTTTGGTCTTTTTAAAAAGTGAGGCCGCCGGCAGGCAATGCACCACACTTCAAAGCCGCCGGCAGGCAATACCACGCACATCAGCCACTCCCAGGGTAAGACAAAAACATCCTCCCCACCAGGGGAAAAGCCCCGCAGGGCTAACCCCTATACCTTCACCCACACATTTTTCTTGGCAGACTTATAAATCGCATCAATCACACGCTGATTAGCATGAGAATCTTCCAGCGTGAAAATATCCTGTTTTTTACCAGTACATGCCCGCGCAAAAGCTTCAACCTGTAACTGGTACTGATTCACGCCTGTATAGCTGAACGCTCGGTATTCAGAGTGATCCTGATTGTGCAACCGAACCTCATCACCTTCATAAAGATTTGAGTTAAACGGCGCAGTAAGCTCAACAAACCCCTTATTACCATGAAAAACGATACTCTGCCGCAATGCCATTTGCGTAGAGATATAAAAACTCATATCAAAATCTTTAAATTTCGCGTTAACCGTTGCATAGCAATCAGTCTTAAATTTTGAATCAAACTCAACCGTTGATTGTAATTTCTCAGGCTCGGCACCAGTCACAAAGCGAGTTGCAACTACGGGATAAACAGCAATATCGGGTATCACTCCGCCACCAAGGTCAACTCGATTACGCATATTGTCCGCATCTTTATTGAAGTAGCTAAACGAAGCTTGTACGTGCTTCAACTGACCTATCGAGCCTTTACGAATCAAGTCCCTTACCTTAAACCACTGCGGGTGATAAGTAACCATGAACGCTTCAGAGACCACAACACCATTGCAGTCCCGTGCTTTTATCAAGGTTTTAATGTCTGCTGCATCCAACGATATTGGCTTCTCACACAATACATGCTTACCGGCATCAGCTGCCTTGATGGTCCATTCAACATGCTGTGAAGTAGGCAGAGGGATATACACGGCATCTATTTCATCAGACGCCAAAAGATCTTCGTAAGACCCGAATGTTAACGGTACATCTATCTGCTTGGCTAACTTACGGGCTTTTTTTATGTCGCGCGAGGCGACAGCTGAAACCACACAATTGGAGGCACTTTGGATAGCAGGGATAAGCTGTGTTATCCCGATGTTTGCAGTAGATAATATGCCGATACGTAACACGGTAGCTTACTCTCTGAGTCAGAAATATCGACCGCAAGCCTCATGCTTGCGGTCTGACTCTATTGTTTCATATTTCTACTTATCGATCATATCGAATATTACGAGAGTTCTTTGTAATATCTAAAGGCGTCGGCGCGCAGCACCCAAGAGTAAGAGAATAATTGAAAGACTCAATGCACCACCTCCGCCAGTACTGATTACGCTTCTATTGTCACCATTACTGTCACCACCACTGTCGCCATCAGCATCCGTGTCGGTATCAGTGCCACCGATATCGGTGCTACCACCATCAGTAATACCCGTACCTGGTGAACCCAGCCCTGCAACCTGAAACACCCGCTGGGTGACTACGGTTGGCTGGCCGAACGCTGCGGTCTCTTCGATTGTGAAGCTCGCGTCCTGGTCAACAGCAGGCGCTGTGAACGGAATTGGACCGATAGTATCAATAACCACTTCATCAGTTCGGCCGGTGCCTTCACCAAGCTTCAGAGTCCAGTGATTGCTGTCATCAATACACTGCATATCAAGATTTGCGTTACGATCAAGCTGCTGATCTCCCATGTCGGCATTAAAAACGAAAGCCGGATCCAATGTCATTTCATCTGCAGACAACGTTGTATACAGCCGGGTCATGTATCGATCACCGTTAAGAACATCCAGCGACCGCTGTAGAGGTGCAATAACTTCAGACTGGATAACTGCAGTAACCGCAGCTCTTGCTGCAGATAATTCTGCAGATGTGTAATTACTTGTAAGGAATCGCTGATCAAAGTAATCGAAAGTTGATCCGTCAGCAGGAAGTGGGAGTGAGGTAGTCAATGTATCGGTTACTATCGTATCGTTAACAAAAGATTGTGAAAGCGCGATAAATTCAACATCAGGCGATCCCGACAATCTGTTCAGCTGATCCTGAATATCACTGGTTGACGTCAATGACTCAAAAAGATTGGGAAAGCGCCCGGCATAGTCGGTTGCAAAACCCTGCCCTCCTGCTTCATTCATCGCATCAGTAATTAAAGACTGATAACTGGAATAGGCGTTAAAAGTACCGGCAAACCAGTTTAACCGCGTGTAGTTGGGAGTAACGTGTAGAAAATTCTCAGGCACTGCACGCGCGTCTCCAAGCAGCCAGATCAAGACGCCCATATCTTCAAGCGCTGCAACTGCCGTGAGTCGAATCGGCACTTCGGGTTTGTCACTCTGATACTTCATGATTAAAGGCTGTATGCTGCCGAGGCCACGGTTCTGCTGAAGTTTCACTGCAACGAATTTCATTTGATCTTCAACATAAGGTGCAAGTAACTGCTCACCGGTTTCAGTTAGATCGTAGTTATTATCGACAAGCCATTGAGAGATCGACTCTGCGTTGTCTCCACTTATCACGGTAACTACGTAGCCACCAACATCCTGAACAGACTCAACAATAACACCCGCATCTCTACCATCTGAATCTGCCACACTCTCTGAGACAGTTGCAGTAGGGAAGAATTCAAAATCATCAATCGGGCAACCCTGCCCTGAGGTAGTTAAGTTGAACTGCGGACGAGTAACAAGCTCAAGGTCCGTGAAAAGAGTATTGCTGCCAACATCGAAAGCCGGTTCCGACGGTACCGGCACAACCCAGCTGAAATCCGCAGCTTCGCCGGCAAACTGAATTTGTACCATTGCGGTAATTTGATCGCCGTCCTGGCGAAAAACGATCTGCTCCGCGGCTTGATTGATCGGCGTCAGTTGGCAGAAAAATCCACCACACGCAAATGATTGAGCGGGCAGCAACGCCCCAAGAAGCAACAAAGCTGCGGCAATTCCCTGTTTAATAGCCTTCATAAATATCTCCGAAAACACATGAGTAATGTAAATCAACTATAGTTGATTTTTTTTGGGATAATATTCCCATATTTAAAAAAAGTCAAATCATTTATCAAAGAGACTGCTCGCCAGGCCCCAATTGGGAAGTACCACAACCTCAACTCAAACACCTGATGATCGATTTCTCAACCTGACTCGCGGCGCAACAGCAACAACCAGGGCCATCTATGCACCACACACACCTTAAGATCCTGGGTTGGCCAACATCAGGTTTGCCACGCCAAGGTTGCAATACACATCAAGAGATTAAACAAAACGAGGCAGAACATAGACGTCGCCACCACTTCAAAGCGGAAATCAGTATCAGCTATAGAAGTTATCCGAAGTAAACAGCAAAGATGCAACTAACCTGACATAGGGGGTATAAACAAATTCAACGTTCTGGCCAATAGTGACCAAAGCAAGACTAAAACCGGGAGATGAGGTTGTTAGCTCGGCAGTAAATGTGCGTTACCCTGACGCCAGCTAAGGTAAAACGTGCCGCCACTGGTATGATCGAGAGTTTCCAGCTCACGCTCCTGTATCTGCACCTTCAGCTCAGTGCCATCAGACGTTTCTAAAAACAGTGTGACTACAGAGCCTATAAACTCTTCCGAAATCAAACTACAAACCACTACGTTGTCCGCTTGCGGCTGCGGGCGAGATACTTCAACAAGATCTGCAGCAATTACAAATGTCACCTGATCACCGGTACGATATACAGAAGAACCACCCTGCCCGCCAGCGGCAGAAACACTACCCACAGTAAACCGGCCGATCGGAGAGTCCACACTAACAATACCATCCGTGCTGCCTATTACTTTCCCTGAAATAATATTATTTAATCCAACAAACTCTGCAACAAACCGACTGGCAGGCTCACGATATATATCGCGTGGCAATCCGGTTTGCGCTATCTCGCCATTGGACATAATCACCACACGATCCGCCATGGCGAAAGCCTCCGACTGAGAGTGAGTGACATAGACAAAAGTAATACCGAGTTCTCGCTGCAATCGCGTTAACACAGACTGCATACGAATCACCAGATGTGCATCAAGTGCAGACAGTGGCTCATCAAGCAGTAACATGCGCGGCTCGGTTACCAGTGATCGCGCCAATGCAACACGCTGACGTTGCCCACCCGAAAGCGTTTCGACATTGCGTTCTGCAAACTCTGCAACACCCAGGCGTTCAAGCCAGTCCAGTGCTTTAGCGCGACGGGTGGCAGCATCCTGATTACGCATCTTCAAGCCGAACTCAACATTCTCCCGAGCATTGAGAAAAGGAAACAGCGCCAGTGATTGCCAGACCATCGGCGTATCACGTTCATGAGGCTTTACGTTATTCATCAATTGATCATTGATGCGTATTGTCCCTTCAGTCGGCTGCTCAAGCCCTGCTAACATACGCAATGTAGTTGTCTTGCCACAGCCAGATGGCCCCATAATGGCAATAAACTCACCGGCATCTATAGAAAAATTCAGCGCTTTAACCGCCACAAACTCACCGAATCTTTTGCTTACCTTGTCAAAGACGACCAATGGCCTGTTATTCGGGACACTCATCCTATAAGACCTTGCTGTGACGAAGGGTAAAGAACAGTTGCGCTATAATAACCAGCGTCATAGATACCAGAAATACAAACGTACCAATAGCGTTTACCTGAGGATCAATATTGCCCTGGACAATTTCGAGTATCAGTACCGGCACCGTTTTATTCAGACCAGATACAAACCATGAGATTGCAAATTCATCAAACGAGACTGCCGCCGTCAGGAACAATGAAGACACAATCGCAGGCTTACAAAAAGGCACGATAACCTCTCTCATCGACCGCCACTCACTTGCACCAAGATTCCATGCAGCAGCTTCAAGATCACCATCCATTTGATTAAGTCGCAAGCGACATATAGCCATAGCAAATGGAGCAGTTAACACACTATGTGCAATGATGATGGACCACAACTGACCAGACGCACCAATTTTGGAAAACCAGGCAAGCATCGCGAGCGCCATAATGATCAGCGGGATAGTCGGCGGCAACAAAACAAGTGCGAGGTAAGCACCTTTGAATCGAAAGTTATAGCGATAATCTGTATAGGCCGTGCAAAAACCCAGAAAGGTAGCAATGATTGATGTGCAAAATGAAACCACAACACTATTGCGCACTGCGGTCCAGACATCCGGGTCTGACCATATCGTCTGGTACCAGTGAAACGTAAAAGACTCAAGCGGTATGGTAGGGAAACGAGCCGAATTAAACGAGAAAATCACACTAAAAAATATTGGCGCAAAAACAAAAACAAATAATAAAAGCGTGTAGCCACGCAATCCCCATGATAGCCAGTTCATCGACTGGCTCGCTTACGATAGGCCAGAGACAGAGCTGCAAAGGCAATAGTAATCAGTGTCACCATCATCATCACAGCCACTACTGCCGCTCGTGGCCACTGCTGACCGGACTTGGTGGTATCTATAATGAGAATGGGTAACGTCGGTGGCTTGGAACCCCCAAGATAGTACGGGCTGACAAAATCACCAAACGACAAAATAAAACAAAACAGCGCGGCCACAATCAATCCGGTTTTAGCAAGTGGCACAATAACCGTATATACCGCTCGCCAAGGTGAGCAACCGAGATTGTGAGCCGCCTGCACCAGATTGCGATCAATATTCGACAGAGCAAACGTCTGTAGCACCATCACCAGCGGTAGCGTTAAAGTCATGTAGCCGACCAATGTACCGAACTTGGTATTCAACATGGTGTACGGGCCAAGACCAATGGTTGCAAGCATCGCATTAATCACACCGCTCTCAGCCAGAATCACATACCACGAAAATATGCGAACCAGATAACTGGTAAAAAACGGAATGACAAGTAGAAATATCGCCCAGCGACGTACCGATGGAGACACTTTAAACGCCAAGGCAAACGCTGCCGGAAAAGCGAGCAGTGAAGTCACTATGGTTGATAGCGTTGCAAGAATCAGAGTGAGAAAGTAACTATCCCAGAAGTAGCCACGGGTTAGCATTTTCTCCCAGTTTTTAAACTCGAATGCCTCGACCATCCGGTAGTTCTTTACCAGAAAAAAAGACATCGCCACCATAAACAACAGCGGCCCGACAAAGAACAGTATTTGCCAGAATATAATTGGTAAACGCCAGGTCAGCGGGTAACCACTAAACCTTCTACGATGTACGGGTTGGTCTGTGCTCAAGTTAGATACTTAACCTGGTCAGTTATAGGCAGGAAGAATGTAGGCGGAAGAAAATAAAGTCACCGGCTACCGCTTGTATTGCGATAGCCGGGTGTTTGCACTTATGTAAAGACTGGCAATTGCTTAGGCGTTTTTGTACTCAGACCAAAGGTCATTCCAGTCTTCAAGTGATTGTTGCTGCGGAATATCTCGATAGTGAATCCTGCCTTCGTTGATCAAAGCTATCGGATCATTCGCCATACCGTCCATCTGGTGTGACCGCTCAGCCTCTTTAGGATCAACCTCGATCAGCTTCGCACGGCCTGCTTTAGTAACACAGAATCCCGGATAAGCTGCCATTTGCGCAGACTTAACCTGCCCTTCCGGTGACAACATATATTGAATAAACTTTTTCACCTCTTCAGCTTTTTCAGATCCCTTACCGATACTGTAGCTCTCGGTAAACTGTATACCGCCCTCTTTAGGGATCACTGAGGCAACCGGAGCGCCGTCTTTTTCAAGTACACCGGTAATCCAGTCACCAATGCCACACATAGCGAGCATCTCGCCATTCTTTAACGAGTTGAACGTACCACCGTAGTCAAAAAACCCACCTGCCTGCGGGCGCAGACTCATGGTTGTTTCCTGCAACTGATCCCACTGCTTGTCACCAAGATCCCATAGTGATGCCGCATTACCATCGTACAAGCTCATCATTCCCAGATTAGGCAGGTGCCAGTCAAAGTGACCAACTTTGCCTTCCAGTTCCGGCTTCCAGAAGACATCATAGGTCATGGCTTCTTCTGCGGTGACTGCATTCTTGTTATAAGAAACACCCAGATGGCCACCACGCAAAATCATTGAGAAGAGTTTATCGCCATCCCAGTGGCCGGGGAATTTTGTAAAGTCTTCATGCAACATATCTTCAAACGGATAATCCGCTGCATTCATCTCTTCTATGTAGCCTGCCGCATTAAGCTGCTGCACAAACTCACCATCCGACAAAATCAGGTCATAGGTTCCAGGAGGAGACTGTGCAATGAGTGCCAGCATGTTATCGCCACCGGCGTAGTACTTAGGCTTGAACTTTACATTGTTGGCCTCTTCATATTCGGCCACAATATCCGGCTCACCGTGGCCATACCAGGCGAGCATATTGATTTCAGTTACGTTGGCCCAGGCGCGGCTGATGTAAGGAGCACCGAGAATTGTCACACCTGCCGCCTTGATTAATTTTCGACGACCCGGAGATGCCAGCTCGGTATCGTTGCTTTCAGAAAGCGTAGTTTCTTGTTTGGTTTCCATCAGTTTCCTCTTCCGGTTGCGGATAGTTCTCCTTTTTAATGTTACCGCTATCACCGCACACTTTGATACAAATTTGCGCCTTAATGTGCGGAGTTTTTTTCGCTAATCTGTTTTCCAATTCAGGCAAACCGCCGTATGCTTGGCCCAGGCGCGCCAGTCAGCAACAGGATATAGCTGTGAACAGAGTACAGTTTAAACGTCAGTTCAATACCGAGGCGCCAGCTGTATTGCCTGTGATACATGTGACCGACAATATTCAGACGGTGCGTAATATCCAGATAGCGATCAACGGCGGCTGTCCCGGCGTGTTCTTGATTAACCACGACTTCCCGGTCGATGAGTTTCTCCCGATCATCAGGCATGCACGGCAGCAGTTTCCAGATTGCTGGATCGGCGTAAATTTCTTAGCCGTCACGGGTGACAAAGCATTCCCGGTATTGGCACAGCTCGGCGCAGAAAACACACCGGTCGATGCCTACTGGGCCGACGATGCGAGAATAGACGAGAAAACATCGGCAACTGATCAACCTGAAGCTGAAAACATCGCAAAAATACGTACCAGTTGCGGCTGGGACGGCATGTACTTCGGCGGCACTGCATTCAAGAAGCAACGTGAGGTAGACCCATCCGACTATAACAATAGCGCCCGCATAGCCACTCATTTTATGGACGTTGTGACCACTTCTGGTATTGCAACGGGTCACTCAGCAGACCTTACAAAAATAAAAACTTTCCGAAGCGCCTGCGATGACAAGCCAATCGCTTTGGCGTCCGGTATAACACCGGAAAACATTTCTGAATACCTGCCGTACATTGATGCCGCTCTTGTCGCAACAGGCATTAATGTTAAAGACGATTTTTATAATATAGATGCCACCAGACTGGCAGACTTAATGACCGCTATAGGGGCTTAAACATGACTACACCACAAGACAAGGGGCCAAGAGATAACCGGTGGTACTTCCCGCTCATGGCACCCAATACAAAAGGTGAGAAGTTCGCATGGCTCGACCCCACCTCTATTTATATCAATGGCGCTGCATTTAGCGATCTGCTCGATGATCTATGCGCGGAGCTGGATTCAAAAAGCATCGATGTAGTTGCCGGATTGGATGCCATGGGTTTTGTACTGGGTGCCGGCATCGCTACCCGTCTTGGAAGAGGATTTCTACCTATAAGAAAAGCCGGAAAATTGTGTGTAGACACAGACAGCTCTTCTTATAAGAACTATTCAGGTCGCCAACAGGATATGGAAATGCGTCTGCCTGCTTTTGCTGCCGGTACTCGCGTCTTGCTGGTTGATCAATGGGTAGAGACCGGCGGCACCATGCATGGCGCGGTACAACTCGTCGAACAACAGCAGGGAACAGTGGCAGGCATGGTCGCCATAGTGATGGAAGAGAACGATCAAACTAACTCGTATCGTGAAAAATACCATTGTGTAACCGCGATATTGCCAGGTACTGAATTACAAAGACAATGCAATGCTCAGTATCTTGAGAGTTTTAAAACCTATGACCCGACACACGCGTTCCCACTATAGATAATTAATTTCGCGCTATTTAACCGAACTACAAAAATACCGGATGGCCATTCTCCCTCCGAGAGAATACAAAGCGTTGTGTGCTTTGCAAGAGGGATGGATAAATCAGATATAACAACCGTTCGAAAAAGCCACAAACACCCTCACCGGCCGCTACCGCGTCCGACCCTCCAAAAGGGAGGGTGGCGATAAAGTTAGCAGCTCACCTGGAACAACCAATTAGACCAACTATTCGGTTGACGACAACCCGAGTTGAATCAGCAAGAGACTAAAGCTCATGCATCTAAAAAACAAAACCGTAATTGTCACCGGTGGTGGGCGCGGTATTGGCAAAGCACTCGCTATCGCATTTGCAGCGGAAGGTGCAAGACTGGTTGTAGCAGACCTTAACTCTGATGAAGCCAGGTCTACTGCAGAACATATCGACGAAGTGGGTGTTACGTGCATCGGTATCGGATGCGACGTCACCAATGAATCAGATATAGTCAATTTAGTTGCAGAAACCGAAGAACGTTTCGGCCCGATTGATCTCTTTTGTTCAAATGCAGGGATTTTCATTGGCGAACCTGATCACTCGGCTTCGGCCAGCAACGAAGACTGGCAGGCCAGCTGGAACGTACATGTAATGGCTCATGTCTATGCTGCACGCGCGGTACTGCCTGGCATGATTGAACGTGGTAGCGGTTATCTTGTGCAAATGGCATCTGCCGCCGGGCTACTCAGTCAGATCGGCGGTGCTACCTACTCCACCACTAAACATGCAGCCGTAGGATTTGCAGAATCACTCTCTATTACACATGGAGATGATGGCATCAAAGTATCAGTAATCTGCCCGCAGTATGTCGCCACCCCAATGCTCGGCTACGAAGAAGGCAATGCGAAGATAGAAACACACGGTGTACTTAGTGCAGAACAGGTCGCCAGTGCGGTGATGAAAGGGATAGACGCAGAAGAGTTTTTAATTCTGCCCCACCCTGAAGTTGCCGATTTCATCCAGTTCAAATCAGGAAACTATGACCGCTGGCTGGGTGGTATGCGCAAGCTACGCAGAAATATACTCAGCAAACTTGGTAGCACACGCCTTACCGACATGCATAAACTGGTATGAGCACTATGCCGGACTAATACTTACCCACAAGATTAAGGAACCAGCCTTTCACATCGTAGTCATCATTACCCAGGTTGTCGTCAAATGTTGTGAAATTATAGCCAACAGAGAATTGCAGGTTATCACCAACATTATGACCCAATGACAACAATGCTCCATGGCGCAAACTTTCTGATGCATCTGAATTCAGCCAGTGGTACGAACTCATCGCATCAACACCAAACGGAGCTTTGTATCTAAGCCTGATCGCAGCGAGGCTGGCGTCATTGTCAATCCACTCACCTGTTTGTCTAACAGTGCGAATCGCACCTTCGCGTCGCGCCAGCTTGCCACCGACGGTCCAGCGTTTTCCAACTTCGTAAAGGCCTTCCACACTGAAGATAGAAGATCTGCTATCCGTATCTCCACTTTGCGACAACGGCGGAAGATCAAAAAGATAGGTATAGCGAGCCAGCAAATTTAATCGATCATTAGACACCGGTCGGTAGGAAAAGCCTAGGCCTGCTTCTGTAAACCTGGCTTCATCACCAGTAACATTATCTTGCGTTGACGAATAATTGAATCGCCCCTGAAATCTTAGTGATGGTGAATAACGATACTCTATGCTCGACACACTGACCCATTGATCTGTATCGACAGTATCAGACTCATCTTTCCTGAACTCCAGTTTTGTTGACGCATAACTCTGCTGTCGCTTAAAGCTCAACCCAGCAGTTAAGGTATCTCGTCCAATGACGTCATCAAGCTCACCTTCGATACGAGAAGACTGAAAAGACAATGTTCCGGTGGCGTAACGATTAAACGTATTAGACAAACCAAATGTATTAGTAAGGCCTGTGCGGGTATCTTCAGAGCTGAACTGGTGCTCTGAATAGATCTTCAGCTTATCGGAAACTGTTTTCCGCTGCCCGAGTGTGACTAGCCGCTCGATAGAATCAGTTTGATCATTCAATAGATTAAGATTGCTGTAAACACTGTATGTATCACTGAAAGCATGCTCAACACCGAACAACAGATTGGTGCCACGATCACCAGAGCTAACCTCACCTCGTACATTTAAACGATCACTTACTTGCGCTCTTGCACCCGCTGTCAGCAGAGTGTTGTCCTGATATCCATCACTACTCTCGAGCACACCTTGTGCAATACCATAGGTTTTAAGCCTGTCAGTAACCTGCACCGCGACCCTACCAGCAGCCAGAGTCGCTGAATTCTCTGCATCACTCGCAAGATCTTCGTTTCTGACATGCCTTACTTCACCACTAACAATGGTTTTATTTGAATAGCTGTAATCTGCCTGAACTGCAAAGACCGACTCACTACTTTCAGACTCTTTCTTCAAATTCGTTGCACGACCAGAGACGTCTAACACCTCACTGACATCAGCAATTACTTCAATACCTGCATCAGTGGTGTCAATGCCATCATCAAGGTTCGCTGTGTTGTAACCCGCTTCTCTTCTTTTCGCCCATGCAGCGACTGTCAAAGGCATATCAAGATCAATAATTTCGTTGGCAGAAACGAGCCCTTCCACTCCAAACGCTCCACCGGATGCCGCCTCATCATTACTACTGAATGGTGAGAAGGTAAATCCACCATCGGTAGAGAGAAAACTTCCGGATGTCTGATTGGACTCGCTCTGCGCAGCTTCCAGCCGTACATAGGTGTTATCCGACTTCTTGATCGTTACATCAAATGCCTTGACACTGTAATCATCGGTATCTCTGTCTTCATGTGCCCAGGTTCCACCGACTGCCACATGATTATTCATCCATCGCTTTGCGCGCAACCCTGCTGTGGCATCGCCGTTGACAAAGTCCGCCGGCACGTATTCATAATCAACCACGAGATAGGTGTTATCAGTAATGTCTGGTACATCGCGGATGATGGAAGGTCCGGTCTGGGTAGATACGCTCAGCAACGGACGCGTTAGAATAATGCGGCCTTGAAACTCATCGATCTCATAGTCTCGACCACGCTCAAGTACTATTTTCTGCAACACTTGCTCTGAATTGTCACGCCTGACTTCAACCCAGACTTTCTCAGAACCAAGCACAATATCCTGATCACGCAGATAGTAAAGGCTACCACCGGTGCCGGAAAACTCGTTATGCCTGAATAACGTCTGCGCCTCTGATATAAATGCCGATATTTCGGTTTTGCTATCACCCAGATCTGTTACATCCATACTGCTGTGACGAAATTGTGCGCCGTACAAGCTACGATTAAGCGCTGCCAGCTCTGTACCACTGAACGCTGTGTTGAAATTACCCCACAGTGCATGTGACCGATCCCAATCTACACGCAGATACAGCTTACCCTGACTATCCGTATCATCAATGATGGTAGAATCATCCCCGTAAACCAGATAGTACTGATCCGGATCAATTCTTCTAAATACACTACTGGCATCTTTGCGATGAAAGTTGTCAAACAGTTCAGAAACATCTTCATTACCCGTGTCCATCTGCGCGGTAAGTAAATACTTTCCTTTTACTTTTCCCTTCAAATAGAACGCAAGGCGGCCATCGACAAATATATCGTCGCCATAATGATGCTCATCAACTGCCAGTGGCTCAATACTACCGGTGACTTTATTTTCACCGACGGTTAGATCTGCAAGCCCGACAATAAAAAAGTAACCCGGCTTCACTTCAAGATCGAGCCTACGCGTGAATTCTTCACCGGACTTTCGCTTTGCCTGAACAGTAAATTCGTGATCTCCCGGCGGCAGAATATACTCCGCAGAAAATTTATTATCAGCAACGAGCGAGATTTTTTCACCATTAACTTCGACTGATTGAACATCAGATAGTTCTGTACCTCGTAACACAACCGTACTACCGGAAACCGCTACAGACTGAAGTGCAAAGCCCTCACTATATTCACTAACCTCTTTACTGAGACCTTTAACAGAAATATCTTCGACAGATTTGACTGTATTGCTTGCTGTATTTTCCTGCTTAGCCGACTGAAATTCGATTGTTCTTGAAGCAGTCTGATCATAGTTACCCGAGGCATCATAAACACGAAGCGCTACATCATATTTTTCACCTAACCTGACTTGCTCACCTGATGCAAGTGATCCATCCCATTCGATGTCAGTTAGCATGCCTGACAGAGGTCCTTCAGCTATAAACATCGGCTCGCTATCAATCGCGCCACCCTCAGCCAACACTAGCATTTCCCATCGCTCTACAAAGGCGGCGTAGTTGGAACCAAGGGATATTTTTACCGGATTCTCAAGGCTTCCATCACTTGCAAGTGATACCGTTGTCGGTACATTTACACCCAACACTTTCTGTAGTGATGTCGGATCTCTTGAAATCCAAAACTTTCCACCTCCGGCAGTAAGAGTGTCTCCATCCAGCGTAACCCCGGCAGCTTTGGCTGAAGTATCAATTACTTTAACTGGTACCTCTGTAGAGATACTGACGTCTACCCGTCTATTCTGCTGCAGGCCTTCTGGCGACTGATTATCTGCCTGCGGTACTCCTTCGCCACGGGAAATTATTCTTAACGTATAAGGCGCTGCCGCTTCACAGTTACCGAGGTCACATTGTACCTCTTCTGCAAGGCTGTCTTTCTGCAAGCCAACTCCGACGCTGCTACCGAGCAGCACCAAAGTGATTGACCAACTCAAAGAATTCATCTTCATTGATCAGACTCCTGGTACGCAGCCGGATCAACCTCAATTACCACGTCAGACATTAACTTATCACCCAGAGCCCGAGCGATTACATCCTGAATTGTTTTAGCTCTGCGCTCTGCAAGTGCAATGTTGTATTCAAAAGACTCACGGCTATCAGTATTTGCACTGATCGTAATTTCACCACCACCGTACTTACGCAATGCTTTGATGATATCTTCTACCACACCACGTTGATCCTGCCTGACCGAGGCTTCATCGGTATCAAAAAATACTGACCCAAGCTTCACCTCCACCACTTGAGTAACAGGAGTGGCAGCCGCTGCCTGGGGCTCACAAGCGGTAGCATATCTGTCTTTCGGTTCTGGCAACAACACACCGAAATTCATTTTATTAAGAGCGTTACTGTCAAGCCTGAGTACATAGGGGTTTTCAGTAGTGAAGCTCGCGCCATCTGCAAGAGACGCAGGATCAACCTTCAAAATATAGTTCTGACCTATACCTATCAAACCCGAATCGACGTCTGGTATGTGATACCTGCCATAACTATCTGTCTCTATTAGTAAACCACTAACAGTGGCGAGCTTTGCACCGGGAATACCGGGCTCACCTATACCTAAGTTACTGAGTACAATTTCTACAACCTCAACAGGTTCTTCACCAATTGAACCATCTGCCAATGTCGGCATGCCAGTAGTGAAGCGTGTACAGACCCTGAGATGCTGTGCGCTGGTTCCGCGAGCACGATCACCAATATGTGCTTCAGTTACAGTACCGTTGTTGTCAATCTCTATTCTTGTGCCCTGACGGGTAGAAATTTTTATCCTGTTATCAGCAGTGCGCGGCATATTTACCGTTATGGAGTTACGTCGCGGATCATCTTCAACACTATCGCGAGATGACATATCAGGCAGCGTGAGAGTACCGTAGTAGACACTACTCAACTCGACTTCAGTAATATCAGCTGAATCCTGGATACCGTCGCGATCGCGATCAAAAAACACCTTACCAATCAGGGTTGCCTGACCAATTACCGGATCAACAACTACATCAACACCGGCTACTGCAGTATTACTGGTTTCGCCGTTCAGGCCACTGGCTATCGCACGGTTAACATAGCTACCGCTAACGACACCTGCGCCAACTCTCATTATGTAGGTGATCTGTATGGTTTCCTGCGGCTCTAGATCAAATGCCTCAAACGTCAAGCTGTCATCTACCACGGTGGCAATTGAGCTGGCAATGTCGTCTGCAGTGTTTATTTCACCATCGGCACCACGCCGCTTCAGTAAGACATTTTCAGGCTCAATCGAGAATCCCGCTGGCGGCGTATCAACAATCTCGATAGCGAAAGCCGGTACCGGTTTCAGGTTTTCGGCGGTTAATGTGTAGCGAACCAGTGAACCGATTGACGTCTCTCTTTGATCGACACTCTTGGTTAAGACAATCTCTGCATCATTAGCTCTGGCGTCGAGCGGAATATGATTAAAGATTACGTTCTGATCACCGGATGCTATTTCAAACTCGACGAAGTAACGGGTATCTTCACCTTCTTGCGGCGCATCCGGCTGCGCTTGTACTTCACAAGCACTAGTGCTGCTAATTGAATCAACAGTACAACGGGTTTCCATAGGATCAGAATCAAACGTGCCAGACACGGCACAGCCGATCTCTGGGCTGCCACAACTTTCAGCACCGACCTGACGAATAATCGATGAGAAATTCGGATGGAACGCGTCTGGTACTGCGGCAATCTCGATACGATAAATATCTGTTAGCCCACAAGTATCATGTGCACCAGGGAATACATCAAACGCATACAGACCATCAGCCTGTGTTACCTGACCCTGTTGCATTTCACGAACACACAACGCGTCTACCAGCATCCCGTTAGAGTTAACCAGATTAAGCGTCACACCTTCTACCGGAACGCGATCGATACTGTCATAAACCACACCACTTGGATCAACAGGCAACGGCAACAGGATAGTCTGGCCGGAAAGCAGTGGACCCAGTGTTTGTGCACTATCCATATAAACACCGTTCTGGTTGAAGAACTCAACGGTGTACACACCAGGCACCAGATCTTCAAAAATATAGTTACCAAGAGCATCAGTGACGGTAGTTGCGACTTCGTCGCCATTAGCGTCAAGCAACTTCAGCATCCAGCCAGACTTACGCTCTTCATCAGCGCCAATCTCACCATCTCTGTCCGCATCAAGCCAGACAGTCCCTGCAAGCCTCGCCGGTTGCTCAAATGTTATTGTGATAGTGGCGCGATTGGATTCTACTTTGGTGGAATCAGATACGATGTACTCAACAGACTTCGGGTTAGTAATGAAGCCAGGATCAGGAGTAAATGTCACTTCACCGGTTTCACCATCTACACGCCAAACACCCTCACCTGCCACTGGCAACACGGTGACTGCTGCATTAGTCACCGGATCTATCAACGTTACAGTGGTCGGATCAAGATTTTCTTCAGGGTCAGAATCATTGGCGAGCACAGTTACCGTGACTGTTTGTGCTAATGGCTGATCGAGTTTTTCATCATTCACAGCCAGTGGTGCAGTTTGAGGATAATCAACTGTGATTGTTGCCTCATTGGATACCAGACCATTGGTGTCAGAAATTATGTATTTAACTGGTGTCGGATCAGAGAAGAACCCTGCCTCTGGTGTAAAAGTCACTTCACCAGTGACATTGTCTATCTGCCAGACACCTTCACCTGCAACCGCCAGGTTATCCGCATCACCGTCACCATCAGTATCAGTAGCATCGGGATTAACAAAGTTGATAGTGCTTACTTCAAGATCATTCTCCGAGTCAGAATCAGCACCGCTACCATTGTCTGCAAGGACATTAACTACGGTAGGATTAGACGGTGATGGTACTGCCGGATTAACTTTCAAATCATCTTCCGCTACCGGTGCTGTCTGCGGATAATTAATACTCAGTACAGCAACATTAGACACCAGACCGCTGCGATCACTGATTGTGTAAGTAACCGGCGTCGGATCAGCAGTAAAGCCCGGCTTCGGTGTAAAAGTGACATTACCGGTAGTGTTATCTACAACCCACGTACCCTCACCAGCCACCACCAGAACATCGCTATCGCCGTCGCCATCGGTATCCTGTGCGTTAGCACTGGTAAATGACAAAGTAGAATTATCTTTGTCGCCATTAACATCTCTGTCATCAGCACCACCGTTTAGCGTTACAGGCACACCACTATCTGGTGAATTAAAACTGTTATCTGTGGCAACCGGTGGCATAACCGCCAGCGGCACACTGATAAGTGCACTCTCTGCTGTGACAGAATTACCCTGAGTGTCTTGCGCACTGACCGTCGCCTGGTTGTCAACTCTGGTAGCCAGCACATCGGCCACAGTTACCGTTCGAAGCGCTGTACAGTTCATTTGCTCACCAGGCGCCATTACAAACGGGCCGTTCGAATGCTGAGCAGACGTCGGCTGACCAGGAGGCAGACAACGTACGGACCCTGCATCTGCTATCGGATCACTAACAACCAAGTTACTCAGCAACAAGTTGCCGGTGTTCTCTACCAGAAATGCATAGTTAATTACATTACCCGCTGAAGTAAATTCTGTTTCAACCGCAGCCTTGACAATAGAAACACTAGGCGCTTGTTGTATAGCTGTAGTCGCAGTGTCTGTAAGTGACCCTGCTTCATCTGTGGTGATCGTGACACTATTGACTAACGAATCACCTGCATCAACCTCTGCCTGTACTGCCAAATAAGTGGTGGTGTAGGTCCAGACTTCACCTACGTCCAGAGCACCTGCAACACCCACATCACCGGTGGGACCTGTCAGGACTGCTGTGGTGCCATCTGGCAATGTGTCGTCCGCGCTGACATTGTTAAGTGTGATGTTGCCGGTATTGGTAACAACAATGTTGTAGTTCAAAGTTGCAGGTGTTGTGATCTGCACTTGATCAACTGTTTTCTCTACTGTAAATCCCGGATCAGATGCTATCGTTGTGGTGGCCACTGCACTAAACAGATCACTACCCGTCTCGTCAGTGGTTACAGTCACGGTGTTATCGCGAGGCTGACCAATATCTATATCTGCCTGACTTACGTTATAAGTCGTTGTGTACTCCCAGGTCTCATTAACATCAAGTACACCGGCAACACCTGTATCTGCTGTTGGCCCTGTCAGGGTTGCAACTGCGCCATTGGGTAAAATGTCTATCGGTGTAACATTATTCAGACTAACGTTACCGGTGTTGCTTACTGTAATAACATAGTTAAGCGTACCCGGCGTACTGATTGATGCCAGATCAACCGTCTTGGTTACTTCAAGGTCAGGTGCACTGCTGATCGTCGTCACCGCAGTATCAGACTGTGGCTCAAGTTCCGCTGTGTCTATGGTTATAGTATTGGTAAGATCTGTTCCGGCATCCACATCATTCTGACTGACATTGTAAGTCGCTGCATATTGCCAGGTCTCCCCCACATCCAGCGCACCGGTAACACCAGTATCGGCAACAGGGCCTGTGAGCGACAATAATGTACCGTTTGATAGTTGATCATTCGCTGCAATATTAGTCAGCGTTACATTACCAGTGTTTTGAAGAATAACCGTATAGCTCAATACTTCCGGAGCCGAGACAGCGGCCTTATCTACCGTTTTTGCAACGGTGAACGATGGCTCCGCTGTAACGTCAGTACTTGCAGTATCAGTGACAGGTGTGGCTCCTGTCTCGTTACTGACCACAGCAACAGTGTTGACCAGCGCGGCACCTGCATCAATAACTGATTGACCAACCGGATAGCTGATGTTGTAAGTCCATACTTCAGTAACATCCAGTACACCTGCTGTGCCTGTATCAGTAACCGGCCCGGTTAATACTCCAACGGTGCCGTCCGGTAAAGTATCAACCGGCGCTACACCGGTCAGTGAAGTATTACCAGTGTTTGCAACAGTGATCGTATAAGCAAGCGTACCTGGCGCAGACAGACTTGCCAGATCCACCTCTTTGCTTACGGCAAGTGCGGGCTCTGCTTTGACTTCAGTTTCTGCTATAGCCACCTGTGGATCTGCACCGGTTTCTGCTGTAACCACTGAAACACTGTTGGTGAGCAATCCACCGGCATCAATGACCGACTGGGTAGCAGTATAGGTCGTTGTGAATTCCCACGTTTCACCCGGATCAAGAACACCCGCCTGACCGGTATCAGTTGCCGGCCCGGTGAGTGTTGCAGTGGTACCATCGGGCAAAGTATCGGTTGGAGTTACTGCACTTAATGTTTGATTACCAGTATTGGCAATACTGATTTGATAATTGAGTGTAGTGGGTGCTGCAATAGACAACTGATCGACAACTTTCGCGACTGTGAACGATGGCTCTTGCGTCACCGGTACTTCTACAGAATCGGTCTGTGGCGGTAACTCATCTGTAGTAATAGTAACCGTGTTGTCGATGTCACCATCGCCACCGCCATTGGTATCTATATCAGACTGTGCAACTGTATAGATTCCATGCCACGTCCAGATCTCGTTGGCGTCCAGAATCTGATCACTGTTTGTATCGCCAATTATCAGAGAAATATTCGCGGCCGGTATGATACTGTCGTTTACTGAGACATCGGTCAGTCCGAGTAAACCCAAATTTCTCGCCGTGATTATGTAGGTAATCTGATCACCTGCAGCAATCGGCGTTGACAGTGCGGACGTATCAGCAGTTTTACTGATCTCCATGCCCTTAGGCAGCACTACTACGGTCGATGTGTTGTTAGCTTGATTATTCTCAAACTGACTTGGTGATGGCGTTACGTCTGCAAGGTTAGTGAACTCAGCAGGAGTCATCCCGTTCACAGCAGAATGTGCCGACCCCATAACGAACGCACAGCACAGCCCCACTACAACAGCGGGTAGCCGTCGGACTTGAAAACACTTAAAGGCGTACTTCAATATCAAGGAGCATTTACCGTAACATCAAAAGACAAAGTAACTGGCGTACCAACCGGTACGCTCGCCAATGTCCAATTTAGTCCTGCACCAGTAGGGTCCGTATCATCACTGGATGAACCACCCGCAATAGAGCCTGGCACATAAGTAAACCCGGGCAGCACGACATCATTTACGGTCGCGTCAGTTGCAATGTCCGGTCCGGCATTCGTCACCGTCAATGTAAATGTAATTGTGTCGCCGATATTCGGTGTGCTGTTGCTCACGACTTTGGCGATCGCTAGATCTATACCGAGATCATTGTTGGTAATTTCACAGGTCACTTCAGAGCCCGGCAAAATTGTTACTGAAGTTCCTGTCGCAGTACCGGCAACAGGCAGGCCTGTAGTGAGACTGTTAGCGTCTGTACATGACCAGGTACCCTCGGCATACGCGGGTAGATTCAATTCCGATATTGTCAGTGCGGTATTGGCTGCAACAACATTCGGTGCTCCACTGACCACCTCGGTTCCATTGATCGAAATATCAAAATCATCTATCGTTTTGTCGCCGCCATTGTCATTGTTAACAATCTTGGTAAGTGTCAGAGTAGGTGCAACATCATCGTTGGTAATCGCGCAGGTAACCACAGCACCAGACGCCAACGTGATTGACTCACCCGCAGCGTTTCCCGCTGCTGGCAGACTAGTCGTCAAACTGCTTGCATCCGTACATTCCCAGGTACCTGCTGTGTAACCCGCAGGCGTAAGCTCCGAGACAGTGATGGCCGTATTGGCAGCGACCGTCTGTGCGGTACCGTTGGGTACCTCGGTACCGTCTATCGAGATATCAAAGTCATCTACCGTCAGATCACCACCATTGTCATTAACAAGGGTTTTAACCAACGTAAGTTGCGGTGCAATATCATTATTGGTGATTACGCAGGTAACATCTGCACCCGGTGCAAGCGTGACGTTATCTCCTGTCGCCACTCCACCTGATAACAGGCCGGTTGTCAGATTATTCGCATCTGTACAAACCCAGGTGCCTTCGGTGTAACCCGGCAGATCAGGTTCCGCAATATTGATAGCGACGTTTGCCGGCACCATGTTCGCAAATGCGCTCGCGGTAGCTGTACCCCCGAATGTCAACGCAAAATCAGCTGGCGTCAGCACACCACCATCATCATTGATTACATAGTTAATCAGAGTTAACTTCGGCGCAATATCATCATTGGCGATAGAGCAAGTGACATCAGAGCCAGGCAAAAGTGTCACGCTTGTTGAAGCTGCTGCACCGGCAGCAGCTAAGCCTGTGGTGATACCGTTGGCATCAGCACAAGCCCATGCGCCTTCTGAATAACCAGGTACAATCAACTCACTTATTTCAATAGCAGCATTAGCAGTAACTGGCTGTGCAACACCATCAGGTACTTCAGCACCATCAATAGAGATATCAAAATCAGTGACAGCCAGCGCGCCACCGTTGTCGTTAGTAACTGTTTTCGCGAGTGTCAGTGTGGGCTCGATATCATTGTTGGTGATAACACATTCCACCTCTGAGCCTTCTTCAAGGTTCAGCGTCGTACCTGCAGCATCACCGGCTGTAGGCAGAGTCGTGGTCAGACCTGCTGCATCTGTACACTGCCAGGTCCCTTCGGTGTAGCCAGGGATCACCAGCTCACTGATGGTAATGTCAGTGTTAGCAGAAACTATGTTCGACACACCACTGACTACCTCTGTTCCATCGATGGAGATATCAAAATCCGCAATAGTTTTATCGCCACCATGATCATTGATCAGGTTTTTGGTAAGCGTCAGAGTCGGTGCGATATCTACATTGGTGATAGAACAGGTAACATCAGAACCAACTGCAAGATTTAGAGTGGTTCCGGTTGCAACTCCTGCGCTCGGCAGTCCTGTCGTCAATGTGTTTGCATCAACACATGACCACGCTCCCTCTGTATAACCCGGTAAATCCAGCTCCGAGATTTCAATGGCATTGTTTGCCAGTACACCAGTCGCCGCACCACTTGCCACTTCAACACCATCAATAGCAATGTCGAAGTCTTCTATTGTCATCGTGCCACCAGCATTATTATTCAGTGTTTTAACAAGCGTTAGAGTCGGCGGGATGTCGTTGTTGACAATAGTACATTCGACTTCTGACCCAGGCGCCAAAGTCAACGACTCACCTGTGGCAGTTCCCGCGGTGGGCAAACCAGAGGTCAGGCTATTCGCATCCACACAAGACCAGGCACCTTCGTTGTAGCCATCAACATCCAGTTCACTGATATCAATTGCTGTATTCGCCAATACTGGTGTGACTTGCCCGCTGACTACTTCGGTACCGTCTATCGATATATCGAAATCAGTTGAATCAAGATCTCCACCATTGTCATTTACCACCACCTTCACAAGTGAAAGAGTCGGTTGAATATCATCGTTGGTGATTTCACAGGTCACTGACGAGCCCGTCTCGAGAGTCAGGCTGGTACCAGTCGCTGTACCGGCAGTCGGTAGCGTTGTAGTCAAGCCACTGGCATCTACACAACTCCAGGTGCCTTCAGCGTAACCATCGAGGTCAAGCTCGCTGATGGTAATTGCGGTATTTGCAGTGACTGTCTGCAAGGTATTATTGGGCACCACTGTGCCGTCTATTGAGATATCAAAGTCAGCTACAGTCAGATCACCACCGTGATCGTTGACAACATTCTTGACCAGCGTCAGCCCTGGTGCGACATCATCGTTGGTAATTTCACAAACAACGTCAGAACCTGGAGCAAGATTAACCGTCGTAGATGTGGCGTTTCCGGCGGTTGGCAAGGTACTGGTTTGCGCTGCATTATCAACACAAGACCATGTACCTTCGGTATAACCGTCAAGATCAAGCTCGCTGATTACAATATCTGTATTTGCCGCAACCGCGACCGCCACACTATCTGTAACCTCAGTCCCGTCTATTGAAATATCAAAATCATCAACAGTCAGCAGGCCACCATTATCATTGGTAACAGTCTTTGCTAGCGTCAGTTGCGGTGCGATATCATTATTAGTAATCTGACAGGTAACTTCTGCGCCTTCAGATAAGGTAAGGTCTGTACCTGTAGCAGCCCCGGCAGTCGGCAAACCCGTGGTTAGACCTGCGGCATCTGTACAAGCCCATGTACCTTCTGTATATCCCCCATCATCATTTTCGCTGATGGTGTAAGTCACGCCGGCAGATAACGAAGTGGGAGTACCATCAACCACCTGCGTACCATCGATTGTCAATTCAAAATCTGCTGCCGCCAATGCTCCACCATTGTCATTAACGACAGTCTTGGTAAGTATCAGCGTAGGAGCCACATCGTCATTGGTGATAGAACAAGTGACCTCGGCACCTGGCAACAAAGTTAAATTTGTACCAGTGGCAACGCCTGATGCAGGCAGCCCGCCTACAATCCCGTTAGCATCAACACAAGACCATACTCCCTCTGTGTAGCCGCCCACATTAAGCTCACTGATAGTGATAGTGGTGTTCGCATCCACGGTATTTGCGACGTTGTTGGTAACCTCGGCTCCATCAATGGAAATGTCGAAGTCATCAATCGCCAGCGCACCGCCATTATCATTGATAAGGGTCTTGGCAAGTGTCAGTGTTGGTGCGATATCATCGTTTTCAATTTCACAGGTAACCACTGAACCCGGCATTAAGGTTATTGACTCACCAGTTGCCGTTCCCGCAGTAGGTAATCCGGTAGTTAAGGACTGACTATCAACACAAGACCACGAACCCGCTGTGTAACCGGCAATCGCAAGTTCACTAATAGCAATCGCGGTATTCGCATCAACAGCCTGAACCGTACTATCCGCAACCACAGTGCCGTCAATCGAGAGATCGAAGTCAGCAACTGTTAGACTACCACCGTCATCATTGGTAAGATTTTTGACCAGTGTCAGCGTTGGCGCGATGTCATTGTTGGTGATTTCACAAGTTACATCAGAACCCGGCTTTAACTCCAGGCTTGCACCGTCAAATGCACCAGCTGTCGGTATGGATGAAGAAAGGCCATTCGCGTCAACACACGCCCAATCACCTTCGGTATAGCCCGGCAGATCTTTTTCACTAATCAGAAACGGCGAATTGGACTGTACATTTTGAGCCACACCGCTGGTGACTATCGCACCATCAACTGACAGTTCAAAATCAGTGGAAGTAAGATCACCCCCGTCATCATTAACAATTACCTTGGCAAGCGTCAATTGCGGTGCAATGTCATCGTTGGCAATGGTACATACGGCTGACTGGCCTGCGGTAAGTGCTAATTCACCATCATCAAAAGCATTCTTGCTAAGAACTCCATCTGTACAGCTCCACAGCCCTTCCGTATAACCATCAACATCTGCTTCCGCAAGAGTAAAAGTGCCTGGCGCTATGAATATTTTCTCACTGGTAAAAGTGGTAGTAGCACCCACTGTTGTACCAGCATCCCAGGTTAGCGCTCCGGCACTGGTTGTTAAAGAAAAGTCACTTACCGTGAGCAGACCGCCGTTATCATTAACTACCTCCTTAACTAACACGATTTCAGCGTTTGGTATTACCTGCACAGTACTACTATTGTTGGTTAGATCAGTTTCAAACTGATCAGATGAACCGGTTACCGTTGCAGTATTCTCATAGTCAGCAAGGGTTTGAGAATAAGCGACCAATGGCACAAACAGCATAGCCAGTACGCTTAAACGTGGCCCGCTGAACTCCTTCTCAAAAAAGAAGTACTTCATCCGGGAAGTCAAATTTTCACTTGTATCATTATTCATTTTATAACCAACCAGAAGCTCGTAGCTTCCTGCCTTTAGGCGTTATCTATGGCACTACTACCATTGCCTGAAATGTCAGCGTTTCTGATGCACCGGCCGCAATGCTTGTGATTGTCCAATCGAGACCACTACCTGCAGGTGAGCTATCTATTCTTGTAGTGCCTCCAGCTATTGAGCCGGCCATATAGGAAAACCCGGGTTTAACTACATCGACGATATTCACATCGGTAGCTTCATCCGGCCCTGCGTTTCTTACTTCAATAGTGAATGTCACAACATCACCAATGTTCGGTGATGGATCACTAACAGATTTTCTAGTTTCCAGATCGATACCCTTGTCATCATTCACAAAGGTACAAGTAACTTTTTCGCCTGCAGTAATTGTCAATCCATCTGTAGCGTCACCATCAAGACCGTCACAGGAAATTTCCGACAACGAGTACCCGATAACCGCCACTTCATCTAACTTATAATCACCTGGCGGTACGATCACCGCTGTAATTGCAGCATCGCCTTGCGCACCTGACCCAGAACTCCCTGCTCCATTGTTAAAAAACAGCTTGAAGTCAGTGGCAACAGCAGTTCCGCCATTGTCATTTACGACTTTCTTTTGCAGAGTCAGAAATGCTTCAGGAGGTGGGATAAAATCATCATCGTTTGTCAGCGTGCAAACTGCGTCATCACCAGCTGTTAACGTCAAGTTTGCGCCAGCCAATGTACCTTCAGTACAGCTCCACGTTCCGGTATATCCGGATGGCCCGCCTTCCTGCAGGTTATAAACTCCGGGACCAACAGTGACGTCTGTTATTGATGCATCACCGGAGAATCCTGATATTGATGCAGGGCCGGTGGCACCGAGTTTGAAATCACCGACAACAGCGGTTCCGCCATTGTCGTTTATTACTTGCTTTACCAGGGTGAGTTGAGCTGTTCCAAATACCCAGTAGTCAACGATCTCTCGAGTATGGTTTCGGCTTGTATCGCCTTGAAAAGTTTCCTCATCAACAGCCAGTACAATCTCATTAGGAGGTAACGGTTCTGCACCATAGAGCACAGCCCATGAACCATCGCCACCATCCTCACCAACTTGTGATGCCACGCCAATGGAGTAGTCGGCAGCTAGGGTGTAGGGATAACCAACGTTACCTCCGCTGTTACCGGCTATAGAATCCGCACCTCTACCGAGCTCAAAATCAATGCTGTTAACCGTACCGCTGCCGGATTCAGCAACCAGGAAACCAATCGTTTCAGAATTTCTACTACTGGCTATTCGGCCGATGTGCTTACCGACACAAATGCCATCAGCATGACCACCCTGGAATGGTTCATTCTGACGGGCCTCACAGTCCGTTGTATGAAACACACTGGCGCGGTTATCGTTGTAGCTAATAACCTGCCCCAGCACCACATGATTTGTATAGGTCTGCGTTATCGCAGAACTAACATTTTCAAGGTTCGCCTGATTCCAGCCACCATCAGTAGAACTCCGACCGCTGGTTCGATCAGACACCACAGTACGCGCTTCGTACTTCGTGCCATTAGGTAAAGTGAATGCCCCTTCATCTGAAATAAGGCAATGGACATCACCAGCAACTGCTGCTGAATCCTCCCATCCTTGTATCCGCACATCGAAAGATGTTGCAGTGATGTTTCTGATACGCACCACCGCTGGTGGAAAGTCGTAGCTCGGATGAGCTCCGGAAAACGAAATCAGGTTGTAGGTGCAAATCGGTATCGCATTGCTGTAGCTGTTGCTCAGGGCAATCGTCTGCCAGGTAGTTGAGACATTCGGAATTAAACGCACCTCAAGATCAGCTGAAAATACTGCAGCTGCTACCGGGTTCGAAACCAAACCAGATAAAGCCACGCACAGCAATACAACCGAGCGGATAAGCGTCGGTACATATTTAATAATTTTGAACAACTGGTGCAACAATGTCTTTTCCTATGCGATAGACATGCGACCAACCAACAACGAATTTTTCGGTATTAATGCGCCGACGTCAGCGAATAACAACAGGACCGGAAGTCGCAACTAAGCATGGGGCGCTTCAAGTCCTATACCAGAAAGAAGGTATTCCCGACTCATAGCATCTAGGGGAAATGTTAAATTTGATATAACGATGAGGCATTCGACACGGCTTGCACGCAACACAATTCACACCATCGCGTAGCGTTACGGACAAAGCACTACGGAATAACAGTGCCAGTGTTTAGGCAACGTCAATAGTCAAACGCCATTGTTTGCCACCTAAGTTGTCTTCTTTATTGATTGCACAACGCCTGGCTATTGAGCCCATAGCTATTGCGAGGAAAGACAGCTAATGATCTGTGCCGTGTATAAAATTTTCAGGCGTTGATAACACAACCCAAGATATCGAAGAAATACTTGAATTAATGATGGAAGCCGGTTTCTTGGTTGGCAATTGATGCCATTACCAACAATGGTAAGCGTTGATTAATAAGGCGGCAGAACTAACACACGAATAGGAAAACCAGCAGTGTCATTTCGAAGCCATTGGTATGCAGATTGAAGATTCTGCAAGCGAATTTGCTGTTTCGAACTGAAGGCGAGAATCACGCTACTGCAGTAAAAGTACTGTAACGGATTTATCTTATTACTGTCGTTCTGCTTTCCATAGATACCAGCATCACCGGACCATCAACTTACTGCTTATTACCAGTAGCGCTACGCATGTCAAAGTATATCTTCTGCACACGATCGCCAATTATACGATAGGCCGCTGAATTAAAATGATCACCACCCGGATGCCTGGTAGGTAAATCCGTTGCCTCACTATAGTCAGTGTACGGGTCACCATTAGCACGCAACTCATGGAAGATCCGGTTGACATCAAATCCTACTGTTTCATTCGCTATAAAGTAGTTGTCAGAACTGTACCAGGGCTCAGTGCGCCAGCCATCAATAAGTGCCGCCAGTTCACGCCGGTAGAAATCATCTGCGTTAGCATCTGATTCACCCTGCATCCACCAAATAAGATCGACATTGGATTTCGACGGCAGCTCATTCAAGGCACTTTCAACACGTTGTTTGATTGTGTTGTACGGCGTCTCGCCAAAACGCCAAAAGCGAATAGACTGGCTCGGAGTTGATGTTGGTATAAATGCAACCACTCTGGATGGATCTGCATCGACAATTGCACGGGCAATCTGATACCCCGGCGGGTTGTTGGAATTTACCGGATCCCACAGACGTGCCGGAAAGCGATCGTTCTCCCAGATCTGGTTTGTCGGATTGGCGACTTTCCATCCTTCGTATTGTGTCCAGACAAGAATTCGTGGATCAATACGATCTTCTGCAGGAAAGAGATCCGGCTCAAACCGTGTTCCGTCGGCAAGCGCATTTGATTGCCCGGCGGTCAGAATAACGTCGGTAACGAGGTGCAGGTTCTCGGGAAAAGCATCCGTATTAATGTTGAGATCTGCCAACGCCTGAGGATCCACGACTGGAGCATCAACAACTTCCGTTGGACTCTCGCTACATCCCACTGAAATGACCAGCGCGATCCCCGCCAACAATAATCTATGTATATAGCGTTCCAACAACTTACATCCGCTTCAAAATTGGGTGCAATGATACCTGCAATCCGAGTCAGCTGGTAATCGAACTGCTGTTTTGTGGCAGCACCCTGTATTCTCAGATATTCCCAGGATCAAAATACCGTCTCCGCAGAAGAAAATCTGCGACTGCAAGGCGAAAGAGATTTACACAATTCGCTTCAGTGAATTTAGAACCTCCAAATTCAACAAGAGTAGGGTTGTTAGGTTTTAGCCAGCGGATTAGCAAATCAATCATTCCGTCTTCGCCAAACTGTCAAAAGACTCGAAACTCGACATCACGAAGTGTGTCTGTTCTGCCAGGCCGATGGAATAACTCGCTGTCTTGGAGCGAAACCTATCAGTTTTCTAAATCAACAGTTGGAGCTACAACGATGGATCTGAATATGGCGGGCACCACACCGAAGCTTTTGCAACCGTCAGTAAGTTACCCCAGTCCGCGAAAAGTTACCGCTAAATTACTGCCGCAGTCAGCAGCTTGCGAGGGTATGGTTTAGCTTAACGGGCAAGCAAAAACCGCTACTTTATCGGGTTTACAGTACGGTTCGGGTTCTGGCGGTAGGGATTTTGGTGGTCATGGGTGGACTTGAACCACCGACCCCAGCATTATGAATGCTGTGCTCTAACCAGCTGAGCTACATGACCATATTTGGTAGACGCGTATTCTGGATAGTTGATTACTGACTGTCAAGCAGGCAGCTTTCGGGAATGTGTATTCAGCATCAAACCTGGCGTCAGACATTAAAGCGAAAGTGAACAACATCACCCTCAGCCATTAAATACTCTTTGCCCTCAAGCCGCCATTTCCCTGCATCTTTTGCGCCCTGCTCGCCGCTGTGCTCAATGAAATCATCATAAGAGACCACTTCAGCGCGGATAAAACCTTTCTCAAAGTCAGTGTGGATGCGGCCAGCACCGTTCGGGGCTGTTGCACCCTGCCGCACTGTCCAGGCTCGTACTTCTTTCTCGCCAGCGGTGAAGAATGTCTGCAGACCCAGTAGCTCGTATCCTGCTCTGATCACACGATTAAGACCGGGTTCTTCAAGACCAAGTTCAGTTAGAAATTCTGCTTTCTCATCTTCTTCAAGCTGTGCGATTTCAGCTTCTATCGCTGCACAGACCGCCACCACACCCGCACCTTCAGATGCTGCGTACTCGGTTACTTTTTCCAGCATATCGTTGCCTTCAAATCCTTCTTCATCAACATTGGCGATATACATAACGGGCTTTGACGACAAAAGGTGCATCATCCGCACGATCTCTTGCTGTGTATCACTGAGCTCCATTGTGCGAACCGGCTTACCTGCATCAAGGTGCTCTACCACTCGCTCCATTAAGGCTTTTTCTGCAATGGCTTCTTTATTGCCGGACTTGGCATTCTTACCGACGCGCTGCACTGCTTTTTCTGCAGACTCCATATCTGCAAGCATTAACTCTGTATTAATGACTTCAATATCTGCAACCGGATCAACCTTACCTGCAACGTGTACAACATCATCGTTAGCAAAGCATCTAACAACATGCGCTATCGCATCAGTTTCACGGATGTTTGCAAGAAACTTGTTACCTAGCCCCTCACCCTTTGATGCACCTTCAACCAAACCAGCAATATCAACAAACTCCATGGTTGTCGGGAGTATTTTTTGCGGGTTAACAATTCCTGACAAGGCATCAAGACGAGTGTCTGGCACAGGCACAATGCCAACGTTCGGCTCAATAGTGCAGAACGGATAATTTTCAGCGGCAATCTCTGCCTTGGTCAACGCATTAAAGAGTGTAGATTTACCAACGTTGGGTAGCCCTACAATGCCACATTTAAAACCCATGTCTGGATAATCCCGTGTTGCCTGTCTATCGTTGTAAACTATTTTTTTGTGTGCAGTGTACGCATGGCTTTTTCCATGTCACCAGACACGATATCAGTTATTTCCCGCGTTACATCATCAATAGTATTGACCAGAAGATCCATTTCCGACTTGGGTGCACGCTGCAATACGAACGACGCTACTTTTTTTGCATCACCCGGATGACCTATACCCAACCGCACACGCCAGAAGTCCCGGCCCAGATGATTGATGATGTCACGTAATCCATTATGACCACCATGACCACCACTCTGCTTAAGCTTCACAGTGCCTGGTGGTATATCGAGTTCATCATGCGCTACCAGAATTTCATGCGCCTCTATGCGATAAAAACTGGCGACAGCATGGACGGACTCACCACTAAGGTTCATAAACGTGGTTGGCTTTAACAATCTGACATCACAGCTACCAATGTTGGTACGCGCAATGTCACCTTGAAACTTTTTTTCAGAAGAAAAACTCGCAGAAAAACTTCTTGCCAGCTCATCTACAAGAAAGAAACCCGCATTATGGCGGGTCTCTTCGTATTTGGACCCGGGGTTGCCGAGCCCTACAATCAGCTTGATGGCACACATGTGACAATCGGTTAGGAGTCGCCGCCTTCACCTGAATCACCAGAATCTTCTTTAGGTGCATCTGAATCATCAGTACCTTCTTCTGCTTCGTCAGTATCATCTTCTTCAGCTGCAGCACGCGGCTGGAAGACGGTAATGATTGCGCGATCGTGATCTTCATCGCCTTCAACATAGTCTGTTGAAGTAACACCATCAGGCAGAGT
>CALIHW010000174.1 GCA_938020525.1 uncultured Granulosicoccaceae bacterium | reverse complement strand
GCTCGAAGTCTTATTGAATATCTAACCAGACATACCCCTCTTCCGGCGCAAACTACACGCCGGATTCTCCCCAGGGAGAATGACAAAAGCAGCACTGGTTATGGTTATGTGATAGTCACTAAATGCTTTGACGACACCCTCCCCAGGGAGAATGACTATTCGGGGCTTCGATCTATGACAAACCAACGTTTTGCAGGTTTGCCATGGTAGCAATAATACTCTCGCGGTCAGCAATGACTGACACCCTCCCGGAACGCGAGGGTCGGCGTCTAAGCGCAGGGGAGGGTTATGTCGCTCAAATAGTGCATCTGATTGAACCTCTGGTGTCCTCTCTTCGAAAGCAAACTATGTCGTAAGCGGAGCACAGTCAGGTGAATAAACCCGTGTGCCTGCTACGCAGACACAGATACAATCGCATCAAACACAGTAAGGTCTGTTTCTATGAGTCTGACGCCAAACAAGAATGTTTTTATCACCTGCGCGGTCACTGGGTCCGGCAGCTCGCAGGATCGCTCCTCCCATGTTCCCCGCAGTCCGGAGCAGATTGCCAACAGCGCTATTGATGCTGCCCGTGCAGGTGCTGCTGTGGTGCACTGCCACGTGCGTGACCCAGATACAGGCACACCTTCGCGTAAGCTTGAGTACTACCGAGAGGTCACTGATCGAATTAGAGCGAGTGAGGTAGATGTTGTACTTAACCTGACTGCCGGAATGGGGGGCGATCTGGTTTTCGGTAGCGGTGAAAATCCGTTACCACCGAGTGCCGGTACCGACCTAGTCGGGCCAGCAGAAAGAGTTGCACATGTTGCCGAATGTCTGCCGGAGATCTGCACGCTCGATTGCGGCACTATGAACTTTGCAGAAGCGGATTACGTTGCAACCAATACACCGGGGATGCTCCGATCAATGGGGCAGATGATGACGGATCTTGCAGTCCGCCCGGAGATTGAGGCATTTGATACAGGTCATCTCTGGTTCGCAAAGCAGTTGGTTGAAGAAGGTATTCTTAAAGATCCAGCGCTAGTGCAGCTTTGTATGGGAATACCCTGGGGTGCACCGGATGATCTGAATACTTTTATGGCAATGGTTAACAATGTGCCTGATCACTGGGTATTCTCTGCGTTTTCTATAAGCCGTAATCAGATGGCTTATGTGGCAGCCGCGGTACTTGCTGGTGGTAACGTGCGTGTGGGGCTTGAAGATAACCTGTGGCTTGAGAAAGGTGTGCTTGCTACCAACGCACAGTTAGTTGAAAGATCAGTTTCTATTATTGAGAACATGGGCTCAAAAGTAATGGGCCCGCAGGAAGTTCGTGAAATGTTGAACCTGAAAAAGCAATCCCCGGTCGGTAAGTCGTAAGGCCCTGTTACTTACAATTAGCAATAGCCCAACTGATGCAAGAGCCAAAACCGGCAGTGATATAAAGATGAGTAATAAACCATGAGCAATAAAACAGCGGCAATTATCGGTGGTGGTGTCATAGGTGGTGGATGGGCAGCGCGTTTTTTACTAAACGGCTGGAATGTCCGGGTTTACGATTTGGCCGACGATGCTGAACGAAAAATCAATGAAATGCTCGATAACGCCCGTGGGTCATTGCCTCAACTTGCGGACGTTAAAATGCCGCCTGAAGGTGCGTTGAGTTTTGTAGCGGATGTAAAGTCCGCGGTAGAAAACGCTGACTGGATTCAGGAGAGTGTGCCGGAGCGAATAGAAATAAAGCACAGTGTATTTAAAGAAATACAGAACCATGCTCCCGAGTCTGCAGTGCTGGGATCTTCTACATCAGGTTATAAGCCAAGTGTGTTGCAGCAAGGTGCGACCAGACCCGGCCAGATACTCGTTGCTCACCCGTTTAATCCCGTCTATCTGTTGCCACTGGTCGAAGTTGTTGCCGGTGCTGAAACGGATCCTGCTGTTGTTGATCGTGCCTGCGAGATACTCACTTTGATTGGTATGAAACCATTGAAGGTGCGTAAAGAAATAGATGCGCATATCGCAGATCGTTTTCTTGAGGCGGTTTGGCGCGAAGGTTTATGGTTAATAAAAGATGGCGTGGCAACAACAGAAGAGATAGACGATGCTATTCGTTATGGCTTCGGTTTGCGTTGGGCGCAGATGGGTTTGTTTGAGACATACCGTGTTGCCGGTGGTGAAGCGGGTATGGCGCATTTTATTGCTCAGTTCGGTCCGTGTTTGCAATGGCCGTGGACCAAGTTAATGGATGTACCGGAGCTCACTGATGAGTTGGTTGATACCATAGCAACACAGTCCGATGAACAATCTGGAATGCATTCGATAAGAGAGCTTGAACGCATTCGAGACAACAACCTGGTTGCGATCATGCGCGGTCTTAAGCAGACCGACTGGGGGGCCGGTCAGTTACTCAATGAGCATGATCAGCGTATGAAAGACGCTACTTAATCTCTGCACCTACTTTCAATAACTTGGCGCCTTCTATGAACTTTGCATTATCTGAAGAACAGGAACTGATTGTCACTACCGTGCGAGAGTTCTGTGAAAAAGAACTGTACCCGCACGAAGAACTTGTCGAACGTACAGGTAACGTGCCGGATGAGCTCGCAGCAGAGATCAAACAGAAATGTATGGATATCGGTTTTTATTCCTGCAACATGCCGGAGGAAGTCGGTGGTGGCGGTTTATCCCACGTTGATTTCTGTCTGGTAGAGCGCGAGCTGGGGCGTTCATCCATGGCCCTGAATCATTTCTTTGGCAGGCCATCGAATATCCTGATGGCATGCGAAGGTGAACAGCGAGAAAAGTATCTGCTGCCCGCAGTGACCGGGGAGCGAATGGATGCGCTGGCAATGACGGAGCCTGATGCGGGTTCGGATGTTCGTGGGATGAAATGCACGGCAAAAAAGCAAGGTGGGGATTGGGTTGTAAACGGTAGTAAGCATTTTATATCTCACGCTAATGTCGCAGACTTTGTGATTGTGTTTATTGCTACCGGTGAGGAAGAAACTGCGCGTGGTACCAAAAAGAAGATAACTTGCTTTCTTGTTGACCGTGGCACACCGGGTTTTGAGATTCTGCCGGGCTATGATTCTGTTTCTCATCGTGGTTATCAGAACTGCCGTTTGCAGTTTGACGACTGCCGTCTGCCCGAGTCACAGATACTGGGCGAGTTACACGGTGGCTTTAAGATAATGAATGAATGGTTGTATGCCACGCGTATTACCGTTGCGGCTATGTGTGTTGGGCGGGCACGTCGTGTGTTTGATCTGGCGTTAGCGCAGGCCGCAGAGCGAAAGCAGTTTGGTCAGCCGATCGGGAAGTTTCAGGGTGTTGGTTTTAAGATTGCTGACATGATCACTGAAATTGATGCGGCTGATCTGCTGACACTTTCCGGAGCCTGGCGCCTTGATCAGAAATTACCAGCCAACCGCGAAATCGCCAGTGCAAAAGTGTATGCCTCTGAGATGTTGGCTAGAGTCACTGATGAAGCGATACAAATTTATGGTGGCATGGGGCTTATGAGTGACTTGCCACTGGCGCGCTTCTGGCGTGATGCCAGAGTAGAGCGTATATGGGATGGCACCTCAGAGATTCAACGGCATATCATCAGTCGTGAGTTGTTGCGACCGCTGGGCGCCTAGCCTGGATTATTCATCAGGCGACAAGTAACTATTGGCGAAAAGCTATGTATACAGTTCCAAACCACTTCATTAGCACTTTTTTCAAAATAGCAGTGTGTCTATTCGACGCCAGAAGAAAATCTGGCGTCACATCTCGGCCCATCCTCTTCGGCACGTGGCGGGCCACGTTTCTCAGACCCCATTTCCTCAGGCGATTGGCCGACCGGTTTAGCCAGATTTCCTCTGGACGCCGAATCCTCATGAATTATCCAGGCTAGCCCTTTGAAGAACCCGGCTGGCAGTGTGGATGGCGTAATGAAGGTGCTGCGATGATGGAGCGCTCATCTGACCTAAGCAGACTGTTACGCCCGGAGAGTATTGCAGTGGTAGGCGGCTCATGGGGGCGTAACGTAGTTGAGCAGTGTGTGCGCATGCAGTTCGACGGAGAAATTTGGCCGGTACACCCCAAGCTTGATGAAGTGCAGGGTTATTCCTGCTATCGATCAATTGCTGAACTCCCTGCAGCACCTGATGCTACTTTCATTGGCGTTAATCGTCGCCTGACTATAGACATTGTGAGAGAGCTTGCACAGGAGGGTGCTGGTGGTGCCGTTTGTTTTGCATCGGGTTTCAGTGAAGCGTCTGCAGAAGACGAAGAAGGTATTGCGTTACAGGAACAACTATTAGATGCGGCTGCTGGCATGCCGATTATTGGGCCAAATTGTTATGGCCTGATTAATTATCTGGATGGTGCGTTATTGTGGCCTGACCAGCATGGAGGGCGCCGTGTCGAAAGTGGTGTTGCGATCATCACTCAATCATCCAATATTGCGATTAACATGACCATGCAACGTCGTGGTTTGCCAATCGCCTATGTGATGACTGCCGGCAATCAGGCCAAAGTGAGTCTTGCTGATATGGCAAGTGCATTACTCGATGATGAGCGTGTAACGGCAATCGGTTTACATATTGAAGGCTTTGGCGATATTGCAGGCTTACAGATGCTGGCTGAAAAGGCCGCCAGGCGTCGAGTCGGTATTGTAGTTATCAAGGCTGGTAAAACGGAGCATTCGCAATCTGCGATGGTATCGCACACTAATTCTCTGGCGGGTACTGATGCAGCAGCCTCGGCATTGATAGAACGACTGGGTTTTGCAAGGGTAAATTCAATTCCATCGTTTCTTGAGTCACTTAAATTACTTCACTGCTGCGGGCCACTGCAAAATAATACGATAGCCTCGATGAGTTGTTCCGGTGGTGAGGCAAGTTTAATGGCCGATTCGATCGGTGATCGACCGCTGGAATATCCGACTCTTAGTGAAGAACAGGCAACAGCGCTTCGCAGCGCACTGGGTCCGATGGTAGCACTCGCAAACCCGCTCGATTATCACACTTATATTTGGGATGATATCAAAGCGATGACAGCTACCTTTGCTGCAATGTTGCAGACGCCTGCGGCAATGACGTTTCTGGTGATTGACTTCCCGCGCAATGATACCTGCGATGACAAAAGCTGGTGGGTTGCAGTTGAAGCCTTGCTGGCAGCAAAAGACAAGACTGGTGCAGCGGTTGCCGTACTGGCTACGTTGCCGGAAAATCTGCCAGAGTCTCTAGCTGAATACCTGATGCAAAAGAAGGTACCGACTTTCGGCGGTATTGAGGCAGCGCTTGATGCCGTGGTTGCGGGCTCTGCCATCGGTGGTCCTGACAACCCATCACAGCCTCTGCTGCAGTCCGGTAAGTCGCTTGAGACCACGGCTGTACTGTCTGAGTATGATGCTAAGTCGCTATTAAGGGAGTCGGGTTTAGCGGTTGCAGCAGCCGTTAAGGTGACAAGTATTGATCAGGCGGTAACCGCCAGTCATAGTACCGGTTATCCGCTGGTGATAAAAGTTTCCGGGGTAACACATAAGACTGAGCAGGGTGGGGTCGTACTTGATGTACAAACAGAAGAAGCACTGCGTGAGCATTGTGCTGCTTTGTTCAGTAAGGCAGACGAACTTTTGATTGAGCCGTACTTTCAGGGTGCGGTGACTGAGATGTTAGTCGGGATTATACGTGAACCAGATGGCTTGTTTAAGCTCACTATCGGTGCCGGTGGCGTACTGACAGAGCTATTGCGTGATACAGTTTCAATGTTGTTGCCGGTCTCGGAAGAAGCAATCAGTCAGAAGTTAAGCGAGCTCAGATTGTCAGAGGTATTGAAAGGATATCGTGGGCAGGTCAGCGCAGATATTCCGTCGATTATTGAATCGATATTGCATCTTTGTCAGTGGGTTGAGTTAAACCATGATGATATCGCTGAGGTAGAGATCAATCCATTGTTATGTCTTTCAAATAAAACGATGGTTGTTGATGCGTTGATCACCGCATCTGCATCACTCCAGAAAAAGTTATAGGTTGAATGTTATGACAGATACTCCCATTAAAACCCGTCACGAGGGCCAAATCCTTGAGGTTACTATTGACCGGCCAAAAGCAAACTCTATTGATCTTGCGACCAGTCGTATTATGGGTGAGATCTTTATGGATTTTCGCGATGATCCCGAGCTGCGCATTGCCATACTGCGTGCAGAAGGAGAGAAGTTCTTCTGTCCTGGTTGGGATTTGAAAGCAGCGGCAGACGGTGATGCCGTCGACGGGGACTACGGTATTGGTGGCTTCGGTGGTCTGCAGGAGCTTGGCAATTTAAATAAACCGGTTATCTGTGCAGTTAACGGAATTTGCTGTGGTGGTGGGCTGGAGGTTGCGTTGTCTTGTGATCTAATATTGGCATCCAATACTGCAACCTTTGCTCTGCCTGAAATACGTTCCGGTACTGTGGCAGACGCGGCTTCAGTGAAGCTTCCCAAGCGTATTCCCTATCACGTAGCGATGGATTTGCTTTTGACTGGACGCTGGTTTGATGCTGAAGAGGCATTGCGGTGGGGTTTGTTAAAAGAGATTTGCGAGCCTGATGAGCTGTTGGATAAAACCTGGGAACTTGCAAGACTGCTGGTCTCCGGCCCGCCACTGGTATATGCCGCCATTAAAGAAGTCGTAAGAGAAGCGGAAGATATGAAATTTCAGGATGCGTTAAACCGGATTTCAAAGAGACAGCTTGCAACGGTTGATAAGCTTTACAGTTCTGAGGATCAGCTCGAAGGTGCAAAAGCGTTTGCGGAAAAACGCGATCCGGTCTGGAAAGGCAGGTAAACTTCCCCACCACCTCGTTATGTCTATGAGCTGACTGCTCGCATCGGAGCGCTTATGCGCCTGCCTGTTGTATTTATATTTATCACCGTTGTGCTCGATTCAATGGGCATCGGAATCGTCATGCCAGTGATGCCGGATCTTATTCGTGAGGTTGGCAATGTTGATTTAAGTCAGGCTGCTCTCTGGGGCGGCATGCTGACCGTTGTATTTGCAATAAACCAGTTTCTATTTTCACCGGCACTTGGTGGGTTATCAGATGCGCTGGGCAGGCGACCTGTTTTATTGGTCGCCTTGTTTGTTATGGCAGCAGACTATTTAATTATGGCGTTTGCACACACGCTGTGGTTGTTGTTTCTCGGTCGATTTATTGGAGGCATAACCGCGGCAACGCAGTCAACAGCTGCAGCCTATATGGCAGACATCTCCAGCCCGGAAGAGAAAGCCAAGAATTTCGGTTTGCTCGGTGCTGCATTTGGAGTGGGTTTTATTCTCGGTCCTGCCATTGGCGGATTGCTTGCAGACTTCGGTTCGCGTGCGCCTTTCTTTGCAGCGGCAGCAGTGGCGTTTGCGAATATGTTGTTCGGTTATTTTGTTTTGCCAGAATCGCTAACTCCGCAAACCAAAAGACCGTTTGAATGGAAAAGAGCCAATCCATTTGGTGCGTTCCTGCAGATGAGAAAGCTACCAGCCATGATGCCAATGCTGATGGTGTTTCTGTTACTGAGCATTGCTTTCTTTGTCTACCCGGCAGTATGGGCATTTTTTGGCCGCGCACAGTTTAACTGGGATTCGCGCATGGTTGGCTTATCACTTGCCGCCTATGGGCTCGGTATTGTCATTATCCAGGGGGCATTGATTCGGCCTATTCTCACAAAGTTCGGGGAAAAGCGTACTGCACTGTTTGGTATGTGCATCCACTTAATGACGTTTCTGGTTTATCCGTTTATGACTGAGACATGGCATGTCTTTGCCTATATGCCAATTAGCGTTTTTAGTGCGGTGGCTGTGCCGGCTCTGCAAGGGTTAATGAGTAACAATGTACCGAAAAACGCGCAAGGTGAACTGCAAGGTGTGATGGGTTCACTGACCGCACTTGCAACTATCGTTAGCCCATTAGTGATGACACAGGTATTTAGTTTTTTTACCCGTGATGGCACACCTTATTATTTGCCGGCGGCGCCGTTTTTACTTTCCGCTCTTTCTGTTTTTGTAGCGCTATTAGTGTTCCGTCAATGGCAGTCTGCTGCAACGGTTTAGTAGCCTATTAGAAAGTATCGGTTCAGCTTGAACAAGTCAGCATAGTGCAGCCTGGTCTTGTTGTTGCCCAGTCCGGTCTGCGTGACGCGAACCCTTCTTCATTCGGGTGTTCGTCGTAGGGAGTGCGCAGAACTTTCATGATGTTTTCCATTAATGAAAAATCCCCTGTTTCGGCGGCATCAATCGCATTGAGAGCCAGATAGTTACGCAGCACATATTTTGGGTTGGTTTGCAGCATTGTTGTTAGACGTTTGTCTTTGTCCGTCCTGGCTGTGCATGCCTGCCATTGAGTGACCCACTGCATAAACCCTGCAGCAATGTCGCCTTTGAATTCTTCCGGGTTGTATAGGGCAGGTTTAAGTTGAATTTCAATTTCAATTTCCTGCATTTCTGGCGTCACCTTTGCCAACTGCCTGAAGAAAATAGTGTAATCAGTACCTGTAGATTTCAATGTGGTCCATAGTGATTCGTAGAGGTTCTTGTCTGAAGTATCGTAGTCTTGTAGTCCGAGTTTATTTGCCTGGATTTTGTTCCAGATTTGATCATAAGTACCACGGTATTCTTTTAGTACCTCTTCGAGTGGTTCAGTAGATTCAAACAATGGCAATATTGCATTGGCCAGTCGATATAGATTCCAAAGGGCAATTTCAGGCTGATTACCATAAGAGTATCGACGCATGCTGTTGTCGATATAGTTTGGTGTCCAGCGCGGATCATACTCTTCGAGCCAGCCATAAGGCCCGTAGTCTATTGTCTGCCCGAGGATAGACATATTGTCGGTATTCATCACTGCATGTACAAAGCCCACTCTTTGCCAGTTGGCAACCGTGTTGGCTGTACGTTGAAGGATTTCCCTGAACCATTGTTGGTATACCGCGGGACCTGGTTGACCAAGGTGCGGGTAGTCGCGCTTTATCACATAGTCTGCTAGTTGTTTAAGCAGGTCAGTTTCTTCGTAAGCTGCATGAATTTCAAAATTACCAAAGCGGATAAAAGAATGTGCAGCACGACAAACAATTGCACCTTGTTCCATGGTGACGTTGCCGTCATAGAAAACATCTCGCGGGATTGTCTCACCAGTTGTGCAGAGTGTTAAAGAACGGGTAGTGGGTATACCCAAATGATGAATAGCCTCAGCGCACATGTATTCACGAATCGAAGAGCGGAGAACTGCATAACCGTCTCCCTGTCGTGAGTATGGGGTTGGGCCGGCCCCTTTTAATTGTAAGGTCCAGTGTTGTCCGTTTTTGTCGTTGACTTCGCCTAGTGCAATTGCTCTTCCGTCACCAAGTTGCCCAGCCCAGTTGCCAAACTGGTGGCCGCCATAGCGCATTGAATACGGTGTGGCGGTTTTCGAAATTGCAGAGCCGGTAAAGATGTGCGCTGCGTCCGGGTTCGATACATCAATGTCCAGCAGCGAGGTGAGTTCCGGGATATGGCTTACCAGTTTTGGGGCGGCAGCGGCCACCGGTTGGGTTTTTGACCAGACGGACTGATAGACCTGACGCGGGTAATTTCTGGTCTCGGAATCACCCGGTAAAGCGGTTGTGAAGTCATCGTTTATCTGCACGGAGTTCAATCCGGGGTAGGTTGCTGGAGTATCTGC
The DNA here is from genome assembly GCA_938020525.1 of uncultured Granulosicoccaceae bacterium. Taxonomy (GTDB): domain Bacteria; phylum Pseudomonadota; class Gammaproteobacteria; order Granulosicoccales; family Granulosicoccaceae. The sequence continues at coordinate 27,519 of CALIHW010000174.1, read as the reverse complement.
AGTATATCGATTGGCGGACGGTTTTTACGGCTGCGCAGTGTAAGGGTTGTCTGGTATGAATTTGATACAGCCAAAAGTGTGATCCATCTGAATTTAACGCGTTGATATTAATATCAATTCTTTTTATTGCCGGTTTGTGCGCACTTGTCACTGTACAAAATGCGGAACATTTAGTTTACTACTGTGTTGTGCAGTAGATTTCCCGCCAGAACCGGTGACGTTTCAGCCGGTGTAATTCGAGAGAGATGGTATTGTTTGCCAGGTTACAGAAGCTATTTCTGAATTTAGCGCCGCTGACACTGCTTGCAGTGGTTTTAGTGAGCTCGTTTCGAATGGTTCATTCTGATTCCAGAGACTCATCTGGTGCTGTCGCTGGTCCGGTTGACGGAACCGCTCAGTCGTCCGTTTCAGCGCCACTTGTGCCAACACCAGTTGCACCACAGGCGATTGTGGTGGAGGCGAAGGCATCTGTTGCCACTCGCACCACTCCTGTTCCCGCGGCATCTGAAGAAACGCCGATTGAAGACAGCGTGGTTGAAGAGCTAGGTGCAGCACCAGTAATTGTGCCTTTGAAAAAAGAGCAGGTCTGGGGCGAGATTAATGATGCGATATATGGGTTAAACGAACTGGTCGGTGATGAGCTGTTCCTTGCGGTAAACCGGAAGGAGAAAGGACAAATGGAAGTCAGGCTGAACGATGGTCTTTGGAAGCGTGTCCGTTATCAGACCAGGGTAGACTTAAAAACCGATATCAGTAACCTGTGGCACTTGTATGTCAAAGAGTATGGTCATGCAGGTCGCTCGGTTGTCTATTTTCTAGACGACAGCAATGACCGGGTGATCGATATATTCAGCAAGGCAAAATAGTCTCGTTGAGTGGTTGCTAACTCGCTTCGTCTGTCTCTTTAGTGCTGTAAACCTCAACTACTGTGGCTGCAATAATTAGCAATCCGGCAAGCCATTCAAGTAATGATATCAATTCTCCCGCCAGCAGTGGCGCACTGATTCCAGCAACTAATACTTCTGACATCATGAGAAGACACACTCTGCCTGGTGAGAGTATTTGTGCTATACGCGTGCAGATAAATATTGTTGGCGCAGTGAGCAATACATAGAAACCGACAATTAGTGGCGTGGCTTCTATCCACTGTTGAAATTGTGGAACACGAAAATCTGAATTGCCTGCCGTAGTGAGCAATACGACGAATGCTATTACCGTAGCCCAGAAATACTGTGCCGGTACCAGGTCGATGGCGGGTATCTCATTGGTTTTCTTTATCAGTACGGTGCCATAACCCCACATCAGTCCTGCCAATAACGCAAAGAAATCACCGCGATTCAGTTTTACATTGAGATCGGTATCGGACTTGCCGGAGAGTATTAGGAGCAGTCCGGTGAAAGCTATGGCTATTGCAATCCAACGACCTGAATTTGCTTTTTCCCGCAATAGAAACATAGCCAGTAAAGTGGCCCAGATCGGACTCATGTAAAACAGCAGCGTGGTTCGCAAAATACTTGTATATAGAAACGCGATGGCATAAAAAGCCATGCCGCCACCCATTGCTATTCCAACGAGTGTTTTGGTTTTTAAATTGACAAGAAAATATTTTCGACGATACAAAACCAGAGGTAAAAGGAACAGCAGGGGAACTATATTGATAGCGACAACTGCCCAGACCCCGGAAATACCTTTGGCTTCTATATGCCGTAAGGGAAGCCAGAATATTCCCCATAGCGCTACGGTGACAAAAAGAATGACGCTTGGTGCCAGTTGGGAATTCTTGTTCAATGACACTGCATCATTTTATTCTTTTTTGGTTTTTCGACTTGGCGTTAGCACTGTCGAGCTTTGGTGGATCGCTGAACATTATTATGACAGACTTGAATCGTACACAGGCACAGAATGGCCTGCCGACTGAGGAGCAATTATGGATTTACCAAATGACAGAACCGAGCTGATCCTGCAGCAGGACCGTCATCTGGTGCACTCATTTTCAGATCTGCACTCTCTAAAAGAGGAAGGTGCCCGTACTGTTATTTCTTCCGCTGAGGGTGCTTATGTTTTCACTGAACGAGGTGAGCGTTTGCTGGATGGCATGGCAGGTCTCTGGTGTGTCAATGTCGGACATGGTCGCCGCGAAATTGCGGATGCAGTGGCGGAGCAGCTTAAAAACCTCGATTACTTTTCTACCTTCTATAATTTGACTCATCCCGCTGCCGCATCGCTTGCCGAGCGTTTGACGCAGATGACCCCTTCGAACCTTAATAGTGTCTACTTTGGTAACTCTGGGTCGGTTGCCAATGACACGGCAATTCGAGTACTGCACTACTACCAGAACAGCTTAGGCAATTATCGCAAGAAAAAAATCCTGTCACGTATTGGTGCGTATCACGGTTCAACTCACCTTGCCATCGCGATGACTACACCGGGTTACCGGGATGGTTGGGAGTCAGCTGAAGAGTATGTGCATTTTCTGTCGTCACCATGCGTCTATCATCATAACGACAATATGACAGAGGCTGAGTTTTGTGATTTTCTGCTCGATGAAATGGTGCGGGATATAGAAAAAGTCGGTGCTGAAAATATTGCAGGCTTTATAGCCGAACCGATTATGGGAGCAGGTGGAGTCCTGGTGCCTCCTGCGGGTTATCACCAACGAACAGCGCAGGTATGTAATGACTACGATATAAAACTCATCTCTGATGAGGTGGTTACCGCTTTTGGCAGACTCGGCCATATGTTTGCATCTGAAAGTGTGTTCAATATCCAGCCGGATATCATCTGCACAGCTAAAGGACTATCTTCTGGTTATCAACCGATCTCTGCCACTTTTTTCAGCGACGAAATCATGCAGGTCGTTAGCGCTAGTGGTAACCGCTTTCTGCATGGCATGACTTATTCAGGTCATCCAGCCTGTTGTGCAGCAGCCCATGCAAATCTGGATATTCTTGAAAACGAAAACATCTGTGAGCACGTTCGGCACGTCGGGCCTCACTTTGAAAAAGTGCTGCTCGGGCTCAAAGATCTGGATATTGTCGGCGATGTGCGCGGCAGTCATTTTATGATGGGGCTTGAGTTTGTTAAAGATAAAGCAACGCGTGAGTATTACGACGAAGAGGTTGCAATCGGTATGCGAGTGTCAAAGCATGCGCAGCAACGAGGGCTGATTGTACGTCCACTGGGTGCGATGATTGTGTTGTCACCTCCATTAATACTAACCTGTGAGCAGATAGACGAGATTGCGATGACATTACGCGAGAGTATCATTGCAACGATGGCAGATCTGCAAAGCGATGGTTTGTGGTAGATCGAAGCCCCGAATAGTAATTCTCGTGGGGGAGGGTGTCGTCAAAGCATTTTTTGAAATCCTGTTCGACTATATTTTAATACACGTACCCAAAGCTAAGTCACTCTCCCTATGGGAGAGAGGTACTTTTGGCAATAAATTCAAAGTTTAAGCTCGAAGTCTTATTGAGTATCTAACCAGACACACCCCTCTTCTGGCGCAAACTACACGCCGGATTCTCCCCGGGGAGAATGACAAAAGCGGCACTGGTTAAGGTCATGTGATAGTTACTAAAACCTTTGACGACACCCACCCAGAGGGAGAATGTCAATTTCGGATTCGTATACGTTAGATACCCAAGCCCGGTTTATTCATGAAAATGACGGCATCCCGCTTGATCCTTGATTCCACAGCGAATTTTTTCTCTTGTAAATATCAGTAAGTATTCAGCGCGAGAAGAAAATACCCTGTGAAACCAATGCTCTGCGCGCTATGCTCGCCATTTCACGAATAAACCGGGCTAGCAATATGCATCCCTCAAAGATCAATTGGTTTCCCAGTGCGGATGCTCTTGTCTCCGGCAATACAGATTCTTAGTGACTGAATAGCATCCTGCATGTGGCGAGTGAGATCGATATCCTCAGCTATAGAACGCAGCATATAGGATTGCTCTGCATCGCAGAGCTCCTGATGGCCTGGCTCTTGTGGCATTTCTATAATACGGTCACCGGATTTAGTGTGTACCAGAATGCTACCGACTTTGGTGTGACCGTCTATATCAGATGAAGCGCCTTTATTCCCATCGGTAATCGAGACAGAGCCATAAGGTGAAACGATATCTTTAACGAAGAAAGCGGTCTCTGACATCATTGGCCCCCAGCCGGCTTCGTACCAGCCGACAGACTCATCTTCAAAGAACACTTGAAGCTGTCCGTAGTTATACATGTCAACAGCGATTTCGTCTGATAACCTAAGACCCATTCCCTGAACCCGCACCGGTGCCGCATCAGTGATCTGGCACATCACATCAACATAATGTACACCGCAATCAAGAATAGGTGAGGTGGTTTGCATGAGTGTTTTGTGCGTTTCCCATTCTGCACCGCTGGACTGTTGATTAAGGTTCAGGCGAAATACAAAAGGGCCGCCAAGTGATCGTGCCTCATTGATCAATGTGATCCAGGAGGGGTGATGCCTTAGAATGTAGCCGACTACCAGTTTGCGATTGGTGGCATTGGCTTTATCTACCACTCGAGCTGCGTCTTTAACAGTGGTAGCCAGTGGTTTCTCTACAAACACATGAGCACCTTTTTCCATTGCCAAACATGCATAGTCCGCATGAGTGTCTGTGTAGGTAGCAACTACCGCCAGATCCGGTGTCTGTGCTGCAAGCGCATCCTCGTATGATTCGTATATTGGATAGTTTTTTAGCTCCCGAGGTAGATCCGGTTTTGACCGATTCACCAGAGCCACTATTTTGGAATCTGGATTCTTATGATGAGCAAGAGCGTGGCTTAGACCCATATTGCCGAGGCCTGCAATAAGTACTCGAATCAATTTTCGCTCCTTAAGATCCAAAGATAATATTACTCGTCTTGCTGCAGCTCGGTACGTTCGCCCGATAACCACAATGCAACTGGCGTTTCATTTTGTATTTCAAGCCAGTTTGCTTCAGCACCTGCTTCAATGACGCCAAATTTTTGTTCACCAATCCATTGGGCTGGTATTGTACTGATCATCAACCCGATAGTATGCCAGTCTATATCCCAATGCCTGAGTTGAGAGATAACACGCTGTTGTGTCAGGCAGCTACCGGCCAGTGTTCCATCAGCAAGCAGTACCTGATCATTTCGTTTACACACATCGTATGAACCTAGTTTGTAGTCGCCGTCCGGCATTCCGGCGGCGGCGGTTGCATCAGTGACGCTGTAAAGCTTAGGAATCGCCCGTCGTGCGGCATCAAAAGCGGCTTTTTCAACATGGAAACCATCAAGAATGATCTCTGCGTACTCCGCATATGCAAGGGCTGCTGTAGCAGCGCCACCATCGCGATGCGAGACTCCACTCATTGCATTGAAAAGATGAGTCACACCGCAACCCGCAAGCAGTGCTGCATGTGCTTCAGACCAGGTGCAGTTGGTATGGCCAATTTGTACACGCACACCGTTGCGCTGACAAAGGGCGAGCATATCACCATGCGGATCAATTTCCGGCGCGTAAGTCATCACCTGGACGATACCGCTGGCAAGCCATGACTCAAGTTGTTCGACATTCACGTCGGATGGGTAGGGCGGTTGCGCTCCTAGTTTGTGCGGGCTGATAAACGGACCTTCAAGATGTACACCCAATAGTCTGGCAGATGACTTGTCTGGTGATTGCATGACACGCGCTACACTTTCAATGAATCGGCTTATGTCATCGTAGGGAGCAGTGACAGAGGTGGCCAGCATAGAGCCAGTGCCGTGTTGGGCGTGTGCTGCAAGCATACCGCGCACAGCTTTGTCGCCGTCCATGCAATCGTAACCACCGCCGCCATGAACATGAAGATCGACCGGTGCAGGCAGGTACATAGCACAGTTGGTTTGTGTGGTTTCTTCCACGACAGACTGTACGATAGAGTCGTGATGGCATACGCCTTCGATAAAACCGTCCGATGTCCACCATTTGCCAGATGTTGATTTTATATTTCCGGAACCGGTCATTGCTTATTGGTCGGTGTTATTCATGAGTTATGGCTGCGTTGTTCTTCGGCAAACTTGTAAAGACCGTTCAGCGCATTGCCGGCTGCTGGCTGGCAGCGACTACCATAGATTTTCTTAAGCGGTGCCCTGTATAAGTCAGCCAGACCACCAACTAGAAATACGGGTAGATTGGCTGGCGCAAGATCAATTAGATTTTGACAATAGTCCGTACCGCTATTAACAATGACAGTAGCAAGCTCATCACCGTTGTTGGCAGATTCAACAACAATCGGTGCAAGGCTAGCTATATTGGTGGAGCTGTTGCTCGTCGTCCACATCTGTATGTCTGACACATCTGTACCGATGTGTTGTTCAAGTGCTGCAAACATAGTCGATAGAATATCGTTTGTTGTTTGACTGTCCCGATACCATATATAGTGATTAACAAGCTGTGCACCCAACCACGCGCCTGATCCTTCATCGCCAATAGGATAACCCCAGCCACCGGCGTGGTTAAGATTACCTTGCGCGTCAAGCCAATGAATAACACTACCAGTGCCCATAGCGAGGCAGATACCTGGTTTGCCGCCGGCTGCACCGAGTAGTTGTGCATGTCCGTCAGTAATAACAACCGGATCTATCGCGTCCGGAATTAAAGAAAGGAACTGGTCATAGCGAGTGCTTTGTAAGCTTCCGGCAAGCCCCATCCATAATTCTTGCGGTAGCCAGTTATCAGCTTCACCGATTTGCGCGGCTAACGATGATATGCCCTGGGAAATGTGCTGCCATGCTTTATCAACTCCAGTTGACAGGCTCGCCGGTCCGCTCTGCGCGATTGCACGCTGCTTGCCGAAGTCGTCGAATGCTGCCAGACGGCATCCGCTGGCGCCGCCGTCTACAACTATGGTGAGGTTCTCACTATTCAAATTTATTGAAGAGAATGCCTGTATTGAATTGGTATTGTAACTTTTCTAATTAACGGATACGATCAAATTTCAATAAGTGAGGAGGAGAGAGGAAATGAAAGTTTCAGCGACTAAAGCTGCGGTGGCCGCGGTAGCACTTTGCCTGAGTGGCACCGCCGCTGCTCAAAAGGTGGTGATTTCAATAGAAAGCTGGCGTGCTGAAGATCAGGCAATCTGGGATGATTTGATCCTGCCAGTCTTTGAAGAGCAAAACCCCGACATTGATGTGCAGTTCACACCAACCACAGCAACGGAATACAACGCAGCACTGAATGCGCGTTTAGCTGGTGGTACTGCGGGTGATGTTATCACCTGCCGTCCGTTTGACAATGCGCTTGCCATGTATAACGACGGTAGTCTTGAAGATATCAAAAGCCTTGAAGGGCTCTCGAATTTTTCTGATGTTGCAAAAGCGGCTTGGTCCACAGACAAAGGTGATGCAACTTTCTGCGTGCCGATGGCATCGGTTATTCATGGCTTCATGTATAACAAGGATGCGTTTGCCGAATTGGGTCTTGAGGTGCCAAAGACCGAAGGAGACTTCTATGCGGTGCTTGATAAGATTAAGGATGATGGCGGCTACGTACCAATGGCAATGGGTACTAAGGATGCCTGGGAAGCAGCTACTATGGGCTACACCAATATCGGTCCCGCCTATTGGGGAGGCGAAGAAGGACGCCTTGGTTTAATCAGTGGTAAGGCAAAGTTTACCGATGATGGCTTTGTTGAAGGTTTTCGACAGATGGCCAGGTGGACACCGTACCTTGGCAATGGGTTTCAGGCGCAAGGTTATACCGATAGTCAGAATCTGTTTACTCTTGGCCGTGCGGCAATCTATCCAACTGGCTCATGGGAAATAACCGGCTTCCAGGAAAATGCAGATTTCGAGCTAGGTGCATTCGCGCCACCGAGTAAAGATGCTGACAGTAACTGTTACATCAGTGATCACACAGATATTGGTATCGGCATGAATGCCGCAACCGAGAATAAAGAAGAGGTGATGAAGTTTCTGGCCTGGACAACTTCAGCTGAGTTTGCCGAACTGCTAACCAATGCCGCGCCGGGTTTCTTTTCTCTGTCGCAGCACGATATAAATGTCGAGAATGCATTGGCGCAGGAGTTTGTTGCCATGCGAGGTCAGTGCGAGGCAACTATTCGTGTAGCTCACCAGATTTTGTCTCGAGGGGAGCCGGCATTGGGTAATCAGCTATGGACAATAACCGCTAACGTGATAAACGGTTCTCTTAGTCCGGAAGATGCTGCGAAAGAAGCGCAAGCCAATCTTGACGGCTGGTATAAGCCGTAAGTTGTAACTGTATACGCCGGTCTGTACTTTTGTGCAGACCGGTTTCTGTTCACCAAATGTGTTTGCGTATAGCCGGGCAAAATATGTGGGAGCAGTGCACTGAGTAAAGCCAATAAAAATGAGGCTCCGGCCAGAACTCCGCTGCGACTCTATATACTCGTTTTTCTGGCACCGGCTACCCTGATCTACACGGTGTTTGCGATCTACCCGATCGTTGAGTCATTGCGTTTGTCCCTCTATCAGGCAGGGGAGGGAGACGGCGTTTTTGTCGGTCTGGCCAATTATGCACGACTAGTTGGTGAACCGTACTGGGCAGAACAATTCTGGAATGCGTTCAAGAATAACGTGCTGTTGTTTGCGATGCATATGCTTATTCAGAATCCGATCGCTTTGGCACTCGCTGCTCTCTTGAGTATCCCGACGTTGAAAGGTGCTGCTACCTATCGCACGATTTTTTTCCTGCCGACATTGTTATCGGTGGTTGTGGTCGGATTTATCTGGCAGTTGATACTGTCACCACTCTGGGGTGTCACACCAGCGTTTATGAACTGGCTCGGGGTCGGTAGTTTCTTTAAGCCCTGGTTAGGACTTGAAAGTACGGCGCTTATTACCGTGACATTAATTTCTATTTGGCAGTATGTCGGTATTCCGTTGATGTTGTTCTATGCAGCACTGCTGAATGTGCCTGAAGAAACAATAGAAGCAGCTCGTATTGATGGTCTAAATGGCTGGTGGATTTTCTGGAAGGTTAAACTACCACTGATACTACCCACATTAGGGTTGGTGGGTATTCTCACTTATATTGGTAACTTCACTGCAAGCTTCGATCTTATCTATTCAATACAGGGTGGGCTGGCAGGACCTAACTTTTCAACTGATGTGATGGGTACATTTCTGTTCCGGACCTTCTTTGGTTTTCAGGCACAACTTGGTGATGTGCATATGGGCGCGACAGTCGCCTCGGCATTGTTTTTTATTATTCTGATAGGAGTTTCGTTGTATCTGTTCGGCGTGCAGCGTCGATTACAAAGGTACGATCACTGATGCTTGTACGTGAACGGATCACCAGTACAGGTATTCATGCAGTACTAATTGCCTATTCAATGCTGGCGTTGTTTCCGCTGGTGCTTATTGTGATCAATAGTCTTAAATCGAAGAAAGCGATATTCCGGGATCCTACCGGGTTGCCGGTTGGTGAAGCATTTTCATGGAAAGGCTATGCCAGTGTACTGACTAACAGCGATTTTCCGTTGTACTTTGGAAATAGTCTGATTGTTACCTGTGTGTCTTTGTTTCTTATTTTATTGTTTGGTGCGATGGCATCGCATGCGTTGTCTGAGTATCGGTTTCCCGGAGATACTTTTCTTGGTCTTTATCTGATACTGGGCATAATGGTGCCGATTCGTCTGGGGACGGTGGCGCTGCTTCAGCTTGTTGTTGATTTGAATCTTGCGAATACACTAACGGCGTTGATCCTTGTTTATACCGCGCAGGGGTTGCCTATTGCCATATTTATATTTACTGAATTTTTGAAATCAGTTTCACGTGAGATAAAGGACAGCGCTCGTATTGATGGATTATCCGAGTATCGGATATTTTTCGAAGTTGTTGTTCCATTGGTTAGACCGGTGATTGCAACGGTTGCTGTGTTTTCCATGATCCCTATCTGGAACGACTTGTGTTTTCCATTGATTTTATCGCCAGGTGAGGAAACACGGACGGTAACCCTGGGTGTGCAGCAGTTCATTGGACAATACACGGTTAACTGGGGTGCGGTGCTGGCATCATTGTCAGTGGCGATATTGCCGGTATTAATCATGTACGTGATTTTTTCGAAACAACTTATCCGGGGAATCACCTCGGGTGCGGTTAAGGGTTAGGGTATGGCTACACTTGAACTCAGCGGCATAAGAAAATCATTCGGTGCAGTAGAAGTCATACATGGTATGGACCTGCAGGTAAAAGACGGTGAGTTGATTGTGTTTGTTGGGCCGAGTGGTTGTGGTAAGTCAACGATGTTGCGCATGATCGCGGGTCTTGAAAAAGTAACCGCAGGTGAGATTTCCATCGCTGGCAAACGCGTTGATCACCTGCCACCTGCACATCGTGGTATTGCTATGGTGTTTCAATCTTATGCTCTTTATCCACACAAGAATGTACGTGGCAATCTGGGCTTCGCACTGAAGCATGCCGGTGTACCGCAAAAAGAGATTGATCAGCGCGTCAATACAGCTGCAGAAATTCTCGAGCTTGATCCACTAATGGATCGAAAACCGAAGGAGTTATCCGGTGGTCAGCGGCAACGGGTGGCTATAGGCCGCGCAATCGTACGTGAGCCGGATGTTTTTCTATTTGATGAACCATTGTCTAATCTCGATGCCGCACTAAGAGTTCATATGCGGGTGGAGATACTTAAATTACACCAGCGCCTCGGCAGCACCATGGTTTATGTAACCCATGATCAGGTTGAGGCTATGACATTGGCCGATCGCATTGTGGTCTTTCGCGATGGTCAGGTGGAGCAGGTGGGTACCCCGCTGGAACTCTACCGCGATCCGGTGAACACTTTTGTTGCGGGCTTCATTGGTTCACCAGCCATGAACTTTTTACAAGCCGATGGTAACGGACACAGCGTGCAACTTGCTGGTGCCCAGGTATGCGAATCTAATGCGGCTGCAGGCAAACTACAGCTGGGTATCCGACCCGAGCACCTTACTCTCAACGAAGATGGTCCTTTAAAGGGAAGGGTCAGTGTGTTTGAACACCTTGGTGGTGAATCGTTTGTGCATCTTGTATTGCCAGATGAGCAAACGCTGATCGCTAAACTGGATGGCGAGTACAGCTTTGTTCCAGGTGAGAAGTGTACGCTTGCGATTAAACCTGCACATTGCCATTTGTTTGATATGCAAGGTCAGAAGCTGGGTGACAAGGTGCGGGCGATAGACGCTGCCTGAGAGCGTAACCCGGCTGTATGGATGCCCTAAGTTGTGTCGAATCCTGTCTTTGTATCGAATTAACGGGTAATTTGATATCGTTACTGATCACACCTGAGTTTGTTTAGTCATGGCATCACTAGAGTTTCCCAACGAGTTTTATATTGGTCGGCGCGTCAATCCTGAGGACGGTGAAACTACCGACGAACCACAGACCTATGACCCGGATGATCTCACCACACATGCGGTGGTTGTTGGCATGACTGGCTCCGGTAAGACGGGCCTGTGTCTGGATATCATGGAAGAGGCAGCGTTGAATAACCTGCCGGCAATCCTGATCGACCCAAAGGGTGATATCACCAATCTGTTGCTGCACTTTCCGGATCTGTTGCCGGAAGACTTCAAGCCGTGGATCAATGCCGGTGATGCGCGCCGCGATGGTAAGACTGTGGAGCAGGCAGCAACTGATACCGCGGGCATGTGGAAAGAGGGATTAAAAGGCTGGGGAATAGAGTCTGATCGTATACAGCGACTAAAAGATTCTGTTGATCGTGCTATTTATACGCCGGGTTCAACTTCCGGTAAGCCGATAAGCATACTCGCTTCATTAAAAGCGCCTGATGTTGATTGGCAAGAGCAGCAGGAAGTGCTGTTAGAGCAGATTGAAGGTATGGTCACCGCAATTCTTGGTTTGATCGGGCTTGATAACATTGACCCGATAAGTGATCCAGAACATATCCTGTTGTCGAAAATAATCGCAGATTCCTGGGAAGCGGGTAAGGATGTTGATATGGGTGAGCTGATCATGCAGACGCAAAATCCGCCTTTTGAGAAACTGGGTTTTTTCAGTGTGGATCAGTTCTTTCCAAAGAAAAAGCGCACCGCACTGGCAATGAAGCTCAACAGTATTATTGCAGCACCTTCTTTTCAGCCATGGATTGCCGGTGATCCATTGGATATTCAGTCACTGCTCTATACAGAAGAAGGTAAGCCCAAACATAGTATTTTCTACATTGCGCACTTAAGTGAAACCGAGCGTATGTTTATTGTCACGCTGCTATATTCCGCAATAGAAACCTGGATGCGCTCACAAGCGGGAACCACCAGTCTGAGAGCGCTCGTCTACTTTGATGAAATATTCGGCTACCTGCCGCCGACGGCAAACCCTCCATCGAAAAAGCCAATGCTGCGTATGTTTAAGCAGGCGCGTGCGTTTGGTGTTGGTATGGTGGTAGCAACCCAGAACCCGGTAGATATTGACTATAAAGGTCTGTCAAATGCCGGCACCTGGCTGGTGGGCAGGTTACAAACAGAGCGCGATAAAGAACGGTTGCTGGATGGATTGCAGGGTGCCAGTGATGGCAATTTTGACCGAAGTGCCACTGATAAAATGTTGTCCGGGCTGGGTAAGCGTGTATTTCTTATTAACAATGTTCATGATCGTGGCGGGCCTGCTATTTTTCAAACGCGCTGGGCCATGAATTATATGGCAGGCCCGATGACTCGCAAGCAAATTGCGGGGCTAAATAAACTTGTCGGTGCTGATAGTCGTGTATCTGAAGCTTCCGAGGATGAGACAACTGCAACTGAGGTAAAAAGTAAAGCCAATCAAAAGTCGAGAAAGCTGAAAGCTCAAAGAGCTGCAGTGAAAGAGCAAACCCCTGCGCCTGGGAAGTTGTCGGAAGAGTTGCAAGTGACGGAGTCCGCTGCACCTCAAGTTAACAAGGCATTGGCTAAGTACACTCAGACCAGGCAATCGATAGCAAGTGGACTCGATGAATTCTTCCTGCCACAGAAATACAGTTTCTATCGGGCGTTGCAGCGGGGTAACTCACCGATATCTGTTAATGATGCACAAAAAATCGGTCTCGTTTATAAGCCAGCTCTGATGATGCAGGTGGATGTGTTGTTTACAGACAGAAAGGGAAGCTATAGCGAACGTAGAAGGTATGCAACGATGATTGCTGATCCGTCTAAACGAGCTTCGCTGGATTTTTCTAAATACTCAATCGAGGCGATTGATCCGGATGAACTGGATACAGAGCCAGATGAGGATGTTTATTATTCATTGCTCGATGACGTCTATTCAAGCTCGCGGAAGATAAAGCCGGTTTCACGCAAGTATATCGACTATATCTATCGTGAAGCTGTTTTGCCTTTATTTTCTAATCCTAATTTTAAAATAACTTCAGATCCAAACGAGTCAGAGCAGAGCTTTCTGGCGCGTTGTAGAGACGAAGCTGATGAAAAAGAAGAGATAGAGATCGACAAGGTACAGGCGCGATTTGACAATAAGCTCGATCGACTGCATGCAAAACTACGTCGTGAGGAAAGAGAGTTAGATGAAGACGAAGATACTTTGTCTGCCTTGAAAGTGGAGACCATGGTGAGTTACAGCAAAACCCTGGCGGGTTTTGCAAGTGGTTTGTTCGGGCGTCGTCGTAGATCCACAATCAGCTCTACGTTAACAAAGCGCCGTCAAAAGCAAAACGCTGAGGCAGATGTTCGCGAATCAATCGAAGAGATTGACGCATTGCGAAAGGAGCTGGACGAGCAGAGATCTGAGCATGAAGCAGAGATGCTTGAGATTGATCGTAAGTGGCAGAAGCTTGCAGAGGAGATTGAAGTTATCAAGGTGTCTCCACTAAAGAAAAATATTGAGCTTGAATTATTTGGTGTTGCCTGGCAGCCGCACTGGGTGGCAAGTGTTAATGGCAAGACCCTGGTTCTGCCAGCTTTTTAATGATGGACTCGTCTTCGGCTTACGAAAAATATGCAGACCGTTTTTTGCAAAGTAGAGATCGGTCTTCGATAGGCGCTAAGGTTGTCAGACGCTGGGCTGATCAACCAGATACTTCAACACAGGTTCTCGAACTAGCGAGCGGAGCAGGTTATCCGATAACCCGTGAACTGGAGGGAGCCGGATTTTCCGTGTGGCAATTGATAGCTCACCGACATTGCTTGAGCAGTTTCAATCCCGGATTCCAAAGATTGAGTATCGGTGTGAACGGATTTCAGAGTCGTCGTTCTTTAACAAGAATTTCGGTGGTGTTGTAGCGGCTAGGCCGCCACAACCTTAGCTTCATCAAGCAATGCTTCTTCTGCTGCACACTCCAGCGATGCGCGCTTTGCGGCCTCCAGCCTGGACATATCGAGCCCTTTTCCCTGTCGCCCCAGAGTGATATAGAACTCACTGCCTACTGTTGAAGTGAAACTCACCTCTTTGAACGGTATCAGGTCAAGATCGTATAAATCATTGATTAGAAGTCGGAATGAGTGCGGTACAAAACACCATGCGTGGACATCCATATGCACCTCGTGGTTTTGAACGCGGCTCATCGCTTTTTTTGCTTCTTCAAGCGTATGGATTGATTTGAAGTCCCCTTTGCGTTCAGCTGACCACGCGCCGGTACCTTCCCGCTTTACGACATTTAGAATAAATTCTGCAACCGTGCCTGGGGTGTTAATGCTTCTCTGTGCGAGGTGACTATCGATGACTCTGGCAAGGCCGGTCAGAGGACGGAAGAAATCAAAACAATACCTTTTATCCGGTACTGCCAGCGATACCACTCCGTCATCACGAAGTATGGAATCGCATTCTTTTAGAAACCCGATCAAGTCCGGAGTGTGTTCGATTACATGAGAGGCAATAATCCAGTCGTAGTGCTTCTCATTGCCGGTAAGGGAAGCGTAACTTTCACCTTTCCATATATGATCGACGTCTTCGACTACATCAAAATTGAAATTCTGGCTCGCATGTTTTTCGAGCAGCTGCTCTTTCGTTAGGTGGTCAATAATCTCAACATCAAAGCCTGATTTTTTGGGTGCGATTGGACGGTGGAAAGGTCCGATCTCTATGCCTTTGCCGGACTTGTTTAAAGAAGAGAGCAGAATTTCGTTTCTTTTCATTGTCACTCCATGCACCCAATTATTCACCCGAAGAACAGCTCCAAGCAACTAGCGGTCCATCAGTGGTGCGTTATCAGGGAGCGGATCTTGCACCAGCTGCCGATGGTACCTAGCCTCAAACCTGCCGGAAGAGATGTATATCAAACGCCATATATTCCTGATTTCTGTCCTCGCGACTCTGCTTACAGCGTGTTCGCCGGAGCCGACTCAAATTGTTGCCAGCGACAGTGAGTCGAAGGAGCGCACAGATGATCGTCCGAACATTATTGTTGTTTTTACTGATGACCAGGGTTATGCCGATGTCGGTGCCTATGGCGTCGTTAACGATATTAAAACTCCACACATAGACCAGTTGGCGAACGATGGCGTTCGAATGACTGCCGGTTATGTGACTGCCCCGCAGTGCATACCATCCCGCGCCGCTCTTTTGACAGGGCGTTATCAACAGAAGTTCGGACTTGACGACAATCGTCAGAGTCCGCTGCCTCTGGATCAGATCACCGTTGCCAATCGACTCCAGCAAGCCGGCTATCAAACCGGTATGGCGGGCAAGTGGCACCTTGAGATTAATCAGAGCTCTGAGGTGTTTGATTTTGACTCTGTGTCTGTCGAAGAACACAGGCAATATATGCCTGACCAGCGCGGTTTTGATTCGGTTTATTCAGGCTTTCTGAATAACTGGTGGGCTAACTTTGATCTCAACGGTAATGATCTGGATACGACTAACATCCGAAACACCGATTACCGACTTGATGTGACGACTGAAGCGGGCCTTGCCTTTATAGATAAAAATCAATACGAGCCATTTTTTCTGTATCTGCCTTATTTCGCACCTCACGTACCCATGGAGGCAACAGAGGAATATCTTTCGCGACATGAGTCTGCCGCAGAGACTAGACGCAAATATGCACTGGCTATGATGTCGGCCATTGATGACGGCGTTGGCAGGATCAGAGCAAGGCTCGATGAGCTGGAATTGTCAGAAAACACGATTATCTTTTTCATCAGCGATAACGGTGCACCACTCGGTGTGCCGTTGACTGATGCACCTATCGAAAATAATACCGCGCCGTGGGATGGATCACTAAACACGCCGTGGGTTGGAGAAAAGGGCATGCTGACTGAAGGGGGAATTCGCATACCTTATATCGTCAGCTGGCCAGGAACCCTTCCGGCCAATACGGTCTTCGATGATCCGGTATCGACCCTTGATGTTGCCGCGACGAGTCTTGCTATCGCAGAGGTTGAGCCTGTGGCAGAACTGGATGGTCTGAATCTGCTGCCGTATCTTGACGGTACACAGACAGGTCTTGAGGAGCGTCCGCTATTCTGGCGATTCTGGAATCAGGCGTCAGTGGTGAGTGGCAACTGGAAGTACCTCATTGCAGGGAGTCGCGAGTATTTATTTAATCTTGATGTCAATCATGAACATGAAAATTTACTCGCTGCAGAACCGCAACGAGCCGAAGCGTTAAAGCAATCACTCACAGAATGGACCACCACTTTAGCCAGTCCGGGGATGCCTGCGGGCGATTTAAGTGCTGCAGAAACTATCTGGTACGATCACTACCTGGAGTGATCGTACCGTTGTTGATTTCTTACTTGCTGTTCTTAACGTAGCCGATAAATTCAACTACTTCTGCACTTCCACAAGAGTACTCGTCACTGGTGTAAACCGAAGTACCGTTGCTGCAGGAAAATAGTGCAACTCTGTCATCCGCATTCTGCTCATGTACATAACCCAGCGGACCGTATGACAGTTCACCACCACAATACATATCAGTGCTAACGTATGAGCTGCTACCAGCGCGACATTCGTATGCCATGTAAGTGTTAGCTTCATAGTCGCGAAGCAGGAACCACTCATTTACAGCGCTATAAGTATCGCCAACAACACGGGTTGATGCGCGATAGTCGCCATTGCTGTTAGCAGAGCTGGTAAGCTTTGTATATGGCAGATTTTCAAAACCACAATCAAGCTTTTGTTGATCACCATGACCTGTCATGTTTTTCCAGGTCTCCCATACCGGCTTGGCTGTGCCGTCTGCACGATGAAGTCCGAAGGCAGCACCGCGAACTGCTTCGTATTCGTTATCCTGCATACGGTGATAGATGTAGTTTTCGATACCCGGTGTGCCAAGAACGTTGATGTAGGTATTACAAACCGCGATGTCCTGGCTGTACTCATCAGACTGGCCGTTAGAGCTGACACCGTTCTCTGTTAAATGCACTTCCCACGATTCAGGCTGGAACGGGAATTCCTGTCTCAACCAGCCAGAAAGTACACCGATATTACCGTAAGTGACTCGTGGTAAATCATCAAAAGAATTTTCTGCACTATTTAAATGATGATTGTATGGATGATAAGCGATGCGCCATTTGCGACCTTCCGCACGGCTATGGACACCGCGAAGGAAAGTTTTAACAGAAATGATCGGGTTGTTGCCTGCAGGATTATCGAAGTTAGTATCAAACTGATGTGCAAACGGTACCATGACTCGTGCATCTGGCTGGATAGCGGTCACTCTGTCGTAGGCTGCGTTGAAGTTAGCAGCGTAGTCCACAATCCAGGCTTCCTGATCGCACGGAATGCCGTCACCACAACCTACCTTGTACCACTGGTTCATGTTGACTTCGTTGTGAATAATAAAATCAGCAACACGACCGTGTCCGTTTTTTCCGTTATAACGCTCTGCAATCATCGCTACAAAGCGTGCGTAATCCTGAGCGTTTCGTGGAGCACAGAATCTACCCACGTCTGTGTCTGTAGCAGGGCAGGTTTCGTTGTTGCGTGCCCACTTCGGAACACCATACAAAATACCGGTTACTGCTTTACCCTGGTCTGACCAGTATTTGATCTGGTGATCGAATGCAACTTCGATAGTGAAGCAATAGCCTTCAAAAGTAATTTGATCCGCAGTGCATTCAGTCTGTAGTGTCGGTTGCCAGTTCTCCCAAACTAAATTGGTACCTACACCGGAAACACCAGCGTCGATCATTTGTTGTCTGTTCGGCCAGAAGTCTGTGTTGAGCGACTTTAATTCAAAACCGTTTCGATCAGGGTAGGGTAGTGAGTTACCCAGATTTACTGGCTGTGGCAGCAATTCAACTTTTCGCTCTGGAGCAACAACAAACTGACCGTCCTGCATCATCACCTGTGAGCTCTGGGTTTGAACGATAGAAGCGGCAGTCTCGTTACTTTCTCCGTCACAGCCGGCAATAACCAATGAAATAGAAATGAGCGAAAGATTGAGCAGGCGGTTTGTCATTTACGAACACTCAGTATCGAAGCGGAACCGGAGTGTCTCAAAATTGAAACAGTTTTAACGAGAACTGATTAATATATTCTGCGGATGGCCTCTCGTGTGGTGCGGTAAACGTGATTCCGTTGGGAATTGGCGTGTGACGCAGTCGATTGTCCGTTTGGAACAGCCCTGCGAGCGGTTTCGCGGGTGCACGTGTTTCCGAGACTTGTACCTGGCAATGGGATTTCAGCGCCCACTTTAACAATGCGGAAGTCTGCAGCATCCATTGGCGGCAAGTTTGTTGGATTGAGAAATTGCTTATGACGCAGCGTTCACCGGGCGAGCAATCGGGCGCAGTGTGCGTCCCGAAGACGCGAGGCTTGCGCAATCGCAAAGGACTATTTAGCTCCTGATGTGGAGGATGTATGGCATACTGTAGCGCTCGGTAACACCGTTACCACACTCCCTGATTCTTCTTACTTCTTATAAAGGAACAATCCATGTTGGTGCTGATTGGCGGCAGTGCGTTGTCTGCATTTCGCGTCGAGGCATTGTTAGACAAGTGCCGCAAACTGTCACCTGGGTTTGAAAATTTATCTGCCCGAAATATCTACTTTATAGACGGACGTGTATCGACTGATACCACAGATAAGCTTCAGGAATTACTTGCGGCGAATCCGGTAGGTGATATTCAACCTGACCTGATTACCGTACCTCGCGCCGGTACGATCTCGCCATGGGCATCTAAGGCAACAGATATTGCACATAATTGCGGATTATCCGAAGTATCTCGAATAGAGCGTGGTACTGCCTGGTTTTCAGAGGGTGGAATTGCAGAAAATGCTCACCTGCTGTTTTACGATCGAATGACTGAAATGGTACTGAGTAATACGAGTAGTGCTGAATCTCTGTTTGAGGATAAAGCCCCGGCACCTTTGCTTGAAATAGATGTGTTGAATGGTGGTGTTGAGCAGCTGAAGAAAGATAACGTCACCTATGGGTTTGCGCTATCAGATGACGAGATAGAGTATCTGGTAGAGAGTTTCAAAACTATAAATCGAAACCCTACCGATGCAGAGTTGATGATGTTTGCGCAAGCCAACTCGGAGCACTGCAGACATAAGATATTTAACGCCGACTGGGTGGTGGACGGTGAGCCTTCTGACTCGTCGTTGTTCGGTATGATCAGAGAAACTCACAAGGCTCAGCCATCAGGCACCCTGATTGCCTATGACGACAACGCCGCGGTGATAGAAGGTTCAAAAGGCCAGCGATTCATGGCGGATCCTGTCAGTGGTTCATACCGTTATACCGAAGAACCGATTCACATCCAGATTAAAGTAGAGACGCATAATCACCCGACAGCGATCAGTCCGTTTCCGGGGGCTGCAACCGGCTCCGGTGGTGAAATACGTGATGAAGGTGCGACTGGTAATGGTGCTAAGCCGAAGGCTGGCTTGTGTGGATTCAGTGTGTCGAATCTGCGCATACCCGGATTTACCCATCAATGGGAGCAGCACGCGGGTAAGCCTGAGCATATTGCGTCTGCTTTTCAGATTATGCAGGAAGGTCCGATCGGTGCTGCGGCATTCAACAATGAATTTGGCAGGCCTAACTTAACTGGTTACTTTCGCGCCTTTGAAAGTGAAGTGCCTGTGGGGGCAGTCGAAGATTCTGCGCAAAGTGGGCCCCACTGGAGCGGTTTTCATAAACCGATAATGATTGCCGGTGGGCTGGGCAATATACGGCCACTGAATGTTAATAAGAAACCAGTGCCGGATGGCAGTGCGATTGTGGTGCTGGGCGGGCCGGCGATGCTTATCGGGCTCGGGGGTGGTGCGGCTTCATCACTGGCGAGTGGGCAGAGTGATGCCTCACTGGATTTTGCATCAGTGCAACGCGGTAATCCTGAAATGCAAAGGCGTTGTCAGGAGGTTATTAATCATTGTGTCTCTCTGGGCGACAATTCACCGATTCTATCCATGCATGATGTCGGTGCCGGTGGGTTATCAAATGCTCTGCCTGAACTGGTGCACGACGCCGATCGTGGTGCGACGTTTGAACTGCGAGAGATTCTAATTGACGAGCATGGCATGTCTCCGATGGAGATCTGGTGTAATGAATCGCAGGAGCGGTATGTACTTGCAGTGGCTGCTGACAGGTTACCCGAACTGACTGCTCTGTGTGACCGAGAACGTTGTCCGTTTGCGGTTGTAGGAGTAGCAACAAACAAAAAACATCTTACCGTGACCGATAGATTGCTTAACAAGCCACCTGTTGATATGTCGCTGCAGGTATTGCTCGGCAAGCCGCCACGCATGAAGCGCGAGACGTCACGGAATAAACACTGCGAAGCTCCGCTTGACCTGACGAGTGTGGCCCCAGAAAAGATGAGTAATGAAAAGACGAGTAATGAAAAGACGGGTATAGAAAAGGCGTTACGTCGTGTGCTGCAGTCTCCCACAGTCGCGTCGAAGAACTTCCTGATAACCATTGGTGATCGTACTGTTGGCGGGTTGGTGCATCGAGACCAACTGGTAGGGCCTTATCAGATGCCGGTAGCAGATTGCGCGGTTACCCTGGCTGACTTTGATGGTTTTACAGGTGAAGCAATGGCGATGGGAGAGCGCTCTCCGGTAGCACTTATCTCACCTGAGGCATCTGGCCGTATTGCTATTGCTGAAGCATTAACCAACCTTGCAGGGGTGGCAGTGGCAGATATCAAGGACATAAAGCTGTCTGCCAACTGGATGGCTGCAGCGAACGTAGATGATGCGGCACTGTATGACACTGTGAAAGCAGTGGTGCGTGATTTTTGTGTGCCGTTAGGACTGTCTATTCCAGTGGGTAAAGATTCACTCTCCATGCAAACTCGCTGGAGTGAGAATGGGCAGGACAAAGCTGTTACCGCACCTTTATCGTTAGTGGTGACAGCATTTTCCAAGGTTGCCGATGTACGCAAAACAGTGACGCCACAATTAGTCAAAACGCCCGATACTGTGTTGCTGCTTGCAGATATTGGGAAGTCGAAAAACAGGCTGGGTGCTTCAGTATTTGCGCAGGTACATGGACAGATAGGCAACGAATGTCCGGACGTAGATGACGTCATAGAGTTTAAAGCGCTTATAAGCAGCCTTCAGGAACTCATGCGTAGTGGTTTGGTGATGGCATGTCACGACCGCTCTGACGGGGGTGTCATTGCTGCAATCGCAGAGATGTGTTTTGCCGGTGGCTGCGGTGCAGAGATTTCTTTCTCTGACAGTGGGGGCGACAATGGTATTGCAGGTGTGTTATTCAGTGAAGAGATTGGGGTCTTACTGCAGGTACGGCGTTCTGATCTTGAATCTGTGAAGGCAGTGTTTGCTAAAAACGATATCCTGCAGCTGATTTCCGAAATCGGTACCGTCACAGACGAACCCGATCTTATTGTCTCGGTTGCTGATGAAACAGTTTTGAGTAAATCTGTTGTTGAGTTGAAGCGACTTTGGTGGGAAACGTCTTATAAAATGCAGCAACACCGGGATAACCCAGCATGTGCGCAGCAGGAGTTTGAGACAATTGCGGATGCTGAAGACCCTGGTATTACAACTGAACTTACCTATAAGCCGTCTGATAACCCTGTCGATAATATTGTTGCAACTATCACTACCCGACCAAAGATTGCGATATTGAGAGAGCAAGGTGTTAATGGCCAGGTAGAAATGGCGGCGGCATTTGATAAGGCAGGTTTTGAAAGCATTGATGTGCACATGAGTGACATCATTACTGGCCGTGTAACGCTTGACGAATTTTCAGGTCTTGCTGCGTGTGGCGGTTTTTCCTATGGTGATGTACTAGGTGCCGGTGGTGGCTGGGCGAGCTCCATACTGCACAACGAGCGCGCGCGTGATCAGTTCGCGCAGTATTTTGCACGGCCTGATGTATTTGCACTGGGCGTATGTAACGGTTGTCAGATGATGTCGAAGCTCCGTGAGTTAATACCGGGTGCCGCACATTGGCCGGATTTTGTACGTAATGTTTCAGAGCAGTACGAAGCAAGATTCTCTACCGTACAGGTACAGTCCACTGCCTCAATTTTATTTACCGGCATGGAGGGTTCGAGAATTCCTGTTGCCGTGGCGCATGGAGAAGGCAAGGTAAGTAATATTTTGAAGACTTCGCAGGTGTCACTGCGCTACGTAGATAACCTTGGCAAGGTGACAGAGCGCTATCCACTGAATCCGAATGGTTCGGCAGAAGGGGTTACAGGTCTTTGTAATGAAGATGGGCGCTTTAATATTATGATGCCGCACCCGGAACGAGTTTTTAGGTCAGTGCAGAATTCCTACAGCTCTGCAGACTGGCCGGAAGACGGGCCCTGGTTGCGGATGTTCCGCAACGCAAGGCTCTGGGTTTCGCAGGTTTAGTTATTGTTCAGGCTAATTGTTCAGGCAACTACTCGGCAAGCTTAGTACTAAAGAAGCTTAAAGTTAACTCAGACTGCGGTGAAGCACAGTTTCCTTGTCGAGAAATCTACGTACAGTGGCAGTGTCTGTCTGCAAGCCGACAATGACATTTAACAGCCAGTCTGCAGTAGCGGCAACTGAATCGTTGGAGAGACCGCGTCCGACTATGTGACGATATATTCGCTCATCTATCTGTTGTTGTGACAAAGTTACTGTCGGGTAGCTGTGATCACCGAGTTCCATGTTGGAAAGTAATTGCATAGGTGTTAATTCAGTATCTGCGAAGTGCTTGTGCAGGTATTTCTGCCATACATCAATTCGGCATCTGAATTTTTCTGCCACCCGGGAGGCTTTATCGAGTTTGGTTTCTTTGTCGATAAACATCGGAATCAGCGCGCATAATTTATGTGCACTGCTTGCCGCAGACTCAATGTTTGGTGCAAAGCTGCTGAAATCCCGTTCGAATGATACCCACTCATCAGAGAATTGGGCAACCAGCAGTGAAGAGCCCAGTTCCAATGATAAGCTGTGATTGAAATTTACGACGGTATCGAGTCTTTGCCAGTTGGTGTCGGTACCCTTAAAAAGGGAGCCGAAGTGGCGTTTGTAGTAAGGATCGTCATTGAAGGTCTCGGAAAACTGCAATGTCTTCGCAAGACTTTTAAGTCGCTCAAGATCACCATCAGTGAGTACGCCGTTGTGGTAGCGGAGTATTTCGTTTAGCTTGCGTCTTGCTCTGAAGTAGTCAGGGTTAGCTAGTTGAGATTCGCTTTCACGTCTGGAAATAATTTCGATCAATCTATGTAATGTCTTGCTGCTTGGCACAGAACTTAAGTGAAAGGTATCGTCAATGACTTCCATTTCATGTTCGATTGAAGACGCTTGTATCTTTGCTTGCTGAAGTAGCAATCTGGTGTTCGCATTGGCATGCAGAGAGATAGAGTGGTGTTGCATCTCAGGTGGTGCATTAAGAATTTTATCTTTCGCTTTATTTAAGCGAAACAGCATGTCTACCGTTCTGTATTCATTGCGGAATAATCGATTGAATTCGTTGTTGGCAAGCAACTTATTAATACTCGATTCGATAGTCCGTAACCGACGAGGTAGCGCTGCAATGTGTTTCAACTTCCAGTGACCCAGTCCAACATCAATTAACCAGCCAGCGCAGTTGTGGTATTTCTCCAAAGTTTCATCGTCAAGGTCAGGATCAACGTCATCTACAGGCGTTTTTGTGTTTTGAGTCTGACCTGAAAAGTTATGTAACTCTGTAACGAGTTCTTCAGGTTCGACGAATCTTAGAATCCGCATCGCCAGTTGTGGGTCAAATTCCCTGGTTGTGGCTGGTAGTGGTCTGAACTCAGTGCCGGGTTTGGTGCGTTCCAGTTCAATATCAACCATGTCTTTCTGACTTAGGTTATTGAGAATGTCTGACTGTAAACTTAGAAGGCCGGTATTTGCGGTTATCTTGCAATTGAAGTTGCTATGTACTTTGGATTTTATATTTCTAAGGTAATCGCGTAAGTCAGTTGTGCTTTCAAATGGCTTTATCAATGGCTCAAGATGTGTGCTGCACAAATCTGCGACATGCGGGTTTACGTGTAGACGTGCTCCGTTCTGGTATTTGATTGCGTAATGACTGTCTCTGCCGCGCATGCGTTCTATGGTGATTGGTATTAATAAAATTGGTGCCCGTTTGGTTTCACCAAGAGACTGGTATGCGACAAAGCCTGCTGCCAGAAACAATTTGTAATGCGCTGTATTATTATTCGGTGACGATTCTACTTCGAGCTTTCTGCAACGCAGGCGTAGTTTTTCTGTCGGGTGTCTGGTAACCAGAACAGAATGCTCACCGTTAGCAGGAAACTGAACTGAGCTGTTATCCGCTGGAAGAAGTGGAACCGGGTTACCGTCGATGACCAGATTCGTATAACTGTCGATGCATGAGACGGGCAGAAGTTGCACGTCAGCGTAAGTGCTTTTCCAGTCTGTCAGGTTGCCGGTGCGTTGCAAGCGAGTTAACTGTGTCGCGCTTCTGACATCGCGACGTGTACCGGAGTCACGGTTATTCAGAGTGAGGTGTGATGAAGAGAAACTGTTTGCCGCTACTGTTGTCATAATTGAAAGCTTCTGTTACCCAGTTTTGCCAGTTAGATTGGGGCCTGGCGTGATTCAGGCGGTACTGGTTTACCACTTGGTTAGAGGTTTAGTTAAAGGTTAGCAGTGGATTCGAAAATCTCACACAATCTGTTATAAAATTGTTAACTAATATCATTAGAATGCTGTGATGTCGGTTTTTTGGCGAAAATCCAGACAGCCCAAAACTAATTCAATAATCGTGCGAGAATAATCCGGAATTTCGGTTTATCGCATACAGACGCGGACATGATATGGCTAAGAAAATCAGATCATCTGAAATAACCCCCGAAAGTGTGTTTCGACAACGACGGGTGATCTTGCAAGCCGCCGGTCTCGGTCTAGGGGCTGCCGGCACTGGAATAATGATGCCGGAACAGCTGCATGCAGCGGCACCGGAATTTAAAGATCTGGCTCAGTGGCCAGGCAGCACAGATGAAACAAGAACGACTTTTGAACAGGCTACCACCTACAACAATTTTTATGAGCTTGGAACAGACAAAGGTGATCCGAAAAAGAATGCTGACAAGCTTGCAACCACACCCTGGACTGTAGAGGTTGGTGGTGAGTGCGAGAAAGGCGGAAATTATGCACTGGAAGATATTCTTAAGCCACACACCTTCGAGGAACGGATCTATCGTCTTCGTTGTGTAGAAGCCTGGTCAATGGTTATTCCTTGGGTCGGGTTTCCTTTGGCGGATTTACTCAAGCGCTTTGAACCGAACAGCAAAGCCAAGTACGTACAGTTTGAAACAATTTATGATCCGGATAAATTGCCTGGTCAGAAGTATCCCATACTGCAATGGCCCTACGCCGAAGGATTGCGTATTGATGAAGCGATGCACCCGTTAACTCTGATGGCGGTCGGGCTGTATGGAAAGGAACTTCCTGCCCAGAACGGTGCACCTCTTAGATTGGTTGTGCCATGGAAATATGGCTTCAAAAGTATTAAGTCGATTGTGGCTATCAACTTTGTTGAAGAAGAGCCTGCAACCAGCTGGAATAAATCAGCACCGCGTGAGTACGGGTTTTACTCGAATGTGAACCCGCAGGTTAGTCATCCGCGCTGGAGTCAAGCTAAAGAGCGGCGGTTGGATAGCGACAGCAGTGGTTTCAGTGCTTTGTTTTCGGAAAAGCGTGAAACCGAAATGTTTAACGGCTACGCGGATGAAGTAGCAAGCCTATATGAGGGAATGGACTTAAAGAAAAGCTTTTGAGCATGCTCGTCGCTCGCTTTCTTGCATGCCCAACAAGGGAGGCTAAACTATGAACACACGTGCTGCCTCCGCTAAAGGTGTAACGCTTTCTCGGGCAAGCATTATTCAGGCAAGCTTCAATATGAGTAAGCTGTTGTTAAAGCCCGCAGTTTTCATTCTCTGCCTTGTGCCGTTTTTCATGGCAGTGGCAGGGGTGATGACAAACAAGTTCGTTGATCCGGTTGAGGCACTGCTTCTGATTTCGGGTGAGTGGGGCTTGCGTATGCTTCTGATCACTCTTTGTGTCACACCGATACAGTTTATTTTCAAATGGGCGACGGTTGCGAAACTTAGAAGAATGCTTGGATTGTTCGCTTTTTTCTATACAACCGTACATTTGGCTGTCTGGGTGGTACTCGATCAAGGTCTGGATCTTGGTGATGCCTTGAGCGCTATCGTAGAGAACATGTTTATAACAGTCGGGATTATTGCCTGGATCGGCTTGCTGTTTCTTGCGCTAACATCGAATCGGTTTGCCGTGCGTAAGCTTGGGAGTCGATGGAAGTCTTTGCACAATTGGATTTATCTTTTAGTGTTATTGGCTTTGGTGCACTTTATCTGGCAGGTGAGGGCGAGCGAGCTATTGGAACCATCAATATATCTTGGTGCATTTGCCTTGCTGCTGATTTGGCGGTTTTTCAGGATGATCAAGCGCTAAACACACAAGCTAAGATAAAGCGCACGCAAGGTTGTGACACCCTCCGAAGGGAGGGTCGGCGTCTAAGCGCCGGGGAGGGGAATGACGCTTACGTAAGTTAGTCACAGCCTTGTAGTTACAGTCGTCACCCCTCTTGCAAAGCAAACGACGCTTTGTATTCTCCCCAGGGAGAAAGTCTGTTCGGGGTTCTTTAAGCTTGCTTTGCCATGCCGTTGATTTTGCGGTTACTCATGATAGGTTAAGCACTAAATCTCACAAGCTAAAGTAAAGCGAACTCAGGGTTGTGACACCCTCTAGTTACAGTCAGCACCCCTCTTGCAAAGCAAACTACGCTTTGTATTCACCCCAGTTTTATTAATCCCAGGAAGAATGTCTGTTCGGGGTTTCTTTTAGCTTACTTTATATTACTTGTGGCTGATGATATACGGAGCATGGTCCAATTACATAAGGTTATCAACTGCGATAGAGCAATTGAATAAAACGGTCTGCGCATAGTTGCACAGACCGTTGATACAACCTTACTAAACCATTTCCTTTACAGCGTCTGCTTCTTCAATCAGGTCCTGTTCGCTTTCTTTCATCTTTCCCTGGATGAAGTCACCGACTTCCAGACCTTGTACAATTTCCCACTCGCCACCGCCTTTACAGGTCACAGGGAAGCTGTAGATCAAGCCTTCTTTGATGCCATAGCTGCCGTCTGAA
>CALIHW010000173.1 GCA_938020525.1 uncultured Granulosicoccaceae bacterium | reverse complement strand
GATGATTCGGTGAAGTCAATAGAGCCTTTCTTGTCACATCGGCCCAAGGATCTAGAGGCATTGAATCAATATGTAGAGAACGCACGAAGCAGGGTGTTGCGTATTGGTGCTGATTGTATGGACGTGGGGTTTTGTCATGGTGACGTGCATGGCGGCAATGCCCATCTACATGATGGAGTGCTTACGCACTTCGATTTTGAAGAGTGTGGTTTTGGGTATCGTATATATGATCTGGCTACTTTCAAATGGGCCTTTGATTTAAATGATTCAAAGTCTGAAAATTGGCTGGCATTTCTGGATGGCTACGAGTCAGTTCGTAGAATTAGTGCGGAAGATATTGAGCTTCTTGATACCTTTGTGTTGCTTCGTCATGTCTGGTTAATAGCGTTTCATATGCGTAATGCTGGCGACTTCGGTGGTGAATTGACGAGTGACGAATACATTGATCGACAATGGAGCAGGCTGAAAAGCTACAACAGAGAAGGAATCGGCGCGGAACTGGCAACTGATGGTGATTACATTAAAGTAGTGCGTGTTATTGATGCTGGCCCGGCTGCTCTTAGTGGTCAGGTGAGCGCAGATGACCGGATCGTTGGTGTGGGGAATGGGGAAAGCGGCAAAATTAAAGACGTAACCGGAATGTCGCTGGATGAAGTGGTTGATCTGATAGCAGGGCCAAAGGGTTCGACAGTAAGATTAAATATAATGTCTGCCAGTGCGGCGCCTGACTCTGCATCCAAGGTTGTAACGTTAGTGCGAGATAAGATTACCTTATAGCGGGCCCCAATAACTGTCTACGTTTAAAAAGTGGACTAAGGATCAAGTAAACGATACATCCTTATGCTCGTGTCATTAGTACTCAGCGCCACGGAGTTTAGCCTTCTCCAAATCGCAGATTTAGCCTGATCGTTCTGCTAAATGCAAGTAGTAAAAGGGTAGAAGAGCGTACGTTTGGTGGGTGATCGTATTAATAGATCCTCTGGCTCTAACCAGCAGCGAGTGGTGCCATCAATACGACCGCATCAGAGGGTGAAATAATGGTGGTGGAAAATTCTTGCTTTTGAAGCAGTGCGCCATTAATAGTCACAAGGCATCGCCCATCTGGAATGGCTAACTGATCCAGCAGTGTTCGTACACTGCTGTTATCAGGTAGTTCAACATCACCGCGGTTTCTCTCACTGCCTTCGGGTAGAAATTTACCCAGCAAGCCAGTTGTTTTAACGCTGATAATCATTGCTTGCCGACTTACAGACCGAGCCGATTTATCGTTGCTTCAGTCGGTTCACCCTGTTGATTCCAGCCGCGCAACTCGTAATATTCATCGAGCATGGTGGTTAACTCACATACACGACCTTTAGCAGTGCCACTTGGTGCGGGATCATTCAATAGTCTTGGTGGGAGTGTGTCATCCGCGCGGGTTAAACCTGCTGCCAGATTAAACTGCCTTTCAAGGTTCCAGATACGTTCACCGGTTTGTTCGAGTCGCTCTGTGGTCCATTCACCTGCGCAGGCGGCATCTATTTGGTCCGCGTAATCTGAAAGATCCCACGAGCCTGAGGTAAACAAACACAAGCCGGTTGAATCAATAGTGGCGATTGCGTCCTGAGATGTTTTGCATGGCTCGGCTTTACCTTTAGCACTTTGATCTTCCATGTCCTGTGCAAAAACATCATGCTTTAAGTGACATGCGCCACGGTTGCTGGTGGCATAGCCCAGGCCCATGCCGGGCAGTGCGCGGGAGTCGTAGCCTGCAAATTCCTGACCTTTAACCGCCATGGATACTTCCGGGTGGCCATACTTTTCACACATACGTTTAGAGCCTAACGCCAGTATCTGGCCGAAGCCTTCGTACTTGCCTGTTTTTTCGGCCATGATCGTTAGTGCTTCAGCGTTGCCGAAGTTCAGTGCAACTCCGTCTGTATCTGCAACGGTGATGATACCCATCTCGAAAAGTTCCATTGCGGCTGCGAGGGTAGCGCCGAAAGAAATAGGGTCCATACCGTGTTCGTTCATTAGATAGCCTGCGAACGTCAGTGCATCTATATCATCAACGCCAACTACCGGTCCAAACGCATAAGCGGTTTCATATTCCAGTCCACCGGAGGCATGCCAGTATTCTTTGCGATTAACAATCGAGAAGTGGTTTTGATCGATGTGCGCAATGCGCCCGCAGGCAATGGTGCAACCGAAGCAGGCTTTGTTAGTAATCAGGTTGGTGTGGCCGTTTGCATTGGGTGTCACCATGGCTTCCGGGTTTATTTTGCTTGTACCTTCGAACTGTACCTTCTGGAAGTTGTTGGTTGGCAGGCCGCCGAACTCTTGCATGCTGTCGATCATTGCGTTGGTGCCAAGTTCGGTTAATTCCTCACGAGCCGGATCGTCTGCAAGTTTTTTCCAGGTGCGTTTAACCGTATCCATAAAACGCGGCATATCCTTTACTGTCACACCCTTGGTGCCGTGTGCTGCAATTGCTTTTAAGTTCTTGGCACCCATAACTGCGCCGACACCGCTGCGGCCCGCTGCACGATGTAGGTCATTGACGATACAGGCGTAGCGCACACCTTTTTCACCGGCCACACCAATAGAGGCAACTTTTAGCTGCGGATCATTATGACGTTCTTTGATAGCTTCTTCTGTGTGCCATACGGTGGTGCCCCATAGATCATCTGCGTCGTGCAAAGTGACTTCATCATCGACAATGTGCAAATAAACAGGCTTTGGTGATTTTCCCTCAAGTATAAGCATGTCATAACCTGCGAACTTTAATGACGCGCCGAACTTGCCGCCTGAATTAGAGCAGGCGATTGCATTTGTTAGCGGGCCTTTAGTTACCACAGCAAAGCGACCGCTGGTTGACGACATTGTGCCGGTCAATGGACCGGTGGCGAAAATCAACATGTTTTCCGGACTCATGGCATCGGCTCTCGGGTCCATGCCTTCTATCAGGTACTTGGTTGCGAGGCCGCGCTCACCGAGGTACTCCTGCGCCCATTGCATGTTGAGCGGTTCTGTAGTGATGCTGCCTTCGGTCAGGTTGACTCTGAGTACATTATTTTGCCAGCTCATGAGTATTCTCCTTTGATACGGTGTTGCGTTTTACCGGATCGGAATAGTTTTAAAATTGAGTGCGATATATTGCCGGAAGTCGCACGGTTACGAGTCGAGCGACTAAAGGTTTTGAGGCTATTTGTATACGATGGCGTCAGTCGGACAGACTTCAGCACACTTTGGGTCACCGCCGCACAGATCGCACTTGATTACCTTGCCGGTACTGGTGTTGTAATTCACGGTGCCATATGGGCAGGCCATGGTGCAGACTTTACACCCGACGCATTTATCATCAATGACTTCTTTGGCACCTGTTGCTGCATTGATCACAATGGCATTGGTCGGGCAAGCGTGCAGGCACCAGGCTTCTTCGCATTGGGTGCAGGTGTAGGGTACCGAGGTCTTGCCATGCTCGAACTCAAATACCTTGATGCGTGATTTTGCTGGGTTGAACAGACCTTCGTTTTCAAGAGAGCAAGCCATTTCGCACATGAGACAACTCGTGCATTTGTCGGGATACATATGCAGTGCTTTTGCCATTAGTCTTCGCCTTCTGACCGTGATCGGAAATGATGTTGCGAGGGTACCATACCGTCATAGTCCACAACATTCTGAACAAGACAGGCGAATGACCCATGAATGGCGTGAATATCAAGCAATTAATCAGAGGCTTCGGCAAAATATACCGACCTGAAAACAAACATAGGAACAAACCCTTGGGCAAACGTGAGTCAGAGGCTAATAACCGGCAAAAGAATCTGATAGAACCCGATGATCTAACAAGGCCCGGTGATCTGGTTAGTTCCGGTGATCTGATAAAACCCGATTATCTAATAAAACAATGGATAGAACGCTGTGTGATAGATCTGTCTTTGTGTCCGTTTGCATCAGCTCCCTATCGAGCCGGCAAAGTGCGTATCGTCACCTGTGCTACTGATTCCGCTGAAGGGTTTCTTGCGGACATTAAAGCGGAGCTCGACCAGCTTGCAGGTAACTCATCAGAGATAGAGACCACTCTGATCGCAGCCGAGATAGCACTAACGGATTTTCTTGATTTCAATGAATTTTTAACCTCAGTTGAGGCGCTCTTACAGGTCGACAATCTCGAGGAGGATTTTCAGATGGCAAGCTTTCATCCGCACTATAGGTTTGCAGGTGTCGATGAAGATGATGCGGGTAACTACACCAACCGGGCGCCGTACCCGATTGTGCAGTGGTTGCGTACTGATACGGTCGCGAGAGCAGCAGCTGCGACGGATACTCTGGCGATACCTGATGCCAATATTGTGAAGCTTAAGAATCTGGAATCAGAAAAACTTCGTGCGTTGTTCCAGTGGGTTAAGTAGTTGATCGTGCGAGGGCGACAGAACGGTTTAGTTGCTTGTTTATCAGCTCTGTCTGGAGG
>CALIHW010000172.1 GCA_938020525.1 uncultured Granulosicoccaceae bacterium | reverse complement strand
TCAATCCAGGTCCAAGTTAGGGAGCGGGATGTTGAGTCGCCACGAAAAATCCGGCCTCTAAGGCCCGCCCTACCACGGACTAATGTAATACTTTCATTCCGTGGGGCGAAACCCATTCATCACAGTTAGGGGGGCATAAGCGCAAAGCGCATCCATCAACCTGCCGCAACGAACGCTACAAATTTTACAGCGAATTTATCGCCGATAGACAAAGTAAGAATCTGACGTGCTGTACATTGGGGGATGCGCAAGCTTATCCCCCCACGCGCCCCTACACAGAGTCTGAACCAAACAGATATGCGAGCAACTCGAATAATTGACACAAACTTAAGATAAACGTGTCACTCCTTTTCACGCAATACAATAAACTGCCGAACGCTGTAGAAGCCAGGGGATTTTTCCCAGGTAAGATTATTTAGAGCTTCAATGCCTGCTGTCCATGGCTCGTTATTAGTTAGCGCTTCCACCGTGTGTTGTTCTGCGACATTGCAAAAGAAAGTTCGGAACCAGTGCGTTCCGAGCAACGCGGTTTCGTTTCTAATTGCAGTTTCAACTAACTCTACATATCCTTCAGGAATACTCGCATCCGCCTCCACGCTACCACGGAAACTGATGCCACCAATATAAGCATTGTAAAGCTTGCCTGATGCAAGTAATTCTTTGGAAGTTACCTGCTCCACATCATTGAGATTCCAGAATGCTGCCAGCACTACGGGAAACACATTTAACACAAAACTGTTCATGGCATCCTGGATACCAGCCTCCTTCTGCCCAAGCCCTCCAAAGCTTTCATGAATGATTCGGTTATCCTGCAAAAGTACTTCAACATCTAACCTGCCACTGTTTTCACCGGCAAACCAGCTTGTTCGGATTGCTGGCAGCTCACCATTGGGAATCAACCACTCACCTTCTTCATCGAACACAATTTCACGGGCAGTAAGCAGATCCGCCATTTGCGATTTTAAAGAGACAGTTTCCATGCGATGTACTACACCAATGAATCAGATGATGATGTTATTGCCGAAGGCATCCAGTTTAGCACTCGCTCGTCGCTGTGGTTTACCACTGAGTGTCTCTGATCATCTGATAACTGCTTACCCCTCAAGTTATCACTCGATGACTGACCGGACGCTTCATCTCGACTCACCTCCAGGCCGACAAAATCAAACAGATTACGATCTGCCAGCTGTGAAGGCTTAACATTAGTCAGTGATGTGAAAATTGACTCTACCCTACCCGGGTTTGTTTTGTCCCACTCACGCAACATCTGCTTAACGTTTTGACGTTGCATGTTAGGTTGCGTGCCACACAAATCACACGGAATGATTGGAAATTCCTTTTGCTGCGCATACTTCTCAATATCTTTTTCTTTGCAATAAGACAGCGGCCTTATCACCACATTTTTACCATCATTGCTAAGCAGTTTTGGCGGCATAGATTGTAAACTGCCGCCATGAAACATATTCAGGAATAAGGTCTCGATGATATCGTCGCGATGATGGCCCAGTGCTATACGATTAAAGCCATGCTCCTCCGCATAACCGTAAAGCGTACCGCGCCTCAACCTCGAACATAACCCACAGGTAGTTTTGCCTTCAGGGATAACACGCTTGACCACAGAGTATGTGTCGCGCTCGATCACATCATATTCAACTCCGAGTGCCTGCAGATACTCCGGCAGAATATGCTCCGGAAAATTCGGCTGCTTCTGATCAAGGTTGACAGCTCTTAACGAGAAATTGACCGGGGCTCTCTTTTGCAGGCTGAGCAGCATGTCGAGCATGGTGTAGGAGTCTTTGCCACCAGATAAACAGACCATTACCCGGTCACCCTCTTCGATCATATTAAAATCGACGATGGCTTCGGCAGTATTGCGGCGCAATCGCTTAGCGAGCTTGTTGAAATCGTATTGTTGCTTGGGCTTCGGCATGGTCAGACCGGCAAAACCATCAGTCTAGTGCAAAGCGAGTTGAATCGGTAGCTTGGGTGTTGCTCCGCTTCTCTGTATTTAGGGAAGCGCGGTACAGCCTAATTTCTGGTTCGGCCAAAATGGACGCTGGCAACATCTCGCTAAGCGTAAAAAAACACCGCTGTTCTGCGAAAGTTTCTTCGCAATAAAATCAGCCGCCAACCGAGCAGAATTTTTAACTTGCAGCTTGAAATACGAATCTTTCACCCCTGTCATAATTGAATTGCAGAGCAAAAACTTGCTGGCAAAACGCTAAAATTGGCGCATTCACTGGGGTTGAGATGCAGAATGCACCTGCAAGGCAGATGTTACTTTCCTTATCGCTGAAAACCGCGTGTCAAAGTTTGTGGAGCAGGCCAATGAATTTCAAACTCATAGACTACACTCTTCCACCTACAAGCCACACCTCGCATGAACGGCTCAAATCAACGGAATGAAGAACCGTGGAGATCACACATGATCAGACATATTACCCAGTTAGGTGCAGCTCTCTTCTCTGCTGCTGTATTGGTGCTGCCATCAGCCAACGCATCCAATATCAATAAAGAAGTTGCTAAAGCCTACAACGAAGGTATCGTACGTTGCGCAAACTCGGACTGTGCCCGGTATCTCTATGCGTGTTTTCGAACCTATAGCGCAACATCGCTGCAAGAATTTTTAGCCTGTGGATCTCAAGCCTCAAGATTGAATGAAGATCAACAGGTCGTAGCACCTCCCACATCCAGCTAAACTAATGCCAGCTGGTGGGCTGCCCTGGGGAGGGTGTCGTCAAAGCATTTATTGAAATCCTGTTCGACTATTTTTTAAGACACATACCCAAAGCCAAGTCACTCTCCCTATGGGAGAGTCCAATGCGTAGTTTGCATTGGGAGAGGGATACTTTTGGCAATAAATTCAAAGTTTAAGCTCGAAGTCTTATTGAGCATCTGACACACCCCTCTTCCGGCGCAAACTACACGCTGGATTCTCCCCGGGGAGAATGACAAAAGCGCCACTTATAGAGTGAGCCCAGGAGAATGTCGTCAAAGGTTTTAGTGACTATCACATAACCTTAACCAGTAAGACGTTTCAGACCGGCGTGCGCCCTGCAAAGGCATGTGACAAGGTACCACCATCTACATATTCAAGCTCACCACCTAATGGCACACCATGAGCTATGCGCATGACAGAAAGCTGCCTGACACGTGCCATCTCACCAATGTAGTGCGCAGTTGCCTCACCTTCTACCGTTGAGTTGGTTGCCAGAATTACTTCGCGAACAGTACCTGAATCAAAACGATCGGTCAGTGCATCAAGCCCCAGCATCTCAGGACCGATACCATCAAGCGGTGACAACTTGCCATGCAGTACAAAATAGAGCCCGCGATAGTCTGTGGCTTTTTCAAGCGCTGCCAGATCAGATGGTGATTCGATGATGCAAAGCTTTTCGTGCTCACGCGTAGCGTCAGAGCAAACTCTGCACACTTCAGCTTCCGTAAAATCGCGACAGACAGTGCAGTAACTAATGCGATCCATAGACAATCGCAACAGCTCTGCCATCCGCCGTCCACCCTCACGATTGCGCTGCAGCAAATGAAAAGCCATACGTTGTGCAGACTTGGGCCCGACACCAGGCAAGCAGCGCAATGAATCGACTAACTGTTCAAGTAGTGGTTCGGCCATTTATAGTGCAAGCAGCTAGAACGGAAGCTTCATACCGGGAGGCAACTGCATACCCGAAGTTGCACCTTCCATGACTTCTTTGGTTTTGCTTTCCAGCTTTTGCGATGCATCATTGACGGCTGCAGCGACAAGATCTTCAAGCATTTCTTTATCGTCTGACATCAGGCTTGCGTCGATGTCTACTTTGCGTAGCTCATGTCGGCCAGTCATAAGCACTTTAACCAGCCCGCCGCCGGCCTGACCTTCGACTTCAAGGTTGGCAACATCCGCCTGCGCCTTCTGCATTTTTTCCTGCATCTCTTGCGCCTGCTTCATCATGGCGCCCAACCCACCTTTCATAACTAACCTCTACGATTGTTCTTCGTAAAACGAAGATATGGTTATATAAATTCTATTCAATGTGAAAACTAAAGACCGTAAACTCAGGATTCTGTTTGATCGTCTACTGGTCTGATGCTACCGGTGCTGACTTCAGCATCAAACTTGGCAACAATCTCGGCCACGACCGGATCGTCGGCAATTGAGTTTCTCGCTTCATTTAACTTATCTTCTTCGGCCTGCTTATCCAGCATAGCAGGAGTACCTTGCGGGGATTTTTCCGGAATGGTGACTTTTAATTGCACTTCACCCTGAGCATATAAAGACATTTTCTCCCGCAACCGTTCTCTACTGCGAGGTGAGCCAAGCGTCTCATATTCAGGATCAAGATGCAGGTGTACCTCGTCTTTAGAAACAGAATGAATTATGCAGTTTCTGCCAAGTTGCAAGGGCATACCGGATACTTCTATTTCAGACAATATCTGACGCCAATGTTCCGGCTTCCACTTAAGCTTTGCCGGCGGCAACTGAGGTTGTGCGTCTTCGGTGCTTTCTGCTGACGGTTCTACCGGTGTTTGAGCTGGCACTGCTCTCGGCGCGTCAGCCCGTGGGGTTCTACTGGCAGTTGGTTGTACAACAGATGCTGGTGCAGGAGCTTTTGTCGCGGCAGACTCTTGCCTGGTCGCCCTACCTTGCAGTTCACCACTAGTCTTGGGTGCAGCACTCGCTGATGATGCCGCTGTAGATGCAACAGACGGTGCCGCTTGTCCTGAAGTATTGCTAGATGGTGCTACCTGTACACCCTCGATAAAAGGTTTGAACGCAAGCATTCTAATTAAAATCATTTCAAGCGCCTGACGCTGGTTAGGCGCATAGGGCATATCACGCCGCCCGGTAATACCTATCTGATACCAGAGCTGCACATCATGCGGTGCGATAGTTTTTGCAAACTCCTGCAATCGCTTTTCATCATGCACATTACCTTGTTGCAGACCGCCTATTGTTTGCACAGTAGCTATTTGATGCAGCAAAGATAACAACTCACCCAGAACGTAGCTGTAGTCGGGTACGTAGGCTGCCAGTTCTTCAACGTGCTTGAATAACTGGTCAGGCTTGTCAGCGGCTACTGAATCAAGTACATCGTATAAACGTGATGGAGAAAAACGCCCAAGCATGGCTTCCACTTCGGCTGATTTAATCTCACCCTGGCCGTAGGCAATCGCCTGATCAAGCAAGCTAAGCGCATCACGAACACTGCCGTCTGCGGCCTGCGCCACATGTGCCACAGCCTGCTCTTCATAAGTTACTTTTTCACTATCGAGTAACTTTGAAAGGTAAGGTCTCAATAACTGATCCGGCATTTCTTTAAGATTAAACTGCAGGCAGCGAGACAACACCGTGATTGGCAGCTTCTGAGGATCTGTCGTGGCAAGCAAAAACTTCACATGCGGCGGGGGCTCCTCTAGCGTTTTAAGCAACGCATTGAAGCTGCTCTTCGAGAACATGTGTACTTCGTCAATCAGGTATACCTTGTAGCGACCACTGCTGGGTGCGTAGGCTACGTTATCCAGTAGTTCACGAGTATCATCAACACCGGTACGTGATGCGGCATCAACTTCAATTAAATCCAAAAAACGCCCATCATCAACCTGCTTACACGCAGAGCATTCACCACAGGGAGTGGAACTGACGCCTTTCTCACAATTAAGGCTTTTAGCGAAAATACGCGCGATAGTTGTTTTACCAACACCGCGGGTGCCGGTAAAAAGATAGGCGTGATGCAATCGGTCCTGATCAAGGGCGTTACTCAGTGCTCGCAGTACATGCTCCTGACCGAGCATGTCTTCAAATCGTCGCGGCCGCCAGCGGCGTGCCAGCGCTTCATAACTCATCCGCGTCTTACCTCATTACCATTCGACCGCGAGGCAACAGAATGACGTGCCGGACACGATACCAATGGTTTGCACAGAAGTAGCACGGGAATGACCTCTTAATAAAAGGACAATGGCAGGAATTGGGTGGCACCTTACACCAGCCACATCCCGGCACCCGAATCCACCGCTGCCGCTGCTCCCTTCCGGGCCTGACGGGGTTAACGGCTTCTCGTCGCGAGAGGGCCGATGCAAAGCACCATTGAACTCCGCTATTGTCGGGGTTTGCCGCCGGTCTTTCAAGGGGGCTGCTGATAATAGCTGTCGATAAAAAAATCAGTAGTTTCAGTTACGAGTCAAGTAATAAAATCCACCCGACAGAATACCTGCGGTCTGATTTTTTGAAATGGGAAAAAATAACCGAAAAACACCCATAATAATCTCCAGGCGGAGTAAACTGCCGCCATGTGAGGCATCTGCTGGGCGCAGCTAAGTTTATGTCACCTCAAATCCTCGTTGTTGAAGATGAATCAGGCATCAGACAATTGATCAGTGATGCGCTTAACGGTCATGACTACGACATTGTTATGTGCAACAACGCTATGACAGCAAAATCGCAACTCTCGCGGTCCACACCCGACCTTGCCATTATTGACTGGATGATGCCTCAGATCTCGGGCATTGATCTGATCAAATCACTGCGTAGCAAAGCTGATACCGCAGACTTACCGATCATTATGCTCACAGCGCGCAGCACCGAAGACGACACCATTGCCGGCCTGGATGCCGGCGCCGATGACTACATCACCAAACCTTTTTCACCGCGTGAACTACTGTCACGGGTGCAGGCAGTGTTGCGACGCGCCAGTGGCCGACAAAATCCGAATGTTCTAAGCCACGGCAACTTAAAGCTGGATAAGAATTCGCTACGCGTCACCATTGACGATAAATTAGTAGCTCTGGGTCAAACGGAATTTAAGATATTACAATTTATGCTGAGCAACCCGAATCAGGTTTTCACTCGCGAGCAGCTCATTAACAATGCCTGGGATCACAACGTACTCGTTGAAGAACGTACGGTAGATGTTCACATACTTAGATTGCGTAAGGCGCTACGTGCACACGGTGTTAGAAAAGTCATAGAAACCGTTCGCGGCGCAGGCTACAGACTCGCAACCTAGCATACTGATTATTCATGGCTGCTAAATCACACTTATCTGTTGAAAGAACCCGGATTATATTAATCGGGTTATTCGGCATTGCCGTTGGCTGGGTAGTCGGTTCAGTCTGGATGGGACTGGCAATCTCTTATTTTGCCTACGCTTGCTGGCTTGTACATCAAGCAAATCAAGTGGACACCTGGCTAGAAAAAGGTGCACGGAGAAACAGCGCACCCGATACCGACGGTGTCATAGGCAATATCGAAAAACTAATATTCCGTCGCAAGCAAAGTGATAATGATCGCAAAGCCCGGATGAAAAAAATACTCGGCTGGTATAACCGATCCGCATCAGCACTGCCAGATGCAACTGTAGTGACCAACAACAACTTTGAGATCATCTGGGCTAACGAAGCTGCACTACCCAATCTAGGCATACGCGGCAGCCGGGATGCAGGTCAGCGCATAGATAATCTGGTACGTGACATAGGCTTTCAAAAGTATGTCAAAGACAATGACCCTGACGAAATTGAAATTGAGTTCCAGTCACCTGCCAACAAAAATATTACACTGGCGGTCAGGCGCGTTGCCTACGCTGAAAACATGTATCTCTTCAGCGCTCGCGATGTGAGTCAGCGCGTACAACTTCGTGAAACACGCGCCGCCTTCATTGCTAACGCATCTCACGAATTAAAGACTCCCTTAACCGTTGTTAACGGTTACCTCGAACTTCTTGGTGAAGACCCTTCCATACCACCTGAAGCCAGACAGAAACTTGCCATCGCGGAAGAACATGCAATGCGCATGAAAGATATCGTCACTGATCTGCTGACGCTATCAAAACTTGAAAACCAACAACTTGAACAATCCAAACTGAAACCAATAGCTATAGGCAATATTCTTACTGACATTAGCGATGACCTAAAGGGCAATAAAATCGGGCGTGAACACTTCTTTGATACAGAAATCGACAGCCACATTTTCTTACTAGGCAGTGAAACTGAAATAAAAAGCTTATGTACCAACCTGTGCGTCAATGCAACACAGCATACCCCTGTGGGTACGGTGATCAGGCTTGAGTGGCAATCCACAACAGATGGTGGTGCACGATTGGTCGTCAGCGACAACGGGCCAGGTATTCCCGCACAACACATTACTCATATCACAGAACGGTTTTATCGGGTTGATAACGAACAATCACGTGAATCCGGTGGCACCGGTCTCGGGCTTTCTATCGTTAAACACATTGTTAACCGTCATCAGGGAGAGTTACGGATAAGTAGCGAGCCAGGTCTTGGAACCACCTTTGAAATTCTTTTTCCGGTAGAGAAAATCGTCTCTGAAAAGGCCGCTCAGGCTACATCAGTCTGACCTGAGCGCTGATTTCTGCACGGGCAGCGTCCCTTTTAATCCCTGGGCTTTAGTCCCTGGGCTTTACAAGAGGGATCGATGCTTAAGAAATATCTGCCAACAAATCGGGCACTGCCCTCCCGCGACTGACTGGATTTGTCACGAAACGTTCATATTCGCGAACTATAATGGATCGAACGAAAACACACAGGGAATCAACCTGACATGACCAGAATTAGCGCTTTTCCAAAAATAGTGATAGCTGCAACACTGGTTTACACCAGTGGTATTACGACTGCGCAAAGCGCACGCGATCAAATCAGCATTGTTGGCTCTTCAACGGTGTATCCATTTGCCACAGTTGTTGCCGAAAAGTTCGGACAAACCAGCAGACACAAGACACCTAAAATTGAATCTACCGGTTCCGGTGGTGGCATGAAATTATTTTGTAACGGTATTGGTGTTGAGCACCCTGATATCACCAACAGCTCTCGTCGAATTAAAAAAGGCGAGTTTGAAAGCTGTGCAGAAAACGGTGTTACAGAGATTATCGAAGTATTGATTGGTTACGACGGAATTACATTGTCAAACTCCATTGATGCTGATCTATTTGAATTAACTCGCGAAGATATTTTTCTGGCACTGGCCAAAGAAGTACCAGACCCGGCCGGCGGTGATGAGCTGGTGGAAAATCCGTACCAGCAATGGTCAGATGTTAATCCTGAATTACCCGAGATAGACATTGAAGTGATTGGACCACCTCCTACTTCGGGTACGCGGGATGCTTTCGTTGAGCTTGCAATGGAAGGTGGTTGTAAATCAGTTGCGTCTATCGCGGCACTGAAAGAATCTGATAGTCAGAAATTCAAAGAGGTTTGTCATACTATTCGAGAAGACGGTGCTTTTATTGAAGCAGGCGAAAATGACAACCTGATTGTGCAAAAGCTTGAAGCCAACCCCGACGCGCTGGGAATATTCGGCTTCAGTTTTCTTGAGCAGAACAGCGATCTGGTTCAACCGTCCTATATCGATGGGTTTGAACCTACTTTCGAATCGATAGCCGACGGCAGTTATCCGATATCTCGGCCGCTATACTTTTATGTCAAGAAAGCACACATTGGTGTAATACCTGGCATTGACGAATTCCTGGCTGAGTTCACCAGTGAAGGTGCCTGGGGTGAGGAAGGTTATCTGACAGACAAGGGCATGATACCTTTAGCTGACGACATTCGTGAAAAGAGCGCTGCAAGTATCGCTGCTTTCGAAACCATGACAATGGACTAACAGCTATTCTTTTATTAGTATCAACGAACTACGGAGCCTCAATGGCTCCGTTTTTTGCGTTTAGAAAAACGCAATTTACTACGTAAGATTGCCTATGAATTTTGCACACAAAGAACCAGAAGGCTGTCTGGGCAGACCTGTAACCCGTATCGGAGCAATAACTCCTGGAACTGCGTTACCATGCCGGGTCAAATTCGGGTTCAATGCAGGATGTGCATTATGAACACCAGCATGTTGTTTCTGGTAGTCGCCATATTAATCGCTATTGCTTATGTCGTGGGCAGATCACGTGCCGCGACATTGCGAAAAAACGAAACCCCAATGCACTCGCTGCCAAGGTACT
Source organism: uncultured Granulosicoccaceae bacterium (assembly GCA_938020525.1). Lineage (GTDB taxonomy): Bacteria > Pseudomonadota > Gammaproteobacteria > Granulosicoccales > Granulosicoccaceae. The sequence goes on along the minus strand of CALIHW010000172.1, from coordinate 41,414 downwards.
ACGGTTATCTGACAGCAATTTGTACCGCATTACCTGCATTCGCAATTCTAATTATCTGGTCAATCGCAGAACCCGCCATACTTAAAAGCAGCACCATTAGCAGCTTACCTTCAGGGATACAAAGTCTGCCGGAAGGTGAACTCGATCTGGTCCTTAACGATATAAAAAATCTCGCAACAGGCGGGATATCACAGTCAGCTGACGATTCAATCCGTCAAGCCGCTGCAACTCACTACGGTGAGACACAAGGCCTCAGTCGGCTACTGAAAAGTATTATCGTTATTCTTGCCGGCCTTGCCGGATTGCTTTACGGATTTAAAAAAATTCATTCTAACACCCGCGCAAGAGTTGGTGTTGAGCGCGCTATTATGATCGCGCTGATTGCCTGTAGTTGTATCGCTATATTCACAACGCTCGGTATTGTTCTGTCTGTCTTGTTTGAATCGCTGCGATTCTTCAACAAGGTCCCGTTTACCGAATTTGCATTTGGCCTGCACTGGAGCCCACAAACCTCAATACGTGCAGATCAGGTTGGCAGTTCCGGCAGTTTCGGGGCAGTGCCAATCTTTGCCGGAACACTTTTAATCTCTGCCATTGCCATGCTTGTGGCAGTACCGTTCGGGTTAATGTCTGCGATCTATCTGGCTGAGTACGCAAGCAGCACAGTTCGCGCGTGGGCCAAGCCGCTACTGGAAATTCTCGCAGGCATACCAACGGTAGTTTATGGATTCTTTGCAGCGCTTACCGTAGCCCCCCTAATTCGCAATGTAGGTGAGTCAATTGGACTCGACGTAGCATCTGAAAGTGCGCTTGCCGCAGGCCTGGTGATGGGCATCATGATTATTCCGTTTGTATCATCATTATCCGATGATGTAATCACAGCAGTACCACAAGCCATGCGTGATGGATCTCTGGGCCTTGGTGCAACTAAATCAGAAACTATCAAAAAAGTAGTTATCCCGGCTGCCCTGCCCGGCATTGTCGGTGGGATTCTGCTAGCGGTTTCAAGGGCAATAGGTGAAACGATGATCGTTGTGATGGCTGCCGGTCTTGCTGCGAATCTCACCATTAACCCGCTGGAAGCAGTAACAACGGTAACTGTGCAGATTGTGACCCTTTTAACAGGAGATCAGGCATTCGACAGTCCGAAAACACTGGCAGCGTTTGCACTTGGCCTCATGTTGTTTGTGACCACACTTATCCTTAATGTGATTGCACTTCACACGGTTCGCAAATACCGGGAGCAATACGATTGAATAACGACTCTCTGGAATCTACGTCAGAAGCAATACCACCGGAAACAACCATGGTTTCTGATACAACAGAAAAAGTGCGCAAGTCACTGGGCAGACGCTATGCGCGGGAAAAGCGCTTCAAGCTGTTTGGCGTTATAGCCATCACTGCGAGTCTTTCTTTTCTGGCGGTTCTGATTATCAGCATTACCATACGTGGCTTACCCGCATTTAAACAAACCTTTTTAAACCTTGATGTCACACTTGATGCAGACACATTGGACTTAGGCGAAAACCCCGATCAAGACGCACTACGTAAAGCCAATTACAACGGCGCAATTAAAAATTCTTTACTGGAGTTATTTCCAGACGTAAAAAAACGCAAAGAGAAAAAAGCGTTGTATAAGTTTGTCAGCAACGGTGGGCAATACGATTTACAGGCCAAAGTAATGGCAGACCCGACACTTATTGGTCAAACAATAAATGTGTGGCTACCCGTCGGCGATGATGCCAGTGGTTACCTTAGAGGTCATATCGACACTTCAGTACCTGAAAAGAAACGCCGTTTCAAAAACAACCAAATTACCTGGATAGAAGAACTAAGAGCAGACAACAAGGTTCAAACAAAATTCAACCGTACCTTTTTCAGTCGCGGTGACTCGCGTGAACCTGAAATGGCAGGCATCAAGGGCTCACTTTTCGGCTCGATTCTGACACTGATGGTGACCCTGGTGTTGTCTTTTCCAATCGCCGTAGCAACGGCAATCTATCTCGAAGAGTTCGCACCGAAGAACCGCTGGACTGACATCATCGAGGTAAATATAAACAACCTCGCAGCTGTGCCCTCTATTGTCTTCGGTCTGCTCGGTCTGGCAATTTTCATTAACTTCTTTAATCTCCCGCGCAGTGCGCCGATCGTGGGTGGCCTGGTGCTTTCCCTGATGACTCTGCCAACCATCATTATCTCGGCACGTGCAGCGTTAAAATCAGTACCGCCATCAATACGCGATGCAGCACTCGGCCTCGGTGCCTCAAATCTGCAGGTCGTTTTTCATCACGTGTTGCCACTGGCGATGCCGGGCATTCTTACTGGTACCATTATTGGTATGGCGCAGGCACTGGGTGAGACTGCACCCCTGCTGATGATTGGTATGGTGGCATTCATTGTCGATGTACCAAACGCGCTCACTGATCCTGCTACTGTGTTACCTGTGCAGATTTTCCAATGGGCAGACTTACCTGAAAAAGGTTTTGTTGAGAAAACTTCTGCGGCTATTATGGTTTTGTTAGGCGTTTTAATTGCCATGAACGCAATCGCCGTGCTGCTAAGACGTAAGTTTGAAAGAAAATGGTAGTGTCTCTCCTACTACAGCTAAGACGTAGTGATCGAATAGACAAATCCGGCTGGTTAAAAGAATTCGCAGGAAATCATCATGAATAAAGAGAACACTGTTCCCGCGCTTGATCTTGAGCAGGACACACCCACTGAACAAACAATTGAAGAAATTGTTGCATCACTGGGTGATACCGTCGGCCAGACACGGGTAGATAACCCGAAGATGTCTGTCTCCAACGTCGATGTTTTCTATGCTGACAAACAGGCAATTTTTGGCGTTGACCTGGATATCGCCAACAACGAGGTCATTTCAATGATCGGCCCTTCAGGTTGTGGTAAATCAACGCTGTTGCGTTGCCTTAACCGAATGAATGACACTATTCCGATTTGTCGTGTCACTGGTGACATAACGCTGGACGGCGAAGGCATATATAGTAAAGACACTGATCCGGTATTACTGCGTGCGCGCGTTGGCATGGTTTTCCAGAAACCCAACCCCTTTCCAAAATCCATCTATGAAAATGTTGCTTACGGTCCACGACTGCACGGTCTAAATCGCAATAGAGCAGATCTAGATGATATTGTCGTTAACAGTCTGCGCAAGGCCGGCATCTACGAAGAAGTTAAAAACCGCCTCGACGATGCAGGAACCAGCTTATCAGGTGGTCAACAGCAACGACTGTGTATTGCCCGGACCATTGCCTGCAGCCCTGAAGTCATATTGATGGATGAACCTTGCTCGGCCCTTGATCCTATTGCCACCGCGAAGATTGAAGAGCTAATAGATGAACTGCGTGAGAACTACGCAATCGCAATCGTTACTCACTCTATGCAACAAGCGGCACGGGTATCGCAACGCACTGCCTATTTCCACCTTGGCAAGCTTGTTGAAGTTGGTGACACTGACACTATATTCACCAACCCTCGCCACGAATTAACCGAAAACTACATTACCGGCCGTTTTGGGTAGCGTAAATCTACATTCAATCGCGATTCCAAATATAGAGCCTACTACCGAGAGCAGTTATGAGAACATTTAACCCGGAAGGACATACCGCTCACGCTTTTGACGTTGAACTTAATGACGTTAAGCATAAAGTGATGACCATGGGCGGTCTGGTTGAGTCGATGGTTCACAACGGCCTTCAGGCAGTACTGGCGATGGATGAAAGTCTTGGCCTGCAGGTAATGGAAGACGATCATCAGGCGAATCAGTTTGAACTGGATATTGATGAAGATTGCACCAGAATTCTGGCCCGCAGACAACCTGCTGCCAGCGACCTGAGACTGGTCATAACTATCATCAAAACCATCACCGACCTTGAACGCATCGGTGATGAAGCAGAAAAGCTGGGTCGCATTGGTGTCAAACTCTCCGGAGAAAGCAATGTACCTACTTACTACAACGATCTTCATCATCTCGGCGAACATGTAAAAGGCATGCTACGCGATGCACTGGATGCATTCACGCGTATGGACGTTGAAGCAGCATTTCACACAGCGGCAAGAGACGAAGCCATTGATAAAGAGTATGCAAACTTCTCACGCCTTCTGATATCACACATGATGGAGAACCCTGCCAATATCAGCCACGCACTGGATGTTAGCTGGTGCGCAAGATCACTGGAGCGCATCGCCGATCACGCCTGCAATATCTGCGAGTACGTAATCTATCTTGTTGAAGGAAAAGATATCCGTCACAGCAATTTAGACGAGATGCGCAAGAAGCTGCTGTAACACCGTACATAGCTGGCAAACCGATAAACGGAGGATAAATTACTTCCTCCGCTAACATTCAGTCGGTAAACAAAACCCCGAGCCACACCACCACAACAAACCCCATAGTAATCAACACAGCGGCCGATCCGGTATCTTTAGCAGCACCTGAGAGCTCATGGTATTCACTACCAATGCGATCCACGACATTCTCTATTGCTGAGTTCAATAACTCAACTATGAGCAACAACAATACACTGGCAATAAGAATCGCGGTCTCAAAAGCGGATCCACCAACAACAAAGGCAAGTGGCAGCAGCACAATTGCAAGCCATACTTCCTGCCGGAACGCTGCTTCAGTAGCATAGGTACGCTTCAGGCCATTCATAGAAAAGCCAAATGCTGATATCAGCCGTGACAGTCCGGTAGCTTCATTTTTCATCAAGCGATTATAAAGTATCTAAAGCTACAGTCGCGCCGCTAATACCATTATTACTCCCAAGGCCAGTACTCTAGGCCAGTAACTCGAGGCCAACAAGCCAGGTCATAACCCCAGCCTAGTGAAGAATCAGCTCTTCGCTAGCGATCGGTGCTTTAGTGGAGTTCCAGCCAAGATCCTGCTTAACGCGCTCGCAGGTCCGAAACTCCCAGGCTTTATCAAAGCCGCTAACCGCCTTGCTTAGACTATGGCCCTGAATGATACCAACACCGATATCCTTGACCAGCTCGTCCAGAGAGAGCTTACTGTGGATATCGACACCTTCCAATATTACACTCGCCCCCTGTTGGCTTTGGCTGTCTATCAAATAGCGGATTAAAGTACTTGCCATCTGCGTATCGAACGACAGAATATCGCGATCTATCTTCACATAGTGAGGCTTGAGACGATCAAGCCTTGAAAGAGAAGAGTTACCCACGCCAAAGTCATCAATTGCAAATCTCACACCGGTGAGCTTTATAAGTTGATCAACCAATTCACGATAATCATCAAGCTGCTGGCGCGCCTCTGTCTGAAATTCCGGTGAAACTACGGTTTTTTCTGACACTTCCATAATTAAATGGTGGCCGTTGAGTAAGTCAGACTTGGCAAGCAACTCATACAACAACTCCCGGTAAGAAACCGACCTCAATGTAGCGGGATAGATATTCAATGACAGCGGTTTTATATCCGCACTGTGGGTCGATTCCTGTATCTGTGCCTCATAGCTCGCCAGTGAAATTCGCAACAGCGTTGAATCCAGTTCTGATTGAAACCCCATACCCCACAGACTTGCGGTATTAAATACTTCAACCGGTGCACCATGTGAGTTTTCATGTTCCCGGCAGAGGGCTTCATAGGCAAATACTTCTACCGACTCTGAATCACGATCAAAGCGAAACATTGGCTCAAAATGAATATTCAGGTTAGCCAGCTGATTGCGGAATATTCGACGACGGTCCTCGTACATATCTTTGCTGACGAACCGATAGTTTCTGCGCAGTTCGTCGTAGACACGCGCCTTCAACTTTTCAAATGTCTCAAACTTCGCCCAGGCAAGCTCATCATGAAGAGTATTAATTACCGTACTAAGAATCTCGGTTAGCGGAAACCGGGTAAAACCACCTTTTGCCGCTACAAAAACACCGCAATTCGGTAGTTTTTCATTTACTACAACCATACATTCAATATTGCTACCGAACTCAGGCGATAGTTGAGGAAGGAAGTTCTGCAGCCTCAGTGAGCACTTGCTTAACTCATGTGAATAGCCTTTTAAGGCATCTTCAAGCACGCTGTGTACAACCGATGCAGAACACTCATGTACGGGTTGATTAGACTCTGCTTCGTAGATGTGAAGCGTTCCGTTTTTGCTGCGGTAATAGCAGTAGACCATCTCCGCACCAAGAACAGTCCGAACTGCTTCAGAAAACAGGTTCAGGTTACGACGCCGATCATGCATGCGCATAACCTGCAATCGCCCTATCAGATGTTCTATAAAATTATCATAAGCACTCATATGGCATGGCAGAGGCTCTACAGTTTCGGCAATCTGCGAAGCACCTTCTAACCGTGCATCAAATCGTAAGTCCGACAACTGTGTCTCAGCAGACGCATAGTTGTTGGCGACCGCTTCCTTTACTGAGGAGCTGTTGCCTGAATCGCTACGCTGAACATTAGCCTGGCCATTCGCCTGGCCATTCGCCTGGTCATAAAACTCTATAACGCGCTGTTCAAATGTAATCAATGCGGTATCAAGATCTCCACTATGTGCCTGTACCGGAGCCATAAAGTTCAACGGTGAATTTTCGAATCCAGCAGACGATTGAATTACCAGCGGAATAATGAGTGCTCTGCCAGTGACAAACTTGCGTGTCGCAAGATAGGCCGCACGCGATGCACCTGCGCCTTTCAAAAACTCATCATCAATCAAAAATACCAGCAGCGTTGATTGATCCGACACTGAATCCATCGCGGCAGCGTTAGTGATGTCGCAGTATTCGATTCGATTAACCACCTGTTGTAACTGAAGTCTTTCGAGTAGACGAGAGACACGCTGCTGCGCTTCATCACTGCAACTGCTGGCAGCGAACACAACAGCATCCTGACACTGGACGCGACTTGTGCTGCATCTTGTGCTTTGAAGTTTTTCGGATAGGACCATGCTGAACTCAATTTTGTTTTTCTAGTTATCATTGAGCAGAGACCGGCGGCGGCTGGACACTGCCCGCACTTTGTATCACGTGGCAACGTCATGCACTATGGCATTTCCTGGCGAACTTAAAGTAAAGTCTCACGATGGTGTACAAAGCTTCAGATATTTATCTGTTTCTGAATCTGAACACTTATATTACATAACGGACAGTCAATTGCCCAATAACGTCAAATTGTTCTACCAGCCTCAAATTGCCGCTTAATTCGCTCAGACTGTTCTCCTTGAAAGCTTCCGTGGCGGAATAATCATTGTCAAAACAAGAATTTAAGATTGCAGTTTTCGAAGGTGACGGTATCGGACCAGAGATCATGACACCGACAGTCGAGGTATTAAAACGACTCACTTCGGACTCAACAGCATTCTCACTTACCTTCGAGACGCTTCCGGCCGGAGCACTTTGGCATGAAAAAACAGGCGAGTGTCTGCCACCGGATTCCGTGGCCGCAGCCAAGGTCTGCGATGCGATTCTGCTCTCTGCGATGGGACTACCTCATATAAGAAAGGCAGACGGCACTGAAATGGTGCCTCAAATTGATCTCAGAATAGAGCTGGACCTGTTTGCCGGTGTGCGGCCGGTTTTTACCTTTGAAAACGGTCCGCAAATACTATCTGATCCACGCGCTGCCAATCTGGACTTTGTTCTGGTTCGAGAATCGACAGAAGGTCTGTTTGCACATAAAGACGAAGGCGTCGTTGTTGATAATGAGTACGCGACTGAACAGCTACGCATCACTCGTAAGGTTTCAGAACAGCTTTTTGATTTCAGCTTTCGACTGGCACAAAGCCGAGCCAAACTTTTAGATCGCCCATCAAAGTTGATGTGTGTTGACAAGGCCAATGTATTCCGCTCTTTCTGGTTCTTTAGAGAGATATTCGAACAGCGCGCAAAAAACTTTCCAGACATAGAAACTTCTGCCATGTATGTCGATGCTGCCGCAATGAAGATGGTACAAAGCCCGTGGGAACTCGATGTAATGGTCACTGAAAATATGTTCGGTGATATTTTATCGGATCTGGGTGCGGGTCTTATGGGAAGCCTGGGTCTTGCACCATCAGCTGACATCGGTTTGGATCACGCCGTTTTTCAACCCTGCCACGGCAGTGCACCGGATATTGCAGGACAGGGACTGGCTAATCCAATGGCAATGATTTTATCTGCCGCGATGATGCTTGAATGGCTTGGTGAAACCAACCAATGTGAAGAAGCCAGCAACGCCGGTTTAAAACTCCGCAACGCGGCAACTAAAGCTGCTGCAACACCCGAAGGACGCGGGCGTGATCTCGGGGGTACTGCAGGTACTGAATCTATAGCGCAATCTGTGCTGGATGCACTATAAACATGCAGCCCGATATTGGTGTAGTCGTTGTAGGCGGAGGCTATTTTGCAAATTTCCAAATTAATGCCTGGCTGCGGCTGGCAGGTGTAGAGCTGATTGCCATTGTCGAGACGGATACCACCAAACATGCGCTATTGAAGGAAAAAGTCAGTTCGAATAGTTCCAGCGATACGCTGGTTACTGACTCTTTAAAACAAGCTATATCAGTCAGCAATGTAGACATAGTAGATATAGCCACCCCACCATCTTCACATAGCGCCTTGATAACTGAAGCGATAGCAACCGGGTGCAATTACATTATTTGCCAGAAACCGTTCTGTGGCACTCAAGCCAGCGCAATAGAGTTACACGAAAAAACCAAAGACAGTACTTGTGAAATCATTGTGCATGAGAACTTTCGTTTTCAACCATGGTACCGGGCGATTAAGTCAGAGTTAAATAAAAATGTACTAGGTGAATTACTACAGGCAACCTTCAGGCTACGCCCGGGAGATGGCCAGGGAGCAGATGCCTACCTTGCAAGACAACCGTACTTCCGTGATATGAAAAATTTTCTCATCCATGAAACCGGTGTACATTATATTGATGTATTCCGATACCTGTTTGGAGAGCCAAAGGCGTTGAGTGCAGAGCTGCATAGACTTAATCCTGCAATCGCTGGCGAGGATGCAGGACACTTTATCTTTTACTTTGAAAATGGCTTGCGGGCACAGTTCGATGGCAACCGCTTACTGGATCATGCAGCGGACAATACGCGACTAACCCTGGGTGAGATGTTAATCGAAGGCAGCCATGGCAGCATCGCACTTTACGGAAATGGTGATCTACTGCAGCGCCGATTCGGTGAAAAAGATTGGAACCAGATACCGTATTCATTTACAGACAATGACTTCGGTGGCGATTGTGTCTATCACACACAGAAACACGTCATCGATCATCTGCAATTCAACACTCCGCTTGAAAACCGAATTGATGATTACCTGAGAAATCTTGAACTCGAATCGTTGGTATATAAAGCATCAGCATCACAAACAAGAATGGAGTGTTAGGCACATATGAATGACGTTTGGGAAATCTATGCACTTAAGTACGCAGAGCGAAACACACGCTCAAGAAAAGATTCATTCATTTTTGATGACAACCACGATGCACCACATGCAATGGACTACTATCTGTGGTTGCTCAAATGTCCTGGCCCCGGTAACCCTGTACGAACCATACTGGTAGACACAGGCTATGACACAGCGGAAGGTATTGCCCGCAACAGACCAATCGAAACAGAACCTGCTGATCTGTTAAAACGATTTGGTGTTGCACCAGACACCATAGACACAGTCATCGTTACCCACCTGCACTATGATCACGCAGGTTCATTGCCTGCGTTTAACAATGCCAACTTTCATCTGCAGGAACAGGAGATGACTTATGCAACGGGCCCCTGCATGTGCCATGACGTACTCAAGGAACCTTTCAGTGGCGAACATGTAGTTGAGATGATCAGACGACTCTACTCTGGCCGCGTAGTTTTTCACAATGGTTCAGGACAGGTAGCACCGGGTGTTGAAGTGCATCTGATCGGTGGACACTCACGCGGCTTACAATGCGTACGGGTAAAAACCCGCCGGGGACATATTGTGCTGGCTTCCGATGCCAGTCACTACTACGAGAATTTTCTAATGGCCAAACCGTTTCCGATTGTGGTTGATCTTGAAAACATGCTCAGTGGATTCGACACGCTCAGAGCACTTGCAGACAGCGAAAATCATATCATTCCGGGCCATGATCCTTTGGTCCGGAGCTACTACCCAACGCACGGCGACGACAGCTCAATTCTCAGGCTTGATGCCGAGCCGACGAGTCAAATCAGTTAAGACAGCTATTATCCGATCAAGCACCCGAAACCGGCATTTGATTGTATTTACGCTAACCCCGCCTGTGCTATCATCGCGCGCTCGGTTTCAGATCGAACTTTCTAACTACCAGCATTCCTACTGCCCGGAAATTTGTCGATGTCACAAGAACACGTATATCGCATCCGTTTTATCAATCAGGATAAAATATACGAACTCTATGCCCGCGATGTTTATCAGGGCGAGTTGTACGGCTTTGTTGTGATCGAAGGACTAATGTTCGACGAGCACACGACAGTGGTTGTCGATCCGTCAGAGGAAAAACTGAAAACCGAATTTGAAGGCGTCAATCAGACTATCATCCCGATGCACGCCGTTATCAGGATTGACGAAGTCGAGAAGCGCGGCACACCGAAGATTGCCGATGTCGGCAGCAATGTGTCCGCTTTCCCTTCCCCGATCTATACTCCCAAGGGAAGTGGTCAGGAGGGTTAGCTTTAAAGAGTTCCGGAGAGGTGTCCGAGTGGCTGAAGGAGCACGCCTGGAAAGTGTGTATACGTTTATAGCGTATCGAGGGTTCGAATCCCTCTCTCTCCGCCAAATTTAGCCCGTCGATAACGACGGGCTGGTTTGTGCCGTTACTGCCAACAATTTCTGCGACTATTACCGCCTGCCATTACCGCCTGCCTGGTCGACGCCCACGAGCAGGCTTGCGACCGCGTCTTACAGAATCATATTCAAGCCTTAATGGCGCGTTCGCATGCTTCGCAGAGATACCGGCTACTTCATAGAGATGCGTAAGCAAACCTTCTTCTATATCGGTAATTTTTCCAGCACGCAGCCAACCGGGTAAATCTACCGGCCCGTATCGAACACGAATAAGACGACTCAGTTGGTAACCGAGTGTTGCCCACACGCGTCTGACTTCACGATTACGACCTTCGGTTAGTACTACCCGATACCACTGATTATTGTCTGTACCACCATCAAACCAAACACGTTGAAATTTGGCCAGGCCATCTTCGAGTTCGACACCATCATGCAATCTTTTTAGATCTTCATCACTGACCGGGCCTCGTACCCGACAGGCATACTCGCGCTCAACCTCCGATGAAGGATGCATTAAGCCGTTAGCGAGATCGCCGTTATCAGTAAACAAAAGCAAGCCGGTAGTATTAAAATCAAGCCGCCCGATTGCAACCCATCGGGATGTTTTTAATCGCGGCAGATCCTGAAATACCGTTGGACGGTTGCGCTCATCTGAGCGTGAGGTCACCTTGCCTTCAGGCTTGTGATAAGCAATGACGCGAGCAGTTTCCGCACTACCTTGTGCCACGCGATAGCGTTTACCCGCATACCGCAATCGATCACCGGCCTCGGCCTTCGCGCCGAGTGTGGCTACCTCGCCATTGAGCACAATTTCACCGGCTGTGATCGCCGCTTCTATTTTGCGGCGCGATTCGATACCGGCGCGCGCCATCAACTTTTGTAATCTTTCTGACATTCGCGATTATCCAGTGCCGGAATTTAGCCTGATTTATATTTTCGTATTTATGTCTAGCCCGGTGACCCAGAGCTGAGCACTCTGAACAGACACATCCCTTATTCTCTCACAGCACAGGCCTCCATGACCAAACCGGAACCAGATAACTGTTAATATTATTGCACGCTCAAATACCGCCTAAACCGTTATGACTGACTTTGATATCTTTAAACCTCTGAATATCGCCGTGCTTACTGTCTCTGACAGCCGCACCGAAGCTGACGACAAGTCTGGCAAGCTACTGGTAACAGAGCTTGAGTCATCCGGTCATCAATGCATTCACAAATCGATTGTAAAAGATGACAAATACCAAATCAGGGCAGCCCTTAGTCACTGGATTGCAGATTCAAACGTAGACGCAATTCTAAGTACCGGTGGCACCGGAGTCACTGGCAGAGATGGCACCCCGGAAGCGGTACAACCACTTCTCGATAAAGAAATTGACGGCTTTGGAGAAATGTTCCGTGTGCTCTCTTACGAAGATATAAAAACCTCAACGCTGCAGTCACGTGCGTTGGCAGGAGTTGCCAACGCGACCTATATCTTTGTGATGCCAGGCTCCCCGGGTGCATGTAAGACTGCCTGGCAGAAACTTATATCAGAACAGCTCGACAGTCGCACGCGGCCGTGCAACCTGGTGATGCTGATGCCTCGCCTGAATGAAAAGTAGCACTGGGGCGCTAATCAGTTCACAAGCTCCAAGTGCCTCCGATTAGCAAATCTACTGCTTCTGGCTGCTGGTTCCGGCTGCTGGTTGTAGCTGAATGTTAAGACCTGCGTGTGGTTATTTTTATCGTCTATTACCCGTGAAGCGTTACCAGCCTTTCGCCTCTTTGACTAATTCGTAGGCGGCTTTAATATGTTGCGTTTTTTCAGTAGCAATCTTTATCATCTCTGGTGGTAGACCTTTAGCCACCAGTTTATCCGGATGATGCTGGCTCATGAGTTTTCGGTAAGCGCGTTTCACTTCCGGCTGTTGTGCTTTTGTATCTACACCGAGTAGCTGGTACGCATCTGCCAGTGACAAACCTGATGTCTTGTCGACACCAGCAGAAGAACGACCCGATGATCCTCGATTAGCACCACCTTGATTAGCACCACCGGGAGAAGCTCTGCCAGCGCGAACAAGAATCTCCATTTGGCGCAGCATGAACTTCGGATATTTCAAATAATCACAAACATCCTGCAATACTTTCTCTTCCGCAGGGTGTGATTTACCGTCGGCATATACCGCGTGTAACTGAATCTCGATAAACATCTGCATCAGGTTAGTGCGCCGGCGACACTCTATTCGAAACTGCTCTACCACCGCCTTGAGATCGTAGTCGGGTTCTTTGCCTTGATGAAAAAGATCAATGGCAACCTTGCGCTGCTCGGCAGATAACTGCATCTGCAACATGACACTTTCTGCGACTTTGATCTCATCAGGAGTCACTTTGCCATCGGCCTTGGAAATATGACCCATGGTGGCAAAAGTAGCTGTAAAAAAAGCTGCTTGAACTCGCTGCTGCGCACCTGGCTTTAAAGATTCTGCATCGTCTTCTTCAAGTTGTAGTCGCTTGAGACCGTTGTCGAAGTTATGACCAAGCACCGCGCCGAGCAATGCACCGATAGGGCCACCAATTAAAAACCCAAAACCACCACCAAGTAGTTTTCCCCACCAATTCATTTTTTATACTCCTGTTGCAACTGCACAATTTCACCCAGCATAGATGTTGCGTACACCCCCTTCTCCAGAGTGAAAGATAACTCCAGGGTACTCTCGTCACGCCATAACCAGTCTAAATCGCCTGCTGTTGCACGCAATGCACGCCGTTCATTTTTCAGACCTGCTTGTTCCAGTCCATCGCATAGCAGCTGCTCAGTAGCCAGACACGTTGATTCAAGTTCAAGCACTGTAGCCTTAGCCATAGATTCACCTCGACCGTGAAGCGGGCCTGTCAGGTGTATGTCATGGTTGTTACAACGCTCTTGTACTTGCGCATCCGGCTGATCACAGGTAAACACACTGTTGCTGCCGGCCAGCATACAAACATCACCCGGCACTACCTCCTGCCATATACCTGCATCTATGCGGGCATTGAGCACATTGTTAAACAACCATGACCGTGCTGCGGATAGATACAAAGATCTCTTCAACCGGGTAAGCTTACGTTTGCGGGTAAACATGCTGCGGGCATGATCGACGTTGCGACCATCGATGCCGAACCTTTGCTCACCAAAGTAATTCGGAAAACCAAGCTTTTTAATTTTCTTGAGCTCGATGTCAATTTCACTTTGGCCACTCTTGATATCATAGAGTTTTATAACAAACGCATTCTCTTTGTGCACACCACGGCGCAGCTTTTTACTGCTACGGGTCAGCTGCAATACTTCTACGTTGTCGAGATCACTAAAGAGAGATTTCTGCTCAGGCAAATCACTTGCTATCGGGTACGAAACACTCAGCCACTGAGTGGTGATAGCACGCTTGTCTTTCATTCCGGAATAACCAATATTTTTGGCCGGAACGCTGAGGTTTCTTGAAATAGTATCGATCAGATCCTGCGTATTGCAGTTGGTTTTACGCACCTGCAACCAGAGATGCTCCCCCTCTCCATCTGGCTGAAATCCCAGGTTCTCGACCACCTGAAAGTCAGTTGCATCACGTTTCAGGACTGCTTTGGGAAGTCGGTCGCGACAGCGGCTCAGGCGTGGGTTATTATTCACTGGTTCTTCGGGGGTAATGACAACGCGCATCGTCCCTGAATGTTGCGATAATCGCAACCTGAACGACCAAAAGAACCACCAGAAGCGCTGTAAAAGCGCCCCATTAACAACGGATCAAGCTCGCGGAATGATTATTGTGAATTCCCGAATAACGCTCACTGGCTGTCGGCAGGAAAAACAGCGAGAAAATCGACCAGAACATCTGCCAGTAACTCAACCATGAGCAATTTTGATGAAGTTGATCGGCAGGAACAACGGCAGATCCTGGTGCGCCTTGAAAATGAGCACGCTGCACTGGACAGACAGGTGGCAGAATACGCAGCAACTTCAGGCACTGATCAATTAACATTGACCCGCCTGAAAAGACGCAAGCTGCAATTGAAAGACGCCATCGTAAAGCTCAGAAGCAGCGTACTACCAGACTTGCCTGCCTGAACTCACGATTCTTGTAACAGGATGTTAAGGCCATGGTGGCAGGCAACGGCCCCCAACTGCTGTAACCGTCGCCTATTTTCTTTTTAACTTCTATGGGCTAACCGCTACAGACTACTTAGCTGCAACAGGCTGACTATTATTGATCTGCTCTATTAACTGTGCGGCTGGCTGATAGCCGGGTATTTTGGTGCCATTATCAAGATAGATCAGCGGGGTTCCACGCAGACCAACTTGTCTTGCTAAATTCATATGGCTTTCTATCGGGTTTTCACAGGTAGCGGAAGGTACCCGACCACCCGTCTTGGCAATAGTCATCGCTTCCTGTTGATCATCCGCACACCAAACACTTTGTAACTCTTCTGAAGAAGCCGACTCAAAACCCGCACGCGGGAACAACAGATACCGTACGCGGATATTTGCGTTTGTGATTGTTTCAATTTCCTGATGTAGCTTCTGACAATAGCCGCAGTCAGTATCGGTAAACACAGTGATGGAGCGTTCCGCATCACCCGATTCATTATTAAAGACCAACATCTGATCTTCTGGTATCTGATTTATCAATGACATTTGCAAGCCGCCTCTTCGCTGCTCACTAATATCAACCCTATGTTCGAGATCGATGATACTGCCTTCAAGCATGTATTTACCGTCTGGGGTCAGGTAGAAGACCTGCGCCCCACTGACAAGCTCGTAAACACCCGGCATCACGGATTCGGAAATTGCTGTGATTTCCATGTCAGGTGCAAGACGCGCCATCGATTCGCGAAGCTGATCCTCTGGAGAAAGATCAGCCGATTCTGTATTGGTTTCTGTGCTCTGAGCGAGTGCGATTCCACCAGCCATAGCACCGGCAAAAGCAGAGGCTAACACCAACATCAATAACCCGTTTATTGGGTAGGTTTTCATATGCATTCCTGATTTGTCTGTCAGACTGTTAACGAACCGGTAGTAACAGTGACTGCACTGTTCTGGAAATTTCCGGCGACCTGCCTACTAACTTGTCTCCAGCGATTTTGAGGCTGGAAAGCCCTGTAAGTTCATGATCTAAGTCTAATTCTAGCATTCAACCGGCAGTCCAACCTGAATCGATGTAAAAAACTTATCTCTGGAGCAGTTTTTTAAGCACGCGGGTGATGTTCAGTATGTAAATCCTTCAATCTCTCAGTGGCGACATGCGTGTAAATCTGGGTAGTAGAAATACTGCTGTGACCCAGAAGCAACTGCACCACCCGCAGATCCGCATCGTTGTTTACCAGATGAGTCGCAAACGCATGACGCAACGTGTGAGGTGATAGCTCCTGCTTAATTCCTGCAAGCTGCGCATACTTTTTTACCCTGTACCAAAACGCCTGCCGTGTCAGGCCCGTGCCACGTCTTGATACAAATACTTGTTCACAGCCAACCTGGCGCTTCAATAGTTCGTCTCTGCCCCACTGCAAATACTGCTCCAGAAAATCAAGTGCTATGTCTCCTACCGGCAGTAGTCGCTCTTTATTACCTTTGCCGTTAACCCTTAAAACACCTGCAGTACGGTTTAACTGTGGCAGCGTTAGCGAAATTAACTCACTCACTCGCAAGCCACTGGAATAAGTCAGCTCCAACATCGCTTTGTCTCGAATACCCTCTGGTGATTCCAAATCCGGGGCTTGTAACAGTTTTTCAATTTGTACTTCACTAAGCGATATCGGCAAGGGTCGACCTGCCTTGGGTGCTTGTACCAATGCTGTTGGGTCTGCGTCTATTAATCCTTCACGAGCCAGCAAGGTATAAAAGCGTTTCAGGCTAGACAGAAACCGAGCACTCGTTCTGGCACTCGCCCCTTCACTGACGCGCTTTGCCAGATACGCAAGAATGTGTTCTGTACCGGCACTATCAAGTGCTGTGTGATCATGCATCAGCGATCCTGCAAACAGCTTGATGTCACTTGAATACGATTGGATGGTATTCTCACTTAAGCCGCGCTCAAGCCATAGATAATGCTTGAAACGCTCCATCAATTCGAGATTTCGCCTGGTTTGCGAATCCGAAAGCGAAGAAGTCAAATTGTCACACCTGGTAGCCACCTGCGTATAATCGGTGATTGCAGGGTAGAGTTCCATTGCATGACTTACACACACGATTCATCTTTTATTATTGCTACCATCAATGCTGCCTACCGTCGCCGTTTAGCTCTAGTCACTTTGTGACCTGGCATCCCTACTTACTAAATCAACCGAATACCAGCATGCAAAGCAAAGACAACATGCAATCCAACGCGCTGACCGTTGATGAAGCAAGACGTGCAATCCTACAATCGATTACCTGTACCAGCCGCACAGAGTCTGTAGAAGTTGCTTACAGTTCCGGTCGAACGCTCGCCAAAGATGTTATCGCACACATCGAAATACCACCTTTTAAGAACTCTGCGATGGACGGCTATGCAATCCGATATCAGGATGCAAAGCCAGATCAGCAGTTCAAAATTATCGGTAAATCACTTGCGGGCCACCCATTTAATGGCACTTTGGAGGCAGGTGAAGCGGTACGAATAACAACTGGAGCAGCCCTACCGAAAGGCGCTGATGCGATAGTTATACAAGAACTGGTTAAGCTTAAGCAGGATACTTTTACCACCAGTGCGAATCTTGCCGCCGGACAATACATCCGCAATCCGGGTGATGACATACAAGCAGAACAGACACTTTGCACTGCCGGAACTCTCTTAACTGCTGCAGACATAGGACTCATCGCAGCACAGGGCATTAGCCATGTGGATGTCTTCGCTACCCCCACGGTCGGTGTGTTTTCTACCGGTGACGAACTCCTAACAGCAACCGATCAACCCGAATACGGAAAGATTTTCGATAGCAATCGCGCCACCATTCGCTCTCTTCTGGCAAATGCAGGTATCGATTCTGTTGATCTCGGTATCTGTAAAGACGATAAGGAAGCCCTGGATTCAGTCATGCAGACAGCTGTTAGTCTGGACTTTGTGTTGTCCAGTGGCGGTGTTTCTGTAGGTGAAGCGGACTATGTCAAAGAGGTTTTGCAAGCAAACGGAGAAGTTTTGTTCTGGAAAGTAGCCATGAAGCCGGGCAAGCCATTAATCTCGGGGACACTTACAGGTGGTGCTCACTACTTCGGACTACCCGGAAACCCGGTTTCCAGCATGGTGACTTGTTTACAATTCGTGATTCCAGCGATTCGTGCGTTCTCCGGTATCGCTTACAAAGCCCCACCAACCTTGCGTGCAAGATGCCTCAATCAGCTTATTAAAGAGCCTGGAAGATTCGAATTTCAGCGTGGAATCGCCAAAGTTCAGGAATCGGGCGAACTTGCGGTTTCAACTACAGGCTTGCAGGACTCACACATTCTGAGCTCAATGAGCCTCGCAAACTGTTTTATCTGTCTGGATCAGTTTGCAGATGGAGCTAAAACCGGTGAAATGGTAAATGTCACTATGTTCAGCTCAATTGATGGCCTCGGTTAGGGATTTAACCGGGTAATTTTGGGTGTAGTAACTTACGTTGAGTTTTCCATTCATCAGCAAATCAAAGCATTAACGGCCCAGTGAAGTGATGAATGGATCGTTACGATAGGTAACACCCAACTGATCAAGCTTTATACGTTTGCAGCTTCTTACCGGTCAAAAAACACTTGTTCCCAAACGCAGCAAAGGTGGCCGTAGCCACCTTCGCGTCGGGGTACCGCAACTGATTTACCAATTTCTTACGCGTCTAGTGCACGTTATGTGAAACCAGCTAAGCTTTTGATTTTAAAAGCTTATTTTAAATCAATCAGTTACCGTTTCTTCTTAGAAGCTTTCTTCTTAGAACGCTTTTTCTTGGAAGCTTTCTTCTTAGAACGCTTTTTCTTAGAAGCTTTCTTCTTAGAACGTTTTTTCTTAGAAGCTTTCTTCTTAGAACGTTTTTTCTTAGAAGCCTTCTTCTTAGAACGCTTCTTCTTAGAGGCCTTCTTCTTTGAACGCTTCTTCTTAGAGGCTTTCTTCTTTGAAGCCTTCTTCTTCGAAGCTTTTTTCTTGCTTACTTTCTTTTTAGACTTCTTTTTTGAAGCCTTCTTTTTAGAAGACGACTTCTTTTTTGAAGTACGACGTTTCTTGCTAACTGTGCGTTTTTTCTTTGCAGCAGCTTTCTTCTTGGTTCGAGCCATATATGTTCTCCTGAGAGTTGTAGGCGACTGGATTATAATCGTTAATTCGTTGAATTCAATAAAAAACAGCATTTATCAACAGTTTTAATACAAAAAAAACACCAATTACTGCTAAAAACCCATTTTATTAACTCAATTAGCTTAAATATTACTCAATTTTTATACTCAAACAGTTTGTTTCATCGTTTTTACTGTGCAAACTAACTTTACAAACCTAAACATCGACACTTCAAATACATTTTTAATGTTTAAACAGTTGTTGAAACACTTTTGAAGGTTAGTTTTATTCTCGCTTCACGCAATCTGCTTTGAACTTATCAGTAACACTAGCAATAACGATCAGACTATCCGGAAATTATGCAAAACAAACCTGTGGCATCCATAACAAGGCGCTTACTGGCCACCTTTTATGACCTTTTATTACTGTTAGGCGTTTTATTAACTGTTAGTACATGTGCTGTTGCAATAAACCGGGGAGAAGCAACCACACATCCGGCTTACTACTTAGTGCTTATTGCTACTGCATACGTCTTCTACGCTTGGTTTTGGACCCGTGAAGGCCAAACTCTGGGTATGCGCACATGGAAAATTAAAATTATCACTGATAAAGGTAAAAAATTAACCTGGAAGCAATCCGCTATCAGGTTCACAGCGGCAACAGTGGTTTTTTTACCCGCAGCTATTGGTTTACTGTGGATATTTGATCCGAATAGGTCAGTATCAGGACTTATATTCGCAATACTTGCCATAACACCCGCTTGTTTCGGGTTGCTGTGGATGTTTTTTGATTCAGATAGACTCGCATGGCACGATAAACTGTCCTCTACACGGCTTATCAGCCTGAAAGAACCAAAAGAACGAGCAAAAGATAACAAGCAACAGGGTAGCACCGCAGATTCCCAGGAATCGGACCTGTGATAACTCATGTATCAGCACAGGACATAACTAACAGCCCATGCCACCCCACATAAGCTGGGCATATGACAGGCAACAGGCACAATCAGGATATCTATCGGATCCTTGTAAGGCCGAGTATTGCAAGAATTCCAAACAAACTTAACGGAATAAGCGTGCTCACTGCTGGTGAATAGCCGTTAGCAAGCCCCAGGTGGGTAAATAAGCGATTAATCAGGAAGTACCCTATCCCGAGTAGTATCCCGATAAACATTTTCTGCCCGACACTTCCGCTTCTCTGTGAAGCGAATACAAATGGCAGTGATAACATCAGCATCACCAGCGTTGAAATTGGATTTGTTATCTTGGTCCATAGAGCAAGCTCAATTGGGCCGCTATCCAGTTGATTGCGGCGTAGATAATCAATTTGACCAAACAGGTTTCTCGCAGACATAGACTCAGGAGCAACAGAAAGCCCTTGCAATAGCTCTGCATTAACCAGATTCTGGATGCTTTTTTCTTCAGAACGTTCTGTGAACAGTGAATCAGGCAAAAAGTTTGTCTGTGTTACCTCTGTTAACTGCCATTCGGTATCCGCTCGTTGCAGAGCACGCTTGGCGTAGATGACTTTTTTTAATTCACGCTCATCAAACTCATAGATACTGACATCAACAAGAGACAAATCCGGCAATACTGACTTAATATTGATGAATCTGTTATCAGATTTGGCCCAATAACCGGTTCGTGACCTTATTGAGACGCGTTGAGACAATGCTGCAGTGCGCAATTCCTGCGCCTGGCTTTCACTCGGTGGCATTACGAACTCACCCAGCAGGGCTACTAATCCCATCAGTAACAAGCCAATCAAAGAGACAGCACCCGCCATTTGCGTGATAGAAATTCCCGCTGAGCGCATGGCAGTTAATTCACTTTGAGAGGCCATAGCACCGAGCCCAAGCAAACTTCCTAACAACACAGAAGACGGAAACAGTTCGTAGGCTATACCGGGTATTCGTAACAATACGTACACCAGCGCTGTCTTGACTGAATAGTCGCCCTTACCCACCTCATCAAGCTCACCAATAAAACTGAATAGCGCAGAGAGGGCTACCAACACCAGCAATACCAGCAGTGTATTGAGAAACACAGTTTTACCGATGTAACGCGCTAACAGTGTCACGATGAGGCCACCGTCGAACCCGCTTTTGCGCCATAACCAAACAACCAGCCCGTACCATAGCGCTTAATTGTCAGGAACAGAATTAACGCAATCACCAGTAAATGCACCCATATGAGCCCTATCCAGGGTGGTATTGTCCCTGCCGCCACCCATTTGCGACTTAACACCAGTAAATTTGCATAAGGCACGTAGATAAGTATGGCCACTGCGATTTTAGAATAACGACCTTGCCTGGGTGATGTATACGACAAAGGAATTGCCAGTAAGGCAAGTAGCAATGCGGCTACAGGTATGGAAAACCGCCACTGTAATTCCGCTTTTGACTGCAAATCATCACTGCCCATCAGCTCACTAAAGGATTTCGCTGAGTTTTCCAATGCTCTGGTCGATTGTTCGCTGCGCGGAATTCTGATGCCGTGACGTTCAAAACGGGTTTGTTGATAGCTATCCGCGCCCGGTTTTGAAATCGTACTGACACCATTAACAAAAACGATAAACTCTTCGTCGGTTTTTTCATCTCGCTGATAGATAGCATACTCGGCCGTTTCAACCTCAAAACCACCGTCTTCAAGGTCTCGGTGAACAAATACTCTATTAAATTGCTCTTTACCCTCAGATAGTGACTCGGTAAACACAACAGCGCCACCATTGAGTATCTCTACAAAGCGGCCGGCATCCAGCAAGCTTCCTACAGATTGGGTCGCGATTTTTTCAGTGAGCTGCCTTTCGTAACGTGCCGCCCAGGGGGAAGCCCAGAATGTCAGTAACATGATTAGCAGCATACCAATTACGCCATTGGTCACAGCGGGACGATACAATGCACCGAGTCCGGTACCGCATGCAGCAATTGCAGACATCTCACTGTCTCGATACAGACGCCCGAACGCCAGCAGCACACCGAGATAAAGACCCAGTGGTATCAGCGTCACAAGCAGGTTGATGACTTTCACCCCCACCAACAGAAACAGAGCATCAGCGGGCAGAGAGCCGTCTGTCACTTTTGACAGAATACGGGCAAGGACATTGGCCACCATAATCACAAGCAAAACAACGGTCACTGCAATCCAGGAGAGCGAAATCTCCTTAAAGATATAACGATCAAGCGTTCTCATTAGGAGAGTTAGAAACCCCGGTGATCATGTTTCGAAAAATATTGGCGGCTCATGCAGTGCATGATGATACCAAACCCAGTAATATTGGTGTTTTGGTTTAACCAGTCATTTAGGCTGCAACATGACCGGTTGAAGTAAATATTTTGTGAGTAGAACCGCAATTTAAACCAGTTAGATGAAATTCCCCAAACAAAATTAGCTCAGACGCCTCCAGATCCACACTTATTAATGAAACGCGGTCTGTAACAAGGCCTGCACCAGAGGACAATCCAGTGGAACTTAAACTCTCCAACGCCAACCCGCTCAAAGCCAGAACCGGATGTTTGGTGCTGCCTGTCGGCGACCAGAAAAAACTCATCAGCACACTGGCTCTGGCAGATTCAGAGAGTGGTGAATACCTGAGTAAAATTCTGAAGCAAAATGACCTTGCGAATAGCCCTGGTGCCACCCTGATGTTGCACAATGTGCCTGAACTCAATGCGCAAAGAGTGCTATTGGTCAGTATGGGCGATGGCAAAAAGATCACCTCACAAACGTTTGACCGGATTACCTCAGCGACTGCACTTGCACTTTCCTCCCCCGCCATTAAAGATTGCATCAGTTGTTTAAATGACTTCGAAGTCGATGGTAAGGATTTGACTTGGCAGGCTCGCTCATTTGCTCAAGCCCTGGTTAGCAATACTTATCGGTTTGAATTGCACAAAAGTATCAAAGCCACAAAGAGTGCCAAATTTGAAGGCAAAGCGACCATCTTTGTCAGCAATAGAAGCCTAAACAAATCAGTTGAAGCAGGGATCGTTCAAGGAACCGCTATTGCCAACGGCATGAGTCTGGCGCGAGATCTCGGTAATACTGCAGCTAATGTCTGTACACCTACGTATCTCGGCAAAAAAGCAAAAAAACTCGAGAAAGCATTCCCGTCCATAAAAGCAAAACTACTCAACGAAGCGCAGATGAAAAAACTCGGCATGGGTGCGCTACTAAGTGTTTCCGCTGGTAGCGTGGAAGATGCACAACTTATTTGTATGGACTACAAAGGTGCCGCCAGCAACAAGAAACCTGTCGTGCTTGTCGGCAAAGGTGTGACTTTTGATACCGGTGGTATCTCAATCAAATCATCCGCCGGTATGGATGAAATGAAGTTTGATATGTGTGGTGCTGCAAGCGTATTCGGCGTTATGCAATCAGTTGCTGAAATGAAGCTTAAAATCAACGTCATCGGTGTAGTTGCTGCGGCAGAAAACATGCCTGGCAGCAAGGCTACTAAACCTGGTGATATTGTGACATCTATGTCTGGCAAAACTATCGAGGTACTTAACACCGATGCAGAAGGACGATTGGTGTTGTGCGATGCACTGACGTACATCAGCAAATATAAACCCGATGTAGTGATCGATATCGCAACACTGACGGGTGCTGTCATTGTTGCACTCGGCAATCACACAACCGGACTAATGAGCAACGACGATACACTGGCCGATGATTTATATACAGCCGGCATTGAAGCTCACGATAAATGCTGGAGGCTGCCACTTTGGGATGAGTACGAGAAACAACTCTCCAGTAACTTTGCTGATCTGGCAAATATTGGTGGTCGATCTGCTGGTACCATCACCGCCGGATGCTTCCTCGCAAACTTCACCAAAGATTACAAGTGGGCCCACCTTGATATCGCAGGTGTGGCTTGGAAGCAAGGCGGCGCGAAAGGCTCAACTGGCAGACCTGTACCAATGCTGGTGCAATATCTACTCAATCGAAGCTGATGACGCACATCCAGTTCTACCTGATTGAAACTGAAAACTCGTCTGAGCAATTTAACTATGCGCTGCAATTGGCGCTGCAACATCTCGCGCGTGGCAAACATCTGCATATACACACCAGTTCGTCCGGCGATACCTCTGAAATGCAGAAGCTGTTTGCTGATAAACTCAGTCACGGTAGTGATCGCCTGTCAATCGATCACATCGGCGAACCCAAAAATAATCGCGAAGTGCTACTAAACCTGTCAGCCGAAGTGCCACATTTTTTCAGCAGCTTTGAATCTACGCTCGAAGTGATCTGTACTGGCAGCAGCGGCAAGGACACTGGCCGCGAGCGCTATCGGTTTTATAAATCCAGAGGTTATCCGCTCACACACTGTGACGTGCCTGCCCAGTTGGCGCTGTAAATCACCATACCTTTCGTGACATCGGCAACGGCGCATTTTCGAGCCTGGTTATTGGCTACTGGCTACTTAGCTGCCTGACTCTTAACGTATCTCTCTTATATAAGAATCACACAATTCTGCCATGCTCCGCCGCTATGCGACTAACCTGCTAGAATCCTGACCATTCGTCCAATAAAGCAAACAGCAGCAATTAATGGAAACCACCTACAACCCGACCGCAATAGAGCAATCCTGGTACGACTTCTGGGAGCGCGGCGATCACTTTGCACCATCAGGCAACGGCACTCCTTACTGCATTATGATTCCACCGCCGAATGTGACCGGTACTCTACACATGGGCCACGCGTTTCAGGACACGGTGATGGACACTTTAATCCGGTACCACCGAATGAAAGGCGACAACACACTGTGGCAACCCGGGACGGATCACGCCGGTATCGCAACGCAGATGGTTGTTGAAAGACAGCTCGCTGCACAGCAGCAAAGCCGTCACGATCTTGGTCGAGACAAGTTCATTGAAAAAGTCTGGGAATGGAAAGAAGAATCCGGTGGCCAAATCACCCGCCAGCTAAGACGCATGGGAGCATCACCTGACTGGTCTCGCGAGAGATTCACAATGGATGATGGTTTATCTCAGGCAGTTAGTGAAGTATTTGTTTCTTTATTTGACGAAGGACTGATCTATCGCGGCAAACGACTGGTTAACTGGGATCCGGTTCTGCATACAGCACTTTCAGACCTTGAAGTACTTAGCGAGGAAGAAAATGGTCATCTGTGGCATCTGCGTTATCCGTTAAGTGATGGCAGCGGACAATTGATTGTCGCTACCACCCGACCAGAAACTATGCTCGGCGACAGCGCAGTTGCAGTACATCCAGACGACGAACGCTACAGTCATTTAATAGGCAAAACCGTAACACTGCCACTTACAGGCCGTGAAATACCGGTAATCGCCGATGACTATGTAGATCCTGAGTTCGGCTCTGGTTGCGTTAAAATCACACCGGCACATGACTTTAACGATTACGCCATGGGTCAGCGACACAATCTTGAAATCATAAACATCTTTACCGACAACGCAGAGATAAACGAAAACGCGCCAGATGCTTATATAGGACAGGATCGTTACGTTGCTAGAAAACAGATTGTTAATGACCTTAAGGCTCTTGATCTGCTGGAGCGAATCGATGACCACAAACTCATGGTGCCAAGGGGTGATCGTTCCAATGCCGTCGTTGAGCCTTACCTGACTGATCAATGGTATGTTGATCTAACAACAAAAACGCAAGCAGACGGTCGACCCGGCGGCAAATCACTGATCACTCAGCCTTCTATTGATGTGGTTAAAAATGGAACCATTCAGTTTGTACCGGAGAACTGGTCAAAGACTTACTACCAATGGCTGGACAACATTGAAGATTGGTGCATCAGTCGCCAAATCTGGTGGGGTCACCGTATACCTGCCTGGTATGACGATAACGGCAATGTCTATGTGGCACAAACTGAAAGCCTGGTTCGCGAAAAATACAATCTTGCGGATGACGTAGCCCTACAACAAGATGAGGACGTACTCGACACCTGGTTTTCATCTGGTCTGTGGCCATTTTCTACACTAGGCTGGCCAGAACAAACCGACGCCCTTAAAACCTGGTACCCGACAAGCGTACTGGTTACCGGCTTTGATATCATATTTTTCTGGGTTGCCAGAATGATCATGTTCGGCACCAAATTCATGGATGGCGAAGTACCGTTTAAAGAAGTATATATCCATGGTCTTGTACGTGATGCAAACGGCCAAAAGATGTCCAAGTCAAAAGGCAACGTGCTTGACCCGCTGGACATTATCGATGGTATCACTCTGGACGACCTACTGGAAAAGCGCACTGCCAATATGATGCAAGAGCATCTGGCGGAGAAAATCGCCAAACAAACCCGAAAAGAGTTTGCAGATGGAATTGAAGGCTATGGCACAGACGCATTGCGCTTTACCTTCGCCATTCTCGCCTCTACCGGCCGTGATATTCGTTTCGATTTAAAACGAGTTGAAGGCTATCGCAACTTCTGCAACAAGCTATGGAATGCTACTCGCTATGTATTGATGAATACGGAAGATTTTGATGCGAGCAAAGCAGATGACAACAACATAGAATTATCATTGGCAGACAAATGGATTATTTCGCTGCTGCAGCAATTGGAACAACAAGTCGCTTCACACCTCGATAACTACAGACTTGACCTTGCGGCTAAGGAAATTTATGAGTTTGCATGGAATGAGTACTGCGATTGGTATCTTGAACTCGCCAAACCAGTACTCAGTGCTGATGATCAATCAACAATACCTGAATCACAGAAGCTCGGTACCCAGAGGACTTTGTTGAGAGTACTGGAAGCGCTACTACGATTAAGCCACCCGTTTATGCCGTATATCACCGAAGAATTATGGCAGAAGGTTGCCCCATGCGCCGGCATCACCGGCGACACAATTATGCAACAGGCATATCCAGTCTGTGTTCCAGAAAAAATAGATCAGGATGCGATTGCAGAGGTTGAATGGCTAAAGTCTTTTATTCTGGGTATCCGTAAAATACGTGCCGAATACGATATCGCGCCAGGTAAAGCACTACCGGTTCTGTGCGAAAACGCGAGTGATGAAAACAGAGCCAAAGTTGAGCGCCACACAGGCTTGCTACAAGCATTGGCAAAAACCGAAGCGATCACTATCCTGGCTACAGGAGAAGCTGCACCAGAATCCGCCACTGCTCTGGTCGGCGAGATGCGGATACTCATTCCCCTTGCAGGCTTGATAGATCCGGTTGCAGAAAATAAGCGACTCGATCGTGAAAGTGCTCGTCTGATAAAAGAAAAAAGCAGACTGGAAGGCAAGCTAAGCAACGATAGTTTTATCGCCAAAGCACCAGCGGACGTTGTTGAAAAAGAAAAGCAGAAGCTGGCAGACGTTCTTGTTGCACTTGAGCAACTCGAACAACAGAAAAAACGACTAGACGATTTGTAGATGTAAATCCGCCGGTGGGCCCAAACAGCCGATAGGAGTTTGCGCGGTAGAAATCCGCGTATCGAGAACGTGCCATGGCGAGGACGTTTTTACTATCATTTAAGGCGCATAGTTGTTCATACGTAACGAAAATGATCGATGATTATTGTCGCCTTGGCACACCGTCAGGGCGCGTTCGCAGTAGCGGACGTTCTGCCGCGCAGACTCCTAGGAGCTTGCCTGCATTTCATGCTGATTTTCTAACTGCTGCTTCATGAGCTGGCTGATACCTCTATAGAACCAGTACGCTTTCGCCTACTCATAGCAGATTTTCGAACTGTTGGTTTTTCAATTTTATCGATATGAAAAATCAAGTTGTCGCGTCCGTCAACTTCAGTTTTTAAGCAAGCAGCAGCACAGTGCTTCAGGACGTAATCTACCGAGAAGCCTATCCCCGCAGGCAGCTCAATAAAAGAAGCATGAGACAACAACCGAACATCTGTTAGCTCAGAAATTAGTCCGGGTATTTTATCCACCAGCTTACTGGCTTTTAAACGTGATTGCTCGGGACCGTCGTTTTTGTAAACAACGACAAACCTACCGTCACCTATATACTCCAGTGACGCTTGCTGCACACAATGCTTTTTCAGCTCCGCTTCTACCAGTTCCAGCATTGGCTTACTGTGACGAATACTGAGGCGGTCACCAGTAACGGATGCGACCATTTTAATATCCAGGGTAAGCAGACTATAGGTAAAGCTCGACTCGTCACCTTGCAATACTTTTTCTATCTTTGCCCGAACTGTCTCGGTAGTGGTTGTCGTAGCAATGGGTTTTTCCGTTTTGCCATCAGGCATGCCTGGTATTGAAATGACACCTGACTGCCTCACATCGGCTTGAGTAATGTTACTCACAGCAGCCACTGGCTTCCTGATGGTCTCAGTTGAATCGCCCTTAGCTTTTATAGCACCGACAGCTTTCTGATCAATCGATATTTGATTTACGGCCTCAAAAGTCAACATAGAAACAATTTCTGATATTCCGTATTCAGATACGTCTACTTCCCGACAACGATACGCCACAGACAGACTCCTCCCATCAAGCGTCTTAAATAACGCTTTTACAGGCATATCTATCGATCGCCTGAGCGGCGCCCCGTGGATTGATTCTTCAAAACTCCTATTCTGTAGTTTGTCCATACTACCATCGCTAAGTAAGGTAGTTGCAGCATCATTGGCCGCCAGAATATTTCGCTGCTCACCGATCAGCAGCGACGGTATTTTCACGGATTGCAGTATATCAGAGACACTGGCAACACCGGCTTGATGATGCTCAACCGGAGTATTTGCTGCCCTCCTGGATGATAGACCTGTGGCGATTGCATTAAGCCGTGCATATAACAATTCTATCGACTCAGACTTATCAAGACAGGCTATCGCTCCGATAGCTAAACTTTCTTGCACAGCACTTTGAAAATTCTTACGCGCCATTACTGCATACACCGGACGCCTGTTCAGGTTTAAAGACTGTAGATAACGACACAATCCTTCACCGCTGTTTTCACTACCGTTGTTGGCTGCACCAAAATTGTCCGACAGGAAAAACTCGGTCAATACTAAATCAAAATTATTTATTGCCAGCGCACTGCGCGCTTCGCCTGCTGTACTCGCCAGCGACACGAAATACCCATTGCTTTCAAGCATGTCTCTTAATTCATGACATACCGCTGGTGTGTCATCCACAAGTAAAACGCTTGTAGGTAGACGCTGTGATTCTTTTTGTGAAGTTTGCGCGATTACGGGGTTTTTCTTTATGCCTAAAGAGGCTCTACTTTTTCTGTTATTAACTAATATGCTGCTTAAGACACTCTCAATGCGTGTGTATTCACTCCACAGCATAGTTTGTGTTTTTGAACGCCTGCGAGACAGCGTTTGTAATCCCGGATCGGGCTCTTCGCTCAGGATAATTAACGGCAAATCACTATGCTCTTCACTACACAAAGCATTTAGAAAATCAGATATTATTCGTACTTCACCCTTGGGCCAGCCGAGAATGACACAGTCATAGCCGGCAGCAATATCCGGGTGCACGGTCTGTTCGGTCAGTGCAGCACAAGCATCTGCAGAGTCAGAGAAAATATCAAACTCATAGTGATTCTTTTTGACGTAGGTTTTTAATACCTCAGCCATTGCGGTGTCAGTATCAACAATTAACAGCTTTGGTTTCTGCAGAGCGCCAGACATCTTTTCGATCTTCCGATTATTGACTGTTGTGGTCTTATGCAAGTCGGCCACTGTTTGTCTAGAATTTCATACCGTCGTTATTGCTGGTATACAAGGACAGTAAGGCTTGCCAGCCCAGGCTACAGTTTACGAATCACCGTTGTGAGTATAGACGCTGGTGGTAAAGTGACAGGGATCAGAAAAAATCAGAATTTAGTCATTAAAAACAATACTTTATCGTGTGATTTCCTCTAGATTTGCAAGGTAGCTAAGTGCATGAGTGCTATCTTCACCACACATCTCAGGTTCAGGTCTTAGTTCAATACAAAATCGTGGACGTGATGGCAGACCGAACAGCTCACACGCGTTGTTTGCATCAAGATGCACACACCGCACTCCCGCAGGCTTACCATCAGGCATACCGGGTAGCGGAGTACGTATAGAAGGGGCAATGCAACAAGCACCGCAGTTTTGACGGCAGTCGATATTTACACCAACCCGAAGAACGGTCTTACAGTAAGCATGTCACCCGGTACTACTCCGTCACAGTCTGCAGGTAACACTATCAAGCAATTAGCAAGACACATTGAACTAAGTCGTCCCGCTCCTTGTTTACCAGTTGTACGCACAGTCTGATCACCATCGTCTGTTATTTCAATGATGCCACGCTGATATTCAATTCTGCCCGGTATTTTACGAATTGCCTCTTTTGCTTTCACTTTAAACAGTTGTAGTTCAGTGGTTGTACAACCCATCATGGCTTTTATAGTCGGTTGCACAAACTCATAGAAAGTCACCATGACTGCGACAGGGTTACCGGGCAATCCGAAAAACCGGCAATTGTTTACCACACCACAGGCAAGTGGCCGGCCAGGACGCATTGCCAGCTTCCAGAAAGTTAATTCACCAAGTTCAGCAATTGACTGGCTGACAAAGTCAGCTTGGCCTGCAGACACACCGCCGGAAGTGATAACAAGATCAGCCGCCTGCGATGCTTTAACAATTGCATCTTTAGTTGCAGCTTCTGTGTCCGGCACAACGCCAAAATCAATCAATTCAACACCCAATCGGCTTAGAAGTGCGAAAAGTGTATGCCGGTTACTGTCGAAAATCTCTCCAGGGCCCAGTGGTTTTCCTGCATGAGATTCCAATGTTCTCAGCTCATCCCCGGTACTAAAAAAAGCCACTTTAAGACGGCGCTTCACTTCAACCGTATCGATACCGAGTGATGCGATCATACCCAGCTCTGCAGGATTGATCATGGTACCAGCGGTTAAAACTACGTCTCCAGTGTTGATATCCTCACCAGCCTGACGGACATTGCGACCGGCAGAAGTGGTGTTATCAATCAGGATGTGTTCGCCATCAACCTGCACATGCTCCTGAATAACAACAGTATCCGCACCTTCCGGCATCATTCCGCCGGTCATTATACGTACCGCTTCACCAGGCTTTATCGACGCTTCAGCTGGCTTACCTGCCCATGCAGTGCCACGCACTTTTAACGACACTTCTTTGTCATCCACTGGCAGATCGACACTGCTTATTGCATACCCATCCATAGCACTATTGGTGTACGCAGGCACCTGGATGGGTGACACGATATCTATTGCCAATACATGATCCAGCGATTCGCGTAACGGCACACGTTTTGATTCAGAAACCGGTGTTACAGCCTGCTGCATTCGTGCAAGTGCTACAGCCACTGGCAACAGCGCAGGTTCTATCGGATCATCGCATGATGGTTGTTTTTCAATCACCACGCATGCTCCGCTCCGACTCTGTACGCTGAAGCTCCTCTTCGGTATTGATGTTCACAAAGCTTTGGGCAAAATCGCTACAATCGACAACCTGCAATTTGTGTTGCGCAAACCAAAGATCTATTTTTCTCTCACCAGACTTAAGATAAGTTTGCAGACTCGGTAACAGCTCGGTTTTAACCAAACTGAATACCGGGTGGGTTCGATTACCATCATAGGCCACACCGATTTCAGCATCACTACTAACAACATCGCTGAACATATAAGGTAGCAGCTCTGGTGACTGCATAGGTGAATCGCATGGACAGGTGTACACCCATTCGGTATTGGCGATCGACATGCCAGCTTCAAAACCTGCCAGCGGACCTTGAAATCCGTCAATACTGTCTGCAACAACCTGCACATCGTACTTTTCATAGGCGGCAAGGTTGCGATTAGCATTTATCACTACTTCGCTAACATTTTCCTTAAGAATTTTTATAACCCAGGAAATCATCTCCGCCTGCTGCAACA
Source organism: uncultured Granulosicoccaceae bacterium (assembly GCA_938020525.1). Lineage (GTDB taxonomy): Bacteria > Pseudomonadota > Gammaproteobacteria > Granulosicoccales > Granulosicoccaceae. The sequence goes on along the minus strand of CALIHW010000172.1, from coordinate 9,577 downwards.
CCACCAGCCCTTTATCAGCGCCGTTCATACGACGCCCCATACCACCAGCGAGAATGACGCCAGTGACAGATGAGCTGACCCCGGTCAAGGCAGCCTCAGTTTTTTATTGAAGTTGTGCATGGTAGTTGTCTAAAAATTCCTGAAAGCTAACGTTGTCAGATGCCTCTATCTCAGCTTGCTTCTGTATGGACTCCTCGACCGATTGTTCAAACTGTTTTTGCTTTTCTGCCGAGAGTACCTGGCTTTGCTGTTGATGTTCCTGCGACTTACGTAACCCAAAAGTGAAAAAGTCTTCTTCGTTGTCAACCAACTCTTGCAACATCAGACCTGACGGTGTTTGCGATGGGTTATGTAGTTTTTCCAGCTGCCGGGTTAATGAATTACAATATACTTTGGGCTGCCCTTCTACATCAAGTAAATCACACAGTTCACCCACCATATCCAGTATTTCTGATCCCCATTGATTCAGGGAAACACTTTTATCACCGCGCTGCAATTGCAGTTCAGGATCACGTCCGCGATGCGCTACAGCAATCAGGTTACTCTTATTCTGTAGCTGCTCTTTGGCATCCATAGGTGGACTGTCGCAAAGCATACAAAAAAGCATGAACGACTCAAGGAACCGAAGCTGTTCGTCATTGATGCCCAGTGGGTCGTAGGCATTTACATCCAGTGAACGCAGTTCAACATACCTGACACCACGCCTTTGCATAGCAAGCGCCGGCATTTCCATGGGCTCGGTGATCTGTTTCGGGCGAATAGAGCTGTAGTGTTCGTTTTCAATTTGCAACAGGTTGGTATTGAGCTGCTGATACTCGCCGTCCGCATCAAACAAACCGAGCGTCTCATATTTACTGGAATGTTCAGTTATCGCAGACTTTAAAAAATTTACATACTCATCAACACTGTTGTAGCAGGCGTTGACAGTAGTGGATTCATCACGATTATTTTGATAGCCGATGTCACCCATACGCAATGAAGTGGCATAAGGTTCGTAGTATGTATTGCGCGCAAGCTTTTTCATTACATCAGGTGGTGGCTTGGTGCCAAAAAAAGTGCCACACACCGCAGGGGACGCACCAAACAGGTAGGGGATCAACCACCCAAAGCGCAAGATGTTACGGCTTAGTGCAAAATACTGTGCAGAGATGAAGTCCTGATCAGGCGATCTGCCTTCTACTTCTGCCAGAATCTGCCAGAAGCTATCGGGATACGAGTAGTTATAGTGCACACCGGCAATCGCCTGCATCTTGCGACCGTAACGTAAACCCAGACCACGTCGGTATACCTGCTTCATCTGACCGATGTTCGAGGTACCGTAGCGTCCGATCGGTACATCACAATCAAGCTTTAACCCGCAGGGCATACTGGTGCCCCACAGTAACTCGCCATCCGGAAGCTTTGAATAGACGAAATTCTGAACATCTGAAAGATGACTCAGGGTAGAAGCCAGGTTTTGATAGGGTGGTGTGACAATTTCGAGCAATGCTTCCGAAAAATCTGTGGTTATTGAAGCATGTGTCAGGGCTCGCCCTAATTCTATCGGATGAGCTGTTGATGACAGAGTGCCATCAGATGCAACTCGCAGGCATTCTTTTTCTACCCCTACCATCCTGCCCTGCAGTGGCCTTTCGCTACATTTGGCGTAAACAGATTCCAGACGGCGACGCGCAAGCTCGTACAATTAAATTATCTCCAAAGAATTACCCCGGACTACAGTGAGCCCCGTAGTTAGTCGTAAGCAACCCGGGAAATACTGACCCGGGATACCACACCACGGGCCGGGACCCGGGAATGTTGAACCATTATACTGTGTTTACACCCTGTATTATTCAAGCAATAAGGGTAATCAACCAAAAACGCCGGTCAGGCGTAACAACCGCTACGAGCTCCACGGTATGACCTACACAAACCCACCGATCACCCGACCGATCACCCGACCGATCATACTGAACAGCAGTAGCACCGGATCACCGGCAAATCCGAACCTGGTTATTCTGCACGGGTTGTTCGGCGACCTGAACAACTGGAAAGCGATGGCAATCCGATTGTCAGACCAGCATTACGTACATTGCATGGATCTGAGAAACCACGGTAACTCTCCTCATACAAGTGGTATGACATACGCGGAGATGGCGTCAGACGTTGCTCACACCTGTACTACCTTGGGTATCAAGAACACTTCTGTTGTTGGTCATTCAATGGGAGGAAAAACTGCCATGCAACTTGCCCTGCAAAACATCGATCTGGTGAACAAACTTGCCCTGGTAGATATCGGGCCACGCCGTTATGGGAAACATCACGAGCAAATAATAAACGGATTGCAGGCATTATCCCGTGCAGACATTAAATCACGAAAACAGGCAGACGAAATACTCAAACCATTTGAAGCACAGGCTGCCATTCGATCGTTTCTGTTGAAAAATCTAAAACGCACAGACACTGGACATTACGCACTTCGGATCAATATTGATGAAATAGATTCACGATACGATCAAATTGCAGACTCAATTTCATCAGAGCATCAGTTTAAAAAACCGGTATTGTTTGTAAAAGGTGCTGAGTCTAGTTATTTGACTGATGCAGACCGACTGCCAATCGCCGCACTCTTTAGCAACCCTTCACTAAAAACAATCGATGGCGCAGGACACTGGCCACACAGCGAAAAGCCCGATGTGGTTTATAAAATCTTATCTGACTTTTTTGCAGCAAGCTGAAGCACCTTGAGCGCTTCAAGGTGTAGCGCTGTGGTTGCCGCCGCAAGTATCTGGCCTCCGTTTACGGCGGTCCCACCGGACCAATCGGTGATTACACCACCGGAATTTTCAATAATCGGTACTAACGCCAGAATATCGAAAGGACTTAAATCGCTCTCTACAACCAAGTCAATATGACCTGCAGCGAGCAGACAATAGGCGTAGCAGTCACCGCCATATCGCATGAGCTTTACTGTTTTAGCCAGCTTTTGCTGAACTTCAAACTCAGCCGCATCAAACATGTCAGGTGCAGTAGACATCATGATGGCATCAGATAACTGCTGACACCGACTGCTTTGTAGCGCCGCATCAATACCATGATGGCGCAGCGTTGAAGATCCATTGGCACCGTATGCGATATAACGCTCACCGGTGAAAGGTTGATCCATTATGCCAACAATCGGTCTGACACCGTCGTATAACGAAATCAATGTACCCCAGGTGGGCAAACCTGAAATGAAAGCCCGTGTTCCATCAATCGGATCCAGAACCCAGGTAAGGTGACTACTACCAGTGGTAACACCATGCTCTTCACCGTAGATGCCATGATCTGGATACTGCGCACGAATTAAATCGCGTATCGCCTCTTCTGCAGCACGATCAGCTATTGTTACCGGATCAAATGCATCGTCTGCTAATTTGTTGTCTACTTCTATCTGTTGTCGAAAATAGCCTAGGGTTACTGCAGCCGCTGCATCGGCCAGCTGACATGCAAACTCACAAAGCGCCTTTATTTCACGACTATCAAGATCAACAAGCGACACATTGTTATCGGACGAGCCTTTCGGAAAAATTGTAGTCATAATGCCGGTAATAAGGAGCTTGTTTTAGTGACAGCTAAGCTGCCGCCAAGGATGAGCCGAAGTACACTTTGTGTGTCACACTACACTAGTTCACTTAATGATAATGCCTGTTTGCTGCGGATGCGACCAGACAAATATTCTTCTACAATAAACCCTAGCCCGGACTATCCATGAAATCCACGGCATCTCGCCATTGCATGAATAGTCCGGGCTAAGTCGAAAAAACGATAGTCGAAAACCAAGGTCAGGCACCAACCCCTGACAATCGCAATCAGAATACCCATTATGAACAATATTTTTTCCGGTAGATCTGCCAGCCTGATAGGGCTGGTCCTCGGCATTTCATCCCTGGTTTTCGCTATTGGCTACCTGCAGATGGTCGAGTACCTCGCTCCCTGCTCTTTATGCATTCTGGACCGGGCTGTTGTCATTGGACTTTGCGTAGTATTTACACTAGCGCTAATCCACAACCCGCTTGCTATTGGCAGGAAAATCTACGCCACTCTGGCGATATTACTATCGCTAACGGGTATAGGCATTTGCGCCCGCCATCTTTGGCTACAGCAGCAACCAAAAGAATCCGTTCCGGAGTGTGGCCCAGGATTTTGGCATATGCTCGAAAATATGCCTTTTAAGTCATTTTTAGATAATATCTTTAACAGCTCCGGCGACTGTGCTGATATTCAATTTCAATTACTCGGCCTTTCGCTGCCAGCGTTAACGCTAATTCTGTTTGTGGTTTTTCTATTGCTGTCACTGGCAATGTTCTTCACAAGCGGGCGAAAGCACTAAATATACGCATTGCGGCAATGTTACTGAGTCAACCAGTAATATACAGCGGATACAGTTAGCAGGATCGAGGTAACATGGCAGACTCTCTACGCGACCAATTGATCGCAGCTGGCTTTGAAGCCCCCAAAAAACCGGTAAAAAAGAACAACAATACCGATCACGGTAAAAGCCAGCGTAAGAAGAGCCACCACAAGAAGAGCCAGGAACAAAAAGGGCACGTCAAAAAGGGTCGCCCAAACCCCGGATCTAAAACTGCGGACAATAAGTCCGGGGCAAAAGCCCAAAAGAAGAATACCCAGCCAAAAGACGCTACAGCAGAAGCCGCGATCGCCGAGCGCAAAAGACAAAAAACACAGATAAAAGAACTGATTGACAGCAATAAACTTGAAAACTGGAAAGGGGATATTGCTTACCGCTACACAGTTGAAAAGCGTATCCGCGAGCTTTACGTGAACGAGGCAGCGCAGAAACATCTCACCGCGCGAAAAGTCGCTATTACAAGATTAAACGGCGATACTTATTTAATACCGATAGAAACTGCTGATAAGGTTATTAATATCAACCCACAGTGGAGTGTCTTCAACGCAGAAGAAGTAAGCGATGACAAAAATACCGAAGACGACGAGTACTCGGAGTTCCAGGTACCAGATGACCTCCAGTGGTGATACGCCTCTTTTATATAACCCTCTACCAAACACCATGTTGTGAAGCATTAGACCATGCCTAAAACTTTTCTTTGGCATGACTACGAGACTTTCGGCCGCGATTCAGCGCGCGAACGTCCTGTGCAGTTTGCATCCATACGCACTGATGAAAACCTCGAAGAAATAGACGACGGCACTATGATCTACTGCCGCCAGTCGCCTGATTATCTGCCCGACCCCGGCTCCTGCATGGTGCATGGTGTGCTGCCACAAACCGCAAACGAAAAAGGCATGAGCGAGTGGCATTTCGCCGACACTGTTCATCGACTGATGGCGACTGCAAGTACCTGTACCGTCGGGTTTAACAGCATCCGCTTTGATGACGAATTTACCCGTCAGCTGTTGTTTAGAAATTTGTTTGATCCTTACAGCCGCGAGTGGCGTGACGGAAACTCGCGATGGGATTTAATAGATGTTGTCAGACTCTGCCGCGCCCTGCGGCCGGACGGTATTGAATGGCCCTTCGATGCTGACGGCAAGGCAAGCAATAAACTGGAATTACTTACCGCGGCAAACGGGATCGAACACGGTGATGCACACGATGCACTGGCTGACGTCAGAGCGACAATTGCCATAGCAAGACTACTCAAAGAAAAACAACCCAGACTGTTCGACTATGCCTACAACACCCGCAACAAACACTGGATTCTGGGCACAGCACTTAACCTGGTAAAGCGCGAGCCTGTGCTTCATGTCTCTGGCATGTATCCGGCATCTGTCGGACACTTGTCAATGGTAATGCCTCTAGGGCCACACCCGACCAACCAGAATGGTGTACTGGTCTACGACCTCCGCCACGACCCGGAAGACCTCATCAAGCTTTCAGCAGATAAACTAAAAGAACGAATCTTTACTGCCAGTAAAGATTTGCCAGACGGCACTAGTCGAATAGCAATAAAAACAGTACATGCCAACCGCTGCCCTGTGCTTGTACCTGTTAATACTCTTGATGAAAAAACTGCCAGGCAGTGGCAACTTGACAGAAACACTTGCCTTGAACACAGACAAAAACTACTGAGTGCCGAAAATGTTTTGCAAAAGCTTGCCGAGATTTTTACCCGCTACGACCAGCCAGAGAAAGACGACCCTGACCTAACCTTATACTCAGGCAGCTTTGCCAACGGCCGCGATAAAGTCACCATGGACGCCATGCAGTCAGAACTAAGTAGCGGAAAACCCGCGGACTATACTCGTTATAAATTCGATGATGACAGACTAAACGAGCTTTGCTTCAGGCTCACCGCGCGCAACTGGCCGGAAACATTAAGTTCAGATGATCAGGCAAGGTGGAAAGATTTTTGCCACCAACGTGTACACAACGGACAGGATGGATTCAGATCACTGGTAGAGTACCGTGCACTACTGGAGGAAATGCGGGCAGCAAATGCGAAACCGGAAAGCGTGAGCAAGCTCGCAAATTATGGTGAGAGAATCGCTGCATATTCTGAACAAACAAACACTTAGACATCCATGGTACTAAACCTGAGCTGGCCCTGAGCTGGCCTTGGGATACTACTGCACATAACCCACCGGGGCAGTTCACGAACTCATTCAACAAGACTTCAGGCGCTTGTCGTAATGTTATATAGTCAAATGATCTAAAGCATACTAGCAATCATGCAACACAGTTCAAAAATTGTACTGTTTCAATCCCCACCGGAGCCATGTAGTTATCTGGATGATCATACTGCGCGCAATGTTTATGCAGACCCGTTCCGACCTCCGACAATGCCGCTGTACAGCGGACTCATACAAAAAGGTTTCAGACGTAGCGGTGATTACCTCTATCGGCCGCACTGCGAACAGTGTGAAAAATGTATTTCCGCCAGAATAACCGTTGATGAATTCAAGCCAAGCCGCTCGCAAAAACGCGCCGTTAACAACAACAAAGACCTGACTTTCAGCACCGAATCTGCACGCTACACAGATGAATACTTCGACCTGTATTGTCACTATCTCAGTAGTCGCCACAAAGACGCTGGCATGGACAATCCGGAGCGCGCGGACTTCGAACGATTTTTAATTAGCGACTGGTGTGACACAGAGTTCTGCACACTAAGACTTGATGGCAAATTGTTAGCCGTTGCAGTAACCGATATTGTCAGCACTGGTTTGAGCGCGGTCTACACCTACTTTGATCCGGATCTTCGAAAACGCAGCCTCGGAACTACCTGCATCATCAAGCAAACAGAGTTGGCTCGCGATCTCGGCCTGAAATACGTGTACCTTGGTTACTGGATCGAGGCATGCGACAAGATGAACTATAAGTCGTTCTATAAACCACAGGAGCGCTATGTAAATGATGCCTGGGTAAAAGTAGGCCATTAATAAAAGCGGCCAGGAAGCCACTGCGTAAGAGACTCAACCGATTCGTTGTGTCAAATCGAGAATATGGGCGCTCTCATCTTCTGGTTTTGTCGTTCGTATTTTCTGTATCCGGTCGACGTACTTCTTGTAAAACTCACGACTGGTGAGATCATCTCGTCCGAGCTTTGCAAACAGACGCTCCGCATCACTCCACATCCCCTGCCGATAAAACTGCATGGCTTTGCCGTGCAATTGCAACCGTTTATGCAGTTCTGGAGACGCTTCTTCCACAGGGCAAACAGGCTCAAACAAACGCACGATCTTCTGTCGACCTTTTACATGCACGGTATCGAGCTCGCGGAAAAGATACTCCGGTACTTTTTCGATCGTAGACTCAGCGACAACGATCGACAAATCATAGTAACCCGTACAGCGCTGCAAGCGATTGGCTGTGTTCACAGGGTCGCCAACAGCAGTGTATGTCATATGATAACGCGACCCCATATGCCCGACATTGGCAAAGCCTGTTGCCATACCTATACCGATAGTTATCGGTGGCAGACCAAGGCCTTGCAACTGATGCGATAGAACTGCTACCTCCTCCTGAATTCTGCGCGATGCATACAACGCATCTGATGCATGAGTTTCACTGGGCTCGGGTGCACCCCAGAAAGCCATAACACTATCACCCATATATTTATCAACGGTGCCACCATGTTGATGAATAACACGACTTACCACGCCGAAATAGGCATTAAGCCAGTCTCGTAATCGATCCGGATCAAGCGTCTCGGCTATGGAAGTAAATTGTTTGATATCACAAAAGAGAATTGTCAATTCACGCGAATCACTGACCGCATCCATGCCTGAAGGATTATCGATGTAGTAGTCGGTCAGGTTTGACGGTACATAGTGTCTGAAGAACTCAGTGACTTTGCGTTGATGCGATGCCCGGTCTCGAAATGCTCCAACAAGATATGCTGCAAAAATCACCAGTAACATTGCAATCACTGCAGGAAATGTGGGATCAAATCCATTTCCGGGTACAGCAAAGTAGAGTACGGCTACCACCAGTATTGCAAAAGCAAAAATCGGCAATGCAGTAACCATAGTAAGCAGCGGAGCACCTATGGAAAGCGTTGCTGCAATGAGCAACGATGTGACTCCGCGTACACCACTCTGCAATAAAAACTCTAAAGAACCAAAGCTCACTGCAAATGAAGCTGGTGAAGTCGACAAATCCAATTTCAACAAGTCGAAACAAAACAACGCAGACACAACCATAGCGATCAGGCAAGTGATCGTATTAGTTATGTAGCGATGAAGATTGGCCGATTTACGCTGCAAACTCTAACCCTGGTTGCGTCCTGCTATTCGCACGCAAATGTTCGATGTGACAAACCACTGACACATCAAGCGGCAATTAGTGCGAAACATTACACTGTGAGACGTTTCTGGTTATGTGAGTGCAAGCACTGTGCAAACCGTAGATTTACGCTGGCAATCTACGGTCACTGCGAAGCAGGCCGGGTACTTAAACGATCGACAAATCTGAAATGAACTCCACTAATGTTCACACGTGATAGCATAAGAATTCGTACTGGAAAGGCACAATTACGGTAACATTAACCGCAGGCAATGCAGGAAACATCGTTTGCGTACCATCAAAAAGTATCAAAACAGAAGACTGTACGACACCCGGCAGAGCTCATATATCACGCTGGAGAACATTCGCGAAATGATCATCAGAGGTGAAAAATTTTGCGTTATTGATGCAAAAAATGCTTCAGATGTTACACACCATGTTCTGCTGCAAATCATCGGCGAACGCGAGACACAAACCGGCACATCCATGCTCAGCAATGAGCTACTGGCAAACCTGATACGCTTCTATGGCGACAGCCTGCAAGGCGTGCTCGGTGAGTATCTTGAAGATAGCGTCGACAAATTCGTAGAGAGACAATCGCAGTTGCGCGCGCAGCTGCAAAATGTGCTGGATCCACCACGCGCGACGGGTAATACTTCAATCAACACCGAAACCGCCGCAGAGAAAGACATCCATACCAGCTAGGAATCTGCGCGGCAGAACGTCCGCTACTGCGAACGCGCCCTGACGGTACGCCAAGGCGACAATAATTATCGATCATTTTCGTTACGTATGAACAACTATGCGCCTCAAATGATAGTAAAAACGTCCTCGCCATGGCACGTTCTC
>CALIHW010000171.1 GCA_938020525.1 uncultured Granulosicoccaceae bacterium | reverse complement strand
AGGGTGATCAAGACCAGTAAGGTGCGGAAATCATCAAGGCGCGGAACAAAAGTGTTCCAATATGACGCCGGATATATGGGAGCAGACCATTTTCTTTATTCAGGGCTTGCAACAACGGGAGCGTCCATATAGGGATAAGCTCATCCGCAGTTATGGTGGACTCAAAACCTCAGCTTTAAACAGTTATCAACTCTTGCACGATCTCAAAGCGCATCCACCAAAGCCAGGCTCGTCAAATTGAGCACATCCACATCATACTCTCAAAGCGTCTGGCTTAACCGCTAAACCGATAACATCACTTGTGCAGCATCTATACGCTCAACTGCCTCCACTTCCTTAACCGTATCTGCTTGCCCAGGCACATCACCAGCAATGCAGAGCTTACGCTGCAGGCGAATTTGCTCCGCCATGGTGTCTATATCACGTAATCGTTTAATCCTGGGAAACAGCTCTCGTGCTCCGGCATACTCCCGTATCAGATAACACAGCCATTGCTTGGTTCTGTTCCCCGCATACCTTGCCGGTAGATCCACAGCGGTTTGCAAAAGCTGTTCGAGCAACTCCAGTACATCGAGCCAGACAAGTTTTGTACACGTAGTGCTATTGACGTCAGATCTGATCTGTCTGGCCAGATCAGGCATAGCCAGAGCCCCACGTCCTAACATCAAATCAAAACATTCACTATCAGATTGCGCCATTGATGCATCGCGATCATTCCAGATTTCACCATTGACCGTCACCGGTATCGATAGCGCATCTCTAACCTGTTTCACTTCAGACCAATGAGCGGGTGGCTTATAACCATCAAGCCGGGTTCGGGCATGGACACAGAGCTCGGTAGCACCAGCCGCTTCTATGCCGGTAGCGATTTGCATCAGGTTATCTGAGTTATCAAAGCCAAGACGAATTTTTGCAGTTACCGGTATTGATGGATCAACCGAATTACGCACTGCATCAACAATTGAGATGACACGATCCGGTGTACGCAGCAACGATGAACCTCCACCGTGTCGATTAACTGTTTTGGCCGGGCAGCCAAAATTCAGATCTATACCAGGAGCTCCCAGCTCTACAAGCCGCTGTGCATTCAGCGTGATGTAATGATGATCGGTGCCCAACAGCTGCGCATATACAGGCACACCGGTATCAGTCATTCCACCGGTTTCAAGCTCCGGGCAGCATTTTAAAAACACGCGGTCCGGATATAGATTATTGGTGATACGAATAAATTCAGTAACGCATCGATCATAGGCATAGACCGATGTCAGAATCCTGCGCATATGAAAATCTGTAACACCCTCCATCGGCGCGAGCATTATTCTCATACTGCTGTATTACTTTTCATAACTTGTACGCCCAATGAACCAGGGATACTCAGGGCTGTGCTACACGATAACAGCACCGGGTCATGGCTTTCGGTTATCGCTTGCAAAGAAGCAATCAGCCAGTGTTGTCGCCATATCCACTAACCAGCTTGGGTATAGATCTGCACCTGCTTTATACCCAGTCGCCAGTGGATCAATCAATGCGGGCTCAATACCGAGATCTTCCGCAATGCTTTTCACTACCGGCGATCGGAACTGCGGCTCCGATATCAAACACCCAACCTGCTGTTCAGCCAACTGATTACGTAGTGCACGCAGCCTTTTACCACCTGCCTGGACCTGTGGTTGAGGTGCCACAATAATCGCCTCACCGAGCCCGAAAGCAAGCTCCAGGTACTGAAGTGAATCGTGGTAGATAAAATACTTCCGGCCTTCAGCTGCTGCCAGCAAAGTTCTAATTTCTGTTGTTGTCGATCCGAGCTGTTGAACAAAAGTTGCGGCGTTGCTTTTGTACTGATCAGCATTTGGCGGATCGATCTCTGCGAGCTCTTCTGCCAGCACTCCAGCCAACGCAATCGCGTTCTTCGGGTCGAGCCAGAAGTGATAGTCGATCTCACCCTCATTGTGATCATGATTCGAGTGCTTATCCCGCACCCGATATTGCACTGAGGGATGCTCTGCCATGCTGATCATCAATGCATCGTCATTGATGTTCTGCATCATGGATGGCAGAAATCGCTCTATACCCTCGCCTGCCCAGACCACGACTTCTGCCCTGCCAGCAGTTCTGATATGCGACGGCTTTGCCTGAAACAGATGAGGTGAGATGTTGCCGTCAAGCAGCAAATCAGGCTCACTTATTCCATCCATTACCGCAACAACAATACTGTGTATTGGCTTGATCGTAGCGAGTACCCTGGGTGGCTCAGGATCTGCCGCAGACAGAACCGTGCCGTAAACACAAAGCACCAAAAGAGTTAGTAGTCGGGAAAAGGGCCGCGCAATGGACCATTGACCGACTGAATTCGTGTGTTTCAAACGTAGGATCAGCTATGATTGGGGGTTGATTATAGCTTAACGTCTGCCGGTAGCAGTAACACTCGACACACATTCCTGCACTGCAGCCGCGACCGCATTCGACGCCCACACTCCAGGCGCCCCGGATAAAAGCAATGAGATACAAGCATTGGGATACAAGCATTGAATAGTAATCCGGCCAACGAAAAACTGATCGACGTCGTTGATCTGTCAGTGCAACGAGGCAGCAATACCCTGATCCACAATGTCAGCTTGTCTGTCAGTCGCGGCGAGATCGTCACACTCGTAGGGCCAAACGGTAGCGGTAAAAGCACAACAATCAAGGCAATACTCGGCATCCTAAAACCGAATTCAGGCTCGGTATCTTCACTTGACCGGCTTGCCATCGGTTATGTGCCGCAGAAGCTTGAGATCAACTGGACGATGCCTCTCACGGTGTATCGCTTTATGCGGCTGACGCAAAAACATGATGATGCGACCATCGCAGCGGCGCTGGCAACAACCGGAGTCGATGGGTTGCAGAAACGCGAAATGGCAGCCCTTTCCGGTGGTGAATTTCAGCGGGTGTTGATTGCACGGGCTATTGCCTCCAAACCTGATCTGCTGGTACTCGACGAACCGGTTCAGGGAGTTGATTTCAATGCAGAGCTGGAAATCTATCAGCTCATCGCGCGCCTACGAGAAGAACTCAATTGCGGTGTACTGCTGGTCTCACATGACCTGCATATTGTTATGGCTGAAACAGACACCGTCATCTGCCTGAACGGCCACGTTTGCTGCTCCGGCACACCACAAGTGGTAACCAACAGCCCTGCTTTCATGGATCTCTTTGGTGCACGCGGTTCGGAGGCACTGGCTGTTTATCGTCATCATCACGATCACTCGCATGGTCCGGATGGTGAAGTGATACATCATCATGAACACTAGTCTGGCTAACAGGCAACAGTTAATACAGCCCGCCCAAAAATCAGAAATATCATGCTAGATGATTTCTATATCAGAGCTATGCTCGCCGGCGTACTGGTTGCAATACTCGCCGCACCCTTCGGCTGTTTTGTGGTCTGGCGTCGAATGGCTTATTTCGGTGACACCATGGCACACTCGGCGCTACTGGGCATAACAGTCGCCCTGCTGCTCGACATACATGTAAATATCGGCATATTTGTCATTGCTGTTGTCACGGCATTGTCTATGGTCGTTTTACAAAAGCGATCTGACTTATCCAATGACACGCTACTCGGCATACTATCGCATTCCTCACTGGCACTGGGCCTGCTGGCCGTTGGCTTAATGAGCGGCAACAACGTAGATGTTTTATCTTACCTTTTCGGTGATGTACTTTCTGTTGGCCAACAGGATGTCATCATCATTGCGATCACTACTCTTATCGCTCTGGCGCTACTTATATTAATATGGAAACCGCTACTCGCTTCAACGGTTAATGAAGAACTGGCAGTCGCAGAAGGCAGCAAACCACAGCATGTTCAATTGATCTATCTGTTACTTCTGGCGGCGGTGATTGCTGTGACGGTCAGGATTATTGGTGTACTCCTGATTACAGCACTACTGGTGATACCCGCAGCTACCGCACGAAGATTTGCAACAAGCCCGGAGGGCATGGCACTACTTGCATCAGTGACTGGTGTGATTGCGGTTATCGCTGGCCTTGCCGCATCATTACAGTGGGATACTGCAGCCGGGCCATCTATCGCGGTCGCGGCGCTTGCTATGTTTCTGCTTAGTTCAGTGCTGCCGCGACGTTAATCAATACTCGTCTGTAAGGAGCATCTGCCCTGCAATGGAGATCGCGACACCCTCCCCCCGGGAGGGTCGGACGCGGTAGCGGCCGGGGAGGATTTTGTTGCTAACACGAACAGATGTTATATCTGAACTATCGACCCCTCTTGCAAAGCAAACAACGCGTTGTATTCTCCCGCAGGGAGAATGGCAGGTTGGGGGTTTCGATTAATCACAAACAATTCAATAGCCACCCTCCCCTCGGGAGGGTCGGACGCGGTAGCGGCCGGGGAGGGTTTTGTTGCTAACACGAACAGATGTTATATCTGAACTATCGACCCCTCTTGCAAAGCAAACAACGCTTTGTATTCTCCCATGGCTGTTTGGGGGCCTCGATAGATAGCTATTTAGGCCACACCCGCAGGGAAAATGGCTGTCAGCAGCTACTTCTCCGCAGCGATATAGGCAATCCAGCACTCATGATCTTCAACATCACGAGTCTCCTCAAATTCATCAAGCGCTTCATCAGTTTCTTCATCAAACTCCTGCACGTAGAAGCGCACATTACTGAATCCGGATTCCCTGAGCAGATCTTCAATTTCATGACCACCCCATAGACGCCAGTTATAGCTGAATGCTTTATCCAGCTTCGACTTATCTGGAAAACGGAAGTGGATATAGCACTGCATTTCCTGAGTTAACGGGTTGAACTTGTTCTGATCCCAGTGGTAGGTAAACTTATCGAGCTTATGCTTTTCAACAGAGGTCTGGTGCGCTTCCGAACCACCATAGCCGTCGAGGAACAGAATGCCGTCATCTTTCAATGCGCGATGTACTGCTCTGAAATAACGCTTCAGAACCTTACGTTCCTTAAAGATCCAGTAGCTGAAGTTAAACGCCAGGCAGACATCTACCGGGGGAGTTTTAGCGGTCAACACGTCACCCTTGATCATCTCAACACGTTCGCGTTGCTTGGGCTTTAGCTTCATATAATTGTGCTCGTGACCCCAATCGAGCACTTCCTGATCAAAGTCAATCGCGTATGACTGATTAGCTTTGTTTCGTTTGGTCCAGACACAGGCACTTCTTGAAGTACCGGCAAAGTCTTCTCGCAGAATGACCGGCTTCTTGCCACGGATGTCTTTGTAAGTGTCCTGAACGAAATCGAGCTCAAACTCGGAATCCTGAACTGATTCCTGATAGAGCTCGTGGCGGTCAGCCTTTTGCGCCATGGTAAGCTTTTTATTTTTCTTTTTCTTAGCCAAGAATTAAAACCTTTTGTGAGTTGACATTAGCTCTTTATGCCAACGCCCTTGTTCATCAAATGAAGTGCAACAGCTGCCAATAGTAGTATAAAAATCACAATAACGAAAAAGGACCACCAAATCGGAAAGTCTGATGAGCCAAGAATTCCGTATCTGAATCCATTGATCATATACAAAACCGGGTTTACTAACGACACGTTATACCAGAACTCAGGCAACAGTTTAACGGAGTAAAAGATTCCGCCAAGGTAAGTCAGTGGCGTTAATACAAAGTTCGGTATGATCGAAATATCATCAAAACTCTTTGCATACACAGAGTTTATCACGCCACCGATAGCAAACAGGGTCGAGGTTAGCACCACCACCATAATCGTAATCAACGGATTTTCGACCGTGATCCGGGTAAATAACAGAGATACTGCCGCTACCAGCGCCCCGACACACAACCCACGGCAAACACCCCCAACCACAAAACCCGCAAGAATTACCCAGTTATGAATTGGCGCGATTAACATCTCTTCTATATGACTCTGGAATTTTGCACCAAAAAAAGACGACACTGCATTGGAATAAGAGTTTGTAATTATCGCCATCATAATTATACCCGGCACCACAAAGTTAATATAACTGTGGCCATCCATCACCCCAATTCTGTCACCAATCAACTTGCCGAAGATCATCATATACAAAACAGCGCTAACAGCCGGCGGTACAATCGTCTGCACCCAGATCCGCATAAAGCGCCTGATCTCTTTGACGACCAGCGTTTTGAACGCTACCCAGTTGACTGCCGTAATAGATGGGGATGTTGTTGGATCGGCTGTATTCATGATCTCGCTATTAAACTGGTCGAGGCTTTCGGCGTCGGTCGATGTTTCGGTATAACCTTGACTGGCTTCAGGCAGCCTCAGATTGACTGACCAGGCGCAGAAAAAATTCTTCCAGCCGGTTGGATTTATTACGCATGCTGGTTACCTCAAAGCCTTGCTGTTGCAACTGCCCAAACAATCCGTTCATCGATTGCCCGACAACGACTTCCACATCCAGCCGCTTGTCTTCACATCGCACCACCTTGTAGCCATCAAGCACTGGGGACTTAACTGCTGTATCTTTAAGATCAAGGACAAAAGTCTGCACCATAGACCGACTAAGAAGATCGCTAACTGCACCCTGCTCTACTATTCTGCCTTTATCAATGATTGCAACATTACGACAAAGTGTTTCTGCTTCTTCAAGATAGTGAGTAGTCAGAATTATAGTGGTGCCTGAACGATTTATCTCTTCCAGAAACTCCCACATAGAACGCCTGATTTCAATATCAACCCCGGCCGTTGGTTCATCAAGAATTAACAATCGGGGTTCATGCATTAAGGCTCTTGCAATCATTAACCGGCGCTTCATACCACCAGACATCTGCCGCGCCGGTTCGGAACCCTTGTCCCATAGCTCCAGGAGCTTTAAGTATTTTTCTGCACGCTCTGAAGCGATAGCCTTGCCGACACCATAGTAACCAGCCTGAGTCACCAATATATTCATCGGTGTTTCAAAAATGTTGAAGTTTATTTCCTGCGGTACTAGACCAATATCCAGCTTGCAGGTGTTTCGCTCATGCACCAGGTCTTTACCAAATATTTTTATTTCGCCACCACTGCTGTTTACCAGCGAGCTGATGATCCCGATAGCTGTGGATTTGCCCGCACCGTTAGGACCGAGCAAGGCAAAGAAATCGCCCGACTCGACAGTCAGGTCTATGCCCGATAACGCCTGATGTCCGTTATCGTAAGTTTTCTGTAATTGAGATATTTCTAATGCGTACATTGATAACGACTTTATAACGTCAGTGCCGACAGTACCGCACGAATCGGGTCGGGGATACTAACCGGGCGCTCTGTTTCAAGATCGACGAAAACATCGGTGAAGTAACCTGTCGCACTGACCTCATCTGAACCTGAAACGAACAGCCCGACCTCATAGCGAACACTAGAGTTACCGAGCCTGCCTACCCTGAGCCCAGCTTCCAGAGTGTCCGGATACTTCACTGGCGCATGATAACGACACATATTTTCAACCGAAAAACAGCGCACACCATGTTCTGCAATATCCAGCTTTGAATCGACTTCAAGGTATCTCATGATAACCAACTCAAAGAAAGTGAGATACCGGGCATTATTGACGTGACCGTACATATCATTGTCTGACCAACGAGTGGGTATGGTCAGGAAATGCCGGAAGTGCTCACGCTTTTCGGTCCTGTCTAACGGACGTTCTTTGGTTTTTTCGGACATCAGATGAGTACCGGCGTTGGAAGCCGGTTATTGTAGCGTGCCAGTGTCAGCTTTGCGAAAGCGGAGGCCGATTACTTTGCCACAGTACCTCACTGCCACCATTGGCACGGGCCAACACCCTTGAAATAACAAACAACAAATCAGATAGTCGATTCAGATAAGTGATGCTCTCTGGTGGCAGGGCCTCCTCTTCTCCCAGCGCAATGACACAGCGCTCCGCCCGACGACAGACTGTTCTGGCTAGATGGCAGGTAGACGCCGCAGGACTCCCGCCCGGCAGAATAAAATCCTTCAGCACCGGCAGGTCATCGTTAAATTTATCGAGCATATGCTCTAGCCAGGTCACATGCTCAGCTTTTATAGCAACATGCCCGGGGATACAAAGCTCACCACCGAGGTCAAACAGGTGATGCTGGATTTCAGTCAGCAGTGCTTCGATTTCTTCAGGAATGTCCGCAGAGATGACCATACCCACCACGCTGTTCAACTCGTCGGTGGTGCCATACGCGGTCACCCGCAGGCTTGTTTTCGGCACCCGGGTGCCGTCGCCAAGGCCGGTGGTACCTGTATCGCCGGTGCGAGTGTAGATTTTTGTTAGTCTGTTGCCCAACTTGCCCCCTGAGAACACTGTCGCTTTTACAGTATGTTACAACCACTGCTGCCAAGCGAGGTATTGTGACAGATAACCGGTTGACGGTGATACTCCATGGAGTCGGAAATCTGCCGACAATACACTATTATCACTACACCATGGTGCGTGGCCACGCGATTAGCGCGCCCCTCCGCTACCGAATTGACCTATGACGTTTCTCCACCAACGCAGACCCTTTGCAAAAGCTCACTTGCTCTGTTCATGCTTGTTTCTGTCAACAGCATGTCTCACTTCTGCACTAGCGCAAACTGAAGCAACAGTTCAAACAGAAGAAGTGGCAGAGATAACAGCCCAGTCCAGCTCCCAAAACGCCGAACCAACCGGTCGATTGATCATCAAATATTTTACACCGGAAATACCATGGCAATCACCTCGCGGCAGCAAGCGAATGCTTCGCAGCTCACTAAGGGACGAACGGCAATTAGCATTTAAGCGCAAACTCTCGGATACCAGAGAAGTAGTACAACCACGCCAAAGCCTGAATGTGACGGATGGGCTCAACACCCCTGTCCGAGATCTGAATGCCCATCAATTAAAGACAATGGCACGCAGCCTGAGCTCGCAAGGCGATATTGAGTACGCATCTGTTGAATACCGCCGCTATCCGTTACTTGAGCCTAACGATCCATTGTATCAGGGCACACAAAGTCCTGGAGACCAGTCGTATCTTTACGAAGGTCAATACAGCGTTCACACACCGGGCGCATGGGATATCACCACCGGTAGTGAAAGTTCGGTAATTGCGATAGTAGACACCGGTGTACTGCCCGATCACCCGGAAGTCGCAAACCGCTCTGTGGCCAATCTCGGCTACGATTTTGTATCCGCTGATAGCCCGAATGATTTCTTCAGCGCCAACGATGGTGATGGTCGCGATGACAACCCAGCTGATCCGGGTGACACCTGCAATGGTTTCTCAAGCAGCTGGCATGGCACTGGTGTAGCAAGTGTAGCCGCTGGCAAGAGCAACGACGGTGAGGGATTCGCAGGTATAGACTGGAACGCAAGGTTACTGCACGCCAGAGCACTTGGTATTTGCGGAGGCACTGATGCAGATATCATTGATGCGATCCGATGGAGCGTCGGTTTAAGTGTTGCCGGAATTCCGGACAACCCGACACCTGCCAATGTCGTCAATCTGAGTCTCGGTGGCGCTACAGAATGCACCAGGGCGTGGCAGGACGTAATTGATGAGCTAACAGCTCGCAATGTGGTGTTTGTAATGGCAGCAGGCAATGAAGCCAATAATGCACTGCGATCATCACCGGCTAACTGCGCAAATGTCATTACCGTAGGTTCAAACACCTCTGAAGGTACTGTTGATAGCAGCTTTAGTAACTATGGCTTAAAAGTGACTATATCGACTATCGGCAGGGACATTCTGGTTGCCTCCAACAGCGGCTTTGATGTACCGGATAGCGAAGGTAATTTTTATCGCACAGAAAACGGCACCAGCTTTTCGGCCGCAATAGTGAGCGGTGCGATAAGCCTGATGCATAGCCTGAACCCGGACCTCGGTCCTTCCGAGGTCCGTGCTGTTCTGCAAGAAAGCGCAACACCATATGCAGCGGGTACAGATTGCGAACTATTTCACTGCGGTGGCGGCGTAATGAACCTTGCTCGCGCATTGAATGTGCTGCAAAACAACAACTACAATCCCGAGCGTGATATCGCACTGGAGCTAATTCAAAGTCAGGCAACTCCCATTGAATTACAAAGCGATATTGATGCGACACTGTTCGGCTTTAAAGATACCCGATACTTCGCTATAGAGGTAACACAACGCGGCCTGCTACAGGCAGAATCCGGCAGCACAGAAAATCTTTACGGCTATCTGCTCAATGAAGAGCTAAGTGTCATTTCTCTTGATGACAATAGCGGTGATGCCAGCAACTTCCGCGTTGCAGCGTTGGTCGAACCAGGTACTTACTATGTGGCTGTAGAAAGACAAAGACACAGACGGTCAGACGGTGAAGTGGCCTTCTCTTTGACAACGTCTCTGAGCGACGACACACCAGACGCATTTGAATTCCCACCGGTAGCCGCCGCACCCAACGCCATCGTTGAGTCGAATGCAGTGACCATCAGTGGCCTGCAAGCAGCAAGTGTTCTCACTATCTCAGACGGCTTTTACTCATTAAACGATGGAGCATTAACTAACAGTCCGGCCACGATTCGCAACGGAGATACCCTGCTGATAGCCGCGCAAAGTCCGGGCAGCGTCGACGGCACCACGACGACGACGGTAAGCGTTGGTGCCTTCAGCACCAGCTTTACTGTAACGACCTCTGCGGAAAGAGCCCTTTCAGGCAACAGTGGCAGCACTTCAAATTCCGGCTGCACCGTTTCATCTGCAATGTCCTCCAGCGCAGCAACTTTTGATCCGCTGTTGCTGCTTTTGTTATGTGCAAGTTGCATTGCTCTGTCCTCTCACTGCCGCAGAGCCAGGCCCAGCTCGAACTAACTTCTGCGCAGCATAGCTTAAGATATAGCTAAGGATGTAGCGTACTAATATCCACAGACGCTACCTGCTACAATAACTGCCAGACCAGAAATCGAAAAAGGCAATTCCACGTGGCAGAAGAGACTATTTTCAGCAAGATTATCCGTAAAGAAATCCCATCAGAGATGTTGTATCAAGATGACCTGGTTACCGTCTTCCGGGATATAAACCCGGTCGCACCGACGCACGTTCTAATTGTGCCGAACAAACTTATACCCACCGTTGATGATATCGAACCAGAAGATGAGCTCACCATGGGCCGCATGCTCGTAGTGGCTAAAAAGATTGCTCGTGAGGAAGGTATCAGTGATGATGGCTACCGCTTGATTATCAACTGTAAGGAACACGGTAATCAGGAAGTCCCGCACATCCACATGCATCTGGTCGGCGGTAGACCTCTCGGCTTTATGCTTAAGCGTGAACCAACTTAAAACGAACACTCATCACTCAAGACTCTCGCGATAAACCGTGCTTAGCTGTAACAAATTGACCTATGACCAGAAAATTCTCCAGTACTAAAAATTACGTCGCCACAGAGGATCTTTCATTGGCGGTTAACGCGGCAATTACGCTGGGTCGACCATTGTTGATTAAAGGTGAGCCTGGTACCGGAAAAACTCAACTAGCTGAGGAAGTAGCGCAGTCACTGTCAGCACCCTTATATCGATGGCATATCAAATCAACTACCAAAGCCCAACAGGGCTTATACGAGTACGATGCAGTTTCGAGATTGCGCGACTCACAACTTGGTGAAGATAAAGTCCACGACATATCCAACTACATCGTCAAAGGCAAACTCTGGGAAGCTTTTGAAGAAGACCAGCTCTCGGTTCTTTTAATAGACGAAATAGACAAAGCCGATATTGAATTCCCGAACGATTTACTACTGGAAATCGACAAAATGGAATTCCACGTTTATGAAACCAGAGAAACTATTGTCGCGAAACATCGTCCCCTGGTAATCATAACAAGTAACAATGAAAAAGAATTACCGGATGCCTTTTTGCGCCGATGCTTTTTTCATTATATTAAATTCCCTGACAAAGAAACTATGGAGCAGATTGTAGCTGTCCATTACCCAACGATAAAAAAAGACCTGCTTGATGCTGCACTGAATGCGTTCTTTTCAATTCGTGAAGTACAGGGCATCACCAAAAAACCTTCCACCTCAGAGCTCCTGGACTGGCTCAAGCTATTACTGGCAGAAGAGATACCACCAGAAGCTTTGCATGCTGATGACAGTGGTTCAATCATTCCAAAGCTGCACGGTGCGCTTCTTAAAAACGAACAGGATGTACATCTTTTTGAACGGCTCGTCTTCTTAAACAAGCGCAAGCAGTAGCAGTAGCAGTAGGACAAATAATTCCACCAGCCATAGATAAACTATAAACACGTCATGTTAATCGACTTACTATTCCGCTTACGCAATGCACGGGTACCTGTGTCAATCACAGAATATCTAGCCGTGCTCGACGGACTGGACAAGCAAGTTACAAACTACAGCATTGACGAGTTCTACCACTTTTCCCGCATGTGTCTGGTAAAAGATGAACGCCACTACGATCGTTTTGACAAAGTCTTCGGCGAGTATGTGAACGGCTTGCAACAGCTGTTTGACGAGGTGATCGGAGACATTCCTGACGAATGGCTGCGCCAGGAAGCGGAACGCTTATTCAGCGATGAAGAGAAAGCTGAAATAGAAGCACTTGGTGGCTGGGATGAAATCATGGATACGCTGCGCAAACGACTGGAGGAACAAAAAGAGCGTCATCAGGGTGGTAACAAATGGATTGGGACCGGCGGCACTTCGCCTTTTGGTGCTTATGGCTATAACCCAGCAGGTGTGCGTATCGGACAGAAAGCAGGTCGTCACGGACGGGCAATAAAAGTTTGGGACAAGCGCGAATACAAAAACCTTGATGATGAACGCGAGCTTGGTATAAGAAATTTTAAAATGGCATTACGCAAACTGCGTCGCTTCGCACGAGAAGGCGCGCAGGATCAGTTCGACATAGATAGCACTATTGACGCAACTGCACGCAATGCCGGGCTGTTGGACATCAAAATGGTTGCCGAAAGGCGCAACGCAATCAAGCTGCTTTTGTTATTCGACGTGGGCGGATCAATGGACTACCACGTTACTGTCAGCGAAGAACTATTCTCGGCAGCTCGCAGCGAATTCAAGCACCTGGAGTATTTTTACTTTCATAACTTCATCTACGAAAAACTCTGGAAAGACAACAGACGCCGGCACAGTGAAACAATCTCTACCTATGAGTTCATCAGAACTTATGCCGCCGACTACAGAGTGATTATTGTCGGCGATGCCACTATGAGTCCATACGAGATAATGGCACCCGGAGGCAGTGTCGAGCACTGGAACGAAGAAGCCGGGTCAGTCTGGATCAATCGCATTCTGGAAAAATTTCCTCACGCCGCATGGCTCAACCCGGAACCGGAGGCCTACTGGTCACGCGTACCATCGGTAAAGCTCTCTCAAGAGATTATGCAGCAACGGATGTACGGTTTAACCGTTGACGGCATCGGTAAAGCAGTCGACGGGCTAAAGCTCAAGCACTGAGCCCGCCTCCCTCGCCTGCTAACCGAACCCCGGGCAGCCATTCTCCCTCCAGGTGAACCGCCCTCGACTGCTAATCGAAGCCCCAGACAGCCATTCTCCCTCCAGGTGAACCGCCCTCGACTGCTAATCGAAGCCCCAGACAGCCATTCTCCCTCCAGGTGAACCGCCCTCGCCTGCTAATCGAAGCCCCTGACAGCCATTCTCCCTCCGGGAGAATACAAAGCGTTGTTTGCTTTGCAAGAGGGATCGATAGTTCAGATTTAACACCTGTTCGTGTTAACGACAAAACCCTCCCCGGCCGCTACTGCGTCCGACCCTCCCGGGGGGAAGGTGGCTATTGAATTGTTTGTGATTCATCGAATCCTCAAACTGCCATTCTCCCTCCGGGAGAATACAAAGCGTTGTTTGCTTTGCAAGAGGGATCGATAGTTCAGATATAACAACCATATGCTGTATCAACAATACCCTCCCCGGCCGCTACCGCGTCCGACCCTCCCTTCGGGAGGGTGGCTTTTGAATTGGTTGTTTTTAACGAAACCTCAAGCAGCCATTTGCTGGCGCATCCAAACCCGGCTAAGTAATTGCATGCAGTGTTCACGTTTTGACACTGACGACTTTGCAGTACGTAAAAAGTAGTCATAGATACGGGTTGTTTTGAATGACGAAAAAGATCAGGTCTTCCCAATCTGCAGTGTTTACCAGGCACGCCCTGCTTGAAGGCAGTCGTGACGGAAGTATGCCTGCACCCGTAGGCAAATGGGTTTGGCCTGGTGCTGCAGTTGCTCTCGCATTAGGTACTGCATGGGGAGCCGGCCACATTGAAGATCAGGTACATCTGGCTGCACCACAGATCCTCGCAACGGCTGGTATTAAGCCCACGGAACTAGAATTCACAACCAGCTATCGCACGGTAGACGTCAAGGGTGTGGTGTCAGAAAATCACAGCCGCAGCTATATACAGACCATGCTTGAGAAACACGTTGGTCCTAACGGAGCTAAGGTTCGCAAAGCAAATGTGCACACAACAGAAGCTACTGGTGTGGCCAGAGCTGAAGCTACTTCACAGCCGCCAACCACAGAGGTAAGAGTCAGTGCTACGGTGAATCACCAAGAACTTGTTCTCAACGGTACAGTTCCATCACAAGAAGACGTTGACACGCTAACCACCGCAGCCCGGCAATCGACGCTGGGTATAAATGTCGTCAATAATCTAACAGTATCCACTGAGCTCGCTCAAGGCAAGGACATGGCAGAATCGATTAATAATCTCGCCATGGTAGTGGCGAACTTTGATGCTGGCATTGCTGACGCTCATATCGATCTGGACGGTGATCTTTTAACAGGCAATATTACAACTGCTTCCCAAAAAGCGACAGACAAGGTTAGAGCCTACTTGCCAACCTCGACGATCGGAATCATTACAGACTATGACACGCCACAGGTTAGCGTTATAACAAAACCAGAAATACCAGAAACAGTTATATCTGAAACAGTAGTATCAGAAACAGAAATACCTGAACAAGATACGTTTGCAGCTGAGGCACCCGAACAGCAAATAGATCTGCAAGCTACAACACCTGCTATCTATGTAACACCTGCAATAGCGTCTATTGAGAGAAATCAGATCACTCAACTCCAGCAGAAGATCGACGAACTGGAACCCATGATCAGAGATCAGGTGACGTTCGTATCAGCCTCCAGTGTTCTTACACAGACCGCCAAAACTGTCCTTGACGACATCATTGCCGCATTGCACACCTACCCGAATACTTCAATTGAGGTAAGTGGACATACAGACTCACAATCGTCTGCTGAATATAACCTGGCCTTGTCGCATCAACGCGCTTCAGTAGTAGCCAGATACATAACATCAAAC
>CALIHW010000170.1 GCA_938020525.1 uncultured Granulosicoccaceae bacterium | reverse complement strand
GGTTGGTATGTTCGCCTCACAATGGAAAGATCTCGTTGATGAAGTGGTCGTAGTAGATGATCATATTACCGGTGTCATGTCAGAGCATCAGGCGGGTAAAGTCATTGGCTGGCAGCAAACAGGAATCAAGATAAAAGGACGGCGATCAACACCGGGGCGTTATTTTCAAGTAGCAGAGCCGGGTACAGGCTGGGGTGGCACAGACCTGCAGGATCCACTCGGCATCCTGGGCGACTTCAACAAAAAGATTGCAAAACCGGGGCAATCGCTTCTAATGGTGTCCACCACCGGTGAGCATTTTAGCTATTACGAACTGAACGATGTTCTTGTACCGATGCAGCTAGAGATCCCCGAGCGTTTGCAATCGTCAATTGCCAGAATTGAAGAAAACTGTGAACCGGCGTTGTGCTCGGTTCTGTTTATGGGTGGCGCAGGCGGATCATTAAGAGCTGGTGTCACCGAGAATCCGGTGCAACTCACTCGATCTGTACAGCAGATGATCACTCATGTGACCTGTGGAGGAGCACCTGCATACCGATGGCCGGGTGGTGGTATTACTGTGATGGTTGATGTATCCCGCATGCCTGAAAATTCCTTTGGCTATGTGCCGACTCCAGCTTTGGTCGCGCCGATAGAATTTACGGTTCCTAAAAGCGCCTATGAAGCGCTGGGTGGTCACATGGACCATGTTATCTCCGTTGAACAAGCATTGAGCGGTGTCATCGGGCCACAAAATGATCATGTATTAAAAGGCCAGGCAGCGGTGGGTATGAATAGTCACAACCCGTGGCCGGTAACGCCCAGGGGTGATACCAGGGACGATAACAGAGCCTTATCCAAAGCAGGCAAAAGGTTAGATCAATGATTGATCTGCCATTAGTTAAGCTGCACGTAGATGGACGCCTTCAGTTGCGCCATGGTCCTATTGATTTGCTGATTGAAGCAATCGGTCCACAAGCAGAAGTAAAGGCGGCGTATAAACAGGCAACCAGTGCTTTTTCAACTGTGCTTGCTGAACTGGTTAGCGAGCTGAATGTTTTAAGAACCGATTCGGCTAGAAATACTACTGCTGTTAAAGGCACAGTCGCCTGCAATATGGTCAGTGCTACCAATGCCTTTTCCAGCCATCATTTTCTGACCCCTATGTGTGCGGTTGCAGGAGCAGTGGCAGATCATGTTCTTAACTGTATGATCAACGGCAGGGATATAACCAAAGCCTATGTTAATAACGGCGGCGATACCGCATTGTTTTTAACGCGTGAGCAAAGTTTTTCGGTGGGCGTTTGTGATAACCCTTTGAATGGTGCTATTGGCTCGAAAGCAGTTATAACAGGGTGCAGCAACATAAGAGGTGTTGCTACCAGTGGTTGGCGAGGTCGAAGTCACTCACTGGGTATTGCAGATGCAGTAACAGTACTTGCCAGTACAGCGGCGATTGCGGATGCGGCAGCAACGCTGATTGCGAATGCAGTTAACTTGCCTGATCACCCGATGATAGAGCGCAAAGTTGCAACAGAGCTAAATCCTGATAGTGACCTTGGAGTGCGGCTGGTGACAGTTGATGTTGGCGAAATTACCACAGTAGAGGCAGACCAGGCGCTAGAGTCAGGGCAAAAGCTTGCTCAGTTAATGATCGATAACAATCTAATTATCGGTGTTTACGGTAGTTTAAACTCGAGAGTGTTTTCGGTAGGCCAAATCACTACTGAAACCGCTGGCGGTAGAGTAGAGATAGACCAATACCCTCAGGGAGCGCTCTGTGCCTGAGGTTACTCGTTGCAACGTGTCTCAATTGCGATCACACTTTGCCTTAAGTGATGCTCGCGTGAATACAACAGCGGCACTACTTCATGATAGTGTCGGTACAAGATACGCCAGTTATAGGTGAGGACGGGCTGAAATGAATATTCGAAAAATTGTTACCACAGTTGAAGATACCCATCTGGAGATGGGCAAGGCAATCAATCCACCAACCCGGCGTGCAGCCTCTACGGCTGTCATAGAAAACCCGTTTGCAGGTCAGTATCAGGAAGATCTTGATGCGTTGATGACCATTGGTGAACAGCTCGGCGATCTCTTAGGCAGAAAATGTGTTGCAGCACTTGGTATCGATCCCTCACAAACAGAGAGCTACGGTAAGGCTGCTATGGTAGGGGAAAACGGAGAGCTCGAACACGCTGCTGCAATTCTGCATCCCAAACTTGGTAAGCCACTTCGCCAGGCAGTGGAAAAAGGTGCAGCACTGGTACCCTCATCAAAAAAGATGGGGTCCATGGGGCAGCCGCTCGATGTACCGCTGGGTCATAAAGATGCAGCGTATGTGCGCTCTCACTTTGATGGTATGGAAGTTCGAATTAACGATGCGCCGCGTGCTAACGAAATTATGGTATCCATAGTGGTCACAGATTCCGGACGCCCATTGCCAAGAGTGGGTGGGCTGGAAGCAACAGACGCTAAGGGTGAAGACGGGTTGCGATAGTGTTGTGTCTCTCAAACAACTGAGAGATGAGGAAAGCTGATGGACTATGTGAAAAATACATGGTATGTGGCGGGCTGGTCATCCGAGTTTAATGATGAGCTGCGCCGTGTCACGGTAATAGAAGAAAACATTGTGATGTTCCGTAATTCCAGTGCACAGGTAATTGCAATGGAAGATCGTTGCCCGCACCGCATGTTGCCTCTGTCGAAAGGCAAGCTTATTGGTGATGATATTCAATGCGGATACCACGGTATGACATTCAACTGTGAAGGCAAATGTGTGCGTATTCCCGGGCAGTCTAATGTGCCGAGGTCAGCTCGTGTAACTACGTATGCCATTCATGAAGTGAACAACATAGTCTGGATCTGGATGGGCGATCCGGAGCGCGCAAATATCAACGATGTATTTACGATGCCCGAGTTTAATGATCCTGACTGGCACGCTCATCAGGGCGAAGCCCTACATTTGAAAGCTCACTACATGAATGTGGCAGAAAATCTGGTCGACCCGGCGCATGTGAGTTTTGTACACCCCACCACTCTGGGTAATGCCTCTAGTGAAAATGTACCAGTGGAGGTAAGTACAGCCGGCGATGAAATAGTTGCATGGCGCTGGATTCGAGATTCACCACCCATTGGTTTTTTTAAGAACTTTGGCACTTTTACCGGAAACGTCGACCGCTGGCACTACTACTACCTGCATTTACCTTGCACTGCAGTGATTGATTTTGGCAGTGCTGATACTTCATTAGCTCTCGGTGAAGAGGAGCGCGATCGGGGCTTTCGTATTTTTGCTCTGCATTTTATCACTCCGGTTAACGCAGATTATTCAATTGACCGCTGGATGCACTTGAGAAATACAGCAGTCGGTGATGAGGGCGTGTCGAAAAAAATGGATGAGATGTTCAAGGTAGCGTTTAATGAAGATAAGGAGATTCTTGAGGCAATACAACTTGAAGAAAACCGGCCTCAGCGGCGGCGGCCGATACGAATTGCAATTGACAAAGGGCCGACAGTTTATCGCAAGCGTATTCGCGAGTTAGTGGAAGCGGAAGCAGTAAACGATCTGGGTGATCCGATTGATTCAACTTTTGTTCATCATTCTTGAGAACCAATTCTGGTCTCAATTAATCAGGAGGAATTTGTGAAAATTCAACAACTCATTACATCAGCGCTGGTAGCTGCAGCTATTGGTTTGACGGGTATGTCTGCTAATGCTGCTGACACCATCAAGATTGGCGAAATAAACCATTACAAGCGTATGGCAGCATTTGCTGGCCCATACAAGAACGGTATTGAACTGGGGTTGCAGGAAATAAATGATGCAGGCGGTGTGCTAGGTAAGCCGTTGGAATTTATTTATCGCGATGATCAAGGCAAGCCAGGGGAAGCGGTTAAAATTGCTGAAGAACTAATGACTCGCGAAGAAGCTGTCATGTTGACGGGCACCATTTTATCTCACGTTGGACTGGCTATCTCATCCTATGCGGCTGAGAAGAAGCATCTCTATCTTGCGTCAGAGCCATTGGCTGATTCGCTGGTATGGGAGAAAGGCAATGAATATACCTTCAGGTTGCGTTCTTCAACATACATGCAGGCTGCCATGCTTGCAGAAGAAGCAGCTAAAACTGACGCAAAAACCTATGCGACAATTGCACCGAACTATGCCTATGGTAAAGATGCCGTCGCCGCATTTAAGAAGGCGCTGACAGCACTTAAACCAGAGGTTGAGTTTGTAACAGAGCAATGGCCGGCGCTGTTTAAAATTGATGCCGGTGCAGAGGTACAAGCTATTGAGCGCGCCAAGCCCGATGCAATTTACAATGTGACCTTTGGAGGTGACTTGGCTAAGTTCGTCCGCGAAGGCACCACTCGTGGTCTGTTTGAAGGCCGACATGCTTATGGACTGCTGACAGGTGAGCCTGAATATCTTGAGCCGCTTGCAGATGAAGCGCCGGTAGGCTGGGTGGTGACTGGCTATCCCTGGTATGACCTCACCGACGAATCCAATAAAGCTTTTGTTGATGCCTACCAGGCAAAGTATGAAGAAGGCCCGAAGATTGGCTCACTGGTCGGGTACATGACAGCGCAATCAATCGCAGCCGGGATTACCAAAGCAGGGTCCACTGACACAGATGCAATGATTGCAGCATTCAAGGGGCTTGAGGTTGATACCCCAGTAGGGAAAATTACTTTCCGAGGCCAGGATCATCAGTCTACGATGGGTGCTTTTGTAGGTACGGTAGCACTCAAGGACGGAGCTGGTGTTCTGGTCGATTGGAAGTATAAAGATGGCGCAGACTATTTGCCATCTGACGAAGAAGTAAAGAAGCTTCGACCTGCTGCAGAATAGGTAAACATGATCGGCAGCCCTCTGGTTGCAATTCGGCTTTCTCGGGTTGTATTTAGGCCTCACTTAGGCTGTATTTAGGCCGCTTTCAGTTTAGGCTGCCGATCTTTTCCCAAGCAACACTAAAACAAAAAAAACTAAACCCAAGCAAAAGCAAAAGCAACAGCAAAAGAAGAATAGATCACTGTGGGATTGTTCGTAGCACAAGTATTAACCGGGCTTGCCAATGCAGCAGCCCTTTTTTTAGTGGCATCGGGTTTGTCGCTAATCTTTGGTGTGACGCGGATTGTTAATTTTGCCCATGGTTCGTTCTACATGCTGGGGGCATTCATTGGCTATAGCCTGATGCAGGTATTACCCGGTATGTTCGGCTTTTGGGCCTCAGTGGTACTGGCCGGGCTCGCAGTCGGTGTTATCGGGGTGATTGTTGAGATCTGCGTATTAAGGCCTGTTTACAAAGCACCTGAGTTGTTTCAGCTGGTAGCTACTTTTGGTGTAATACTGGTTATACAGGATCTCGCATTGCTAACCTGGGGTGCTGACGATGTCCTGGGTCCACGCGCACCGGGTTTAAAAGGTATTGTGCGTATCATGGATGAGCCTGTACCAAAGTACGATTTAGCATTAATAGCGATCACTCCTTTTATTCTGTTCGGTCTTTGGTATCTCATTGCAAGAACGCGCGTAGGTATTCTGGTGCGAGCAGCAACTCAGGATCGTGAGATGGTCGGGGCGCTTGGTGTTAATCAGGCGTGGCTGTTTACCGGTGTTTTCTTTTTGGGAGCAACACTGGCAGGGTTAGGTGGTGCAATACAGCTTCCCAAAGGTGGTGCAGACCTGCTAATGGATTTTAATATTCTGGCGGCTATCTTTGTTGTAGTGGTCATCGGTGGTATGGGTTCTCTTCCGGGTGCTTACGTTGCAGCCGTGCTGATCTCTGTATTAAATGTTTTCGGGGTTACCTACCTGCCACAAAGTACATTGGTGCTGATGTTTGTTGTTATGGCCGTAGTTCTGATGATCAAACCCTATGGCTTATTTGGCCGGGAGGAGGTTGCCGGTGAACACGGTCAGGTGGGCGAGCCGGAACGACCGATTAAACCAGCAGGCATTAAAGTACGGGTGTTGGTTGCAGTTGGTATTTTATTGCTTGCGTTGTTGCCGGTGTTCGGTTCCAGTTTTTCACAAGTACTGACTGCAGACGTAATCATCTTTTGTCTGTTTGCAGCGAGTTTGCACTTTATTCTCGGTCTTGGTGGTTTGGTTTCTTTTGGTCATGCAGCATACTTTGGTGGCGGAGCATATGTTGCGGCATTGCTTGTGTCATATTTGCAAACTCCAATGGAAATTGCATTTCTGCTTGCTCCGGTAGGCGCTGGCTTTGCAGCTTTTATAATTGGCTGGCTATGCATGCGACTCACAGGCGTCTATTTTGCGATGCTGACACTGGCCTTTGCCCAGCTGTTATGGTCTCTGGTTTATCAATGGGGTGAGTTCACTGGTGGCGATGACGGATTAGTTGATATCTGGCCGTCGGAATGGCTCAACAGCACAACACCTTATTACTACTTCACACTGGTTTTTGGTATCGGTGGAATACTTTTACTCAGACACGTTGCCCATTCACCATTTGGATATGCACTACGGGCATCGCGTGATTCTGCAAGGCAAGCAGAGGCGACTGGCATTAATACCAAACGAGTTCAGTGGCTGGCCTTTACATTTGCGGGTGCCGTCGCGGGACTATCGGGGGCATTATTTGTTTTTTCAAAAGGCAGTGTGTTTCCAACCGAGCTTGAAGTGGCGCGCTCATTCGATGCGTTGATTGTGATCTTTTTAGGTGGTGTGAAAACATTGTCCGGTGCGATTGTTGGTGGAGCATCGCTTGAGTATGCGAAAGATTTTCTAACCCGATTTGAATACTGGAGATTGACACTCGGGTTAATCATTATTTTTGTCGTTATATTGGCCCCTGAAGGCATTAGCGGTACCTTGCGAAAGTTAGCGGAGCGGATAGGTATCATGAAAGATCCTGATTCAAATCATTCCAAAATAAGAAATCCCGCTGTGAATGCCAAAGCGCATACCAGAGAAAATACCAGAGAAAATACAAGAGAAGACCCATGAACATCATTCTCGATGTGCGGAATTTGTCCAAGTCTTTTCATGGCCTGCAGGCAGTCGATTTCGTAAACTTTGAAGTGCGTGAAGGTGAACTGCTCGCGTTGATCGGACCGAACGGGGCGGGTAAAAGTACCTGTTTCAATATGCTAATGGGTCAGTTAAAACCCACCACTGGTGAGGTGTTTTTTCAGGGCGAAAACCTGGTTGGAAAATACCCGCGTCAAATCTGGCGCAAGGGTGTGGGTCGAACCTTCCAGATCACTGGAACCTATTCTTCAATGACTGTTGTCGAAAATGTTCAGATGGCATTGATGTCACATCGTAGGCGGATCTTCTCTATATTTCCTTACGCACATAAAATCTACAAGGAAGAAGCTATTTCTTATCTGGACATGGTAGGTCTTGCTGATCAGGCAGAGCGACATTGTGCGATTCTGGCCTATGGTGATTTAAAACGACTGGAGCTTGCCATCGCTCTTTGTCACAAGCCTACACTGCTGTTGATGGATGAACCTACTGCAGGTATGGCGCCTACCGAACGTGAAAGCGTGATGCAACTGACTGCAGATATCGTTAAAGATCAAAACATCAGTGTCTTGTTTACAGAGCATGATATGGACGTTGTATTTGGTCATGCTCATCGGATTCTGGTACTTAACCGGGGAAAGTTAATAGCCAATGGTTCTGTTGATGAAATCAGAAACAACCCGCTTGTGCAGGAAGTCTATCTCGGTGGCGGTAATTTGTTTGAGGTGGCGTCATGATCGACGTGAAGAATGTTGACAGCTACTACGGCAAGGCACAAATCCTTAATGACCTGAGCTTTTCAATAGGTGAAGGCGAAGTCGTATCTATACTTGGTCGCAATGGGGCTGGTAAAACAACGACCTTGAAGTCGATTATGCAGCTGGTGCGGCCGCGCACTGGTTCAGTGATGTTCAACGGAACCGAACTCGTCGGCCTGCCACCTTATAAAGTAGCAAAAGTCGGATTAGGTTACGTACCTGAGGAGCGTCGTATATTCACAGACCTTACTATCCTTGAAAATATGGAAGTAGGGCGGCAACCACCGCGCGATGGCGTACCCCAATGGTCGGTGGATCTGTTGTTTGAGCTATTTCCAAATTTATCTGAAAGACGCGGCAATCGTGGCAAAGCGCTTTCAGGCGGTGAGCAACAGATGCTGACCATTGCACGAACAATGATGGGTAACCCGAGGTGCTTACTACTCGATGAACCTTCTGAGGGTATAGCGCCAGTAATTGTTGAGCAGATGGTTGAAACTATTCTGCGTATTAAAAAGCAGCGGTTGACAGTTGTGTTGTCTGAACAGAATTTACACTTTGCAAGACTGGTTGCAGACCGGGCGATTATTATTGAAGGCGGTGAGAAACGTTTTGACGGTACATTTGCCGAACTGGATGCGCAACCTGAGATTCAGGAAAAGTATTTGTCCGTGTAGCTCGCTGTCATTTTTTCGCCGTCATCTTATTCTATGAGAAACACAACGTAACGCACATGGCTCAGTGGTTCCAGACCTATTGTCTGAACTTAGGGTGCTACATCTGAGAGTTGGAGCAAGTGCTGTAAGTGGTTTGCATTAAGCACCTGCCACGAGTGCGGCAGACCAGAACGTGTTAAACAAGTTCTGGTAGTCGCGTTGCAGGTGGGGTATTGCGGCTTCTGTGTGAGCGTATAATGCCGTCAATCACAGTCATGCCGATGCCGGGTAGATTGCCCTGATGAATACTCTCCAGCATATCTTTGCCTGGTGCGTGTTGAGCTTGATCAAGTAGTATAAAGTCTGCAGATTTACCCACCTCGATAATGCCTGTATCCAGCTCACGCATTCGCGCGGTGTTACCGGTTGCAAAACAAAAAGCTATTTCAGCGGGTACATCACCAAGGCTCGATAACATAGCGATCATGCGTAATATGCCAAGTGGTTGTACGCCAGAGCCTGCAGGCGAGTCTGTACCCAGTATCACTCGCTCAGACTGTTCAATTTCAAATGCCGTGCGCATTGCAAGAAGTCCTGCGCGTTCGTTGCCGTTATGAACTATCTCAATACCACGGCTGCAACTTTCACACAGGCAGGTAATCTGGGAATCAGGCAAAGCAGTGTGGCCGCCGTTGATGTGGCCTATGATATCTGCGTCTGCTTCCAGAACGACATCTTTGTCAATTAAGCCGGAGCCTGGTATTGATGGGCCACCTGTGTGGATAGTGGATTGAATGCCATACTTGCGTGCCCATTTGACCATTTGCGCCGCTGTTTCACCGGCTTTGACTGAGCCGAGTCCTACTTCACCCAGCAGTTTGACACCCGCATCTGCGAGGTCTTTAAAATCTTGTTCTACCATGCCTTGTTCAAGAACCGGTGCACCAGCCAGCATCTTTACACCAGAAGGACGAAAATTTTCGGACCAGCGTTGTGATGCAATTGCCATGGCTTTTAAGCCGACAATATCTTTAGGGCGACCCGGCGCATGAACTTCGCCGGCTGATATCATTGTGGTTACACCACCGTGTAAGCAGGAGTCAATCCATCCGAGTTGTTGCTGCCGAGGTGTGTAGTCGCCGATAACCGGATGTACGTGGCTATCAATCAGGCCGGGTGAAAGCCATGTGTCGTTGGCATTGACCGTGGTTGTTGCAGCGGAGGTATCCAGATCTTTCTCATAGCCAACAGCGGTAATAAGTCCGTTTTCAACAATCAGACAATTACCGTCAATCAGAGGCTCTTCAAGCTTGCCTGAAAGGATTTGTGCTATGTTGGTGACAACTAGTTTCTGGCTGGTTTGATCTGGCATCTGATAGTCCCGAAAAGCTTTTAGGCTGAAGCGCATACTGTTGGTATACTAAGGAATTTCAGTGTTGGGTCAAGCGATGAATATTCGCAATGTTGCTCAATCTTCGGTGGAACCCTGAGATTGTGCTTGGTATGTTCAATTGCACATAGCGTCATGCTCTTTTTTCTCGGTTTTTCTTTGGCGGTGTTTTTTTTGGCCGTGCTTTTTTTAGCGGTGCTTTTTTGTCGATGTATTTCAGCTGGTACATTACAGGGACCAAACGGTAAGTTGATCATTCGAATTTATGAAACCTTATGTATTAGAAAACCAGATTGGCCATATTCTTAGAAAAGTCAGCCAGCGCCAC
The DNA here is from genome assembly GCA_938020525.1 of uncultured Granulosicoccaceae bacterium. Taxonomy (GTDB): domain Bacteria; phylum Pseudomonadota; class Gammaproteobacteria; order Granulosicoccales; family Granulosicoccaceae. The sequence goes on along the minus strand of CALIHW010000170.1, from coordinate 479 downwards.
AGCAGTATATTCAGTGATCATATGCCTTCTGATATTACGCCAACCAGGTTTGCTGCAATGGCTAAGTTGCTGGAGCGCGGACCGTTATCGCAAAATGAACTCGGCCGCCTGACAGCGATGGATGTCGCCACAATAAAAGGCGTTGTTGACAGGTTGCGACAGAGAAAACTGGTGACCAGTAAAAAGGATCCTCAAGACGCGAGACGTCAGTTGGTCAGTCTGACACCAAAGGGAGAAGAGACTATTCATGCCGTGATTCCCGATGCAGTGGAGATAACAAATGAAACATTGGAACCATTAACTAAGGATGAGAGTAAGCAACTCTTAGTGTTACTAAGTAGATTGCTTTAGTCTTGCGCGACAGGCGACTGCAACAGGTAGGCAACGCTGTTTCTTTCTTGTCAGTCTCTCGCTTTGCCCGACATCCACTGCCTCCATGCAAGTCTGGGCTTGAACAAAATAGTTCAGTGTTGTTGAGC
>CALIHW010000169.1 GCA_938020525.1 uncultured Granulosicoccaceae bacterium | reverse complement strand
ATCCTCAGCAAGTGGAAGTTCGAAGCGTTCCGTGAAGTAACTTGGGATGAGCAACCAGTGCCATTTTTCGATGAAATGCTACTAATGTATTTAAAAAGTAGAGATATCTCGTCGTCAGAGAAATCGGCTGCAAATCATTTGCAGGAATTTTTTGGTGGCAGTAGTGCATTTCTTGAAGTGCGAGACATAGCAGCGTTTGTGGAGTACCAGCAGCAGCCCAGAAAGCTTCCCCAGTATGAGGAGCTTCGACCACGTGCTGCCGGCACTATTAACAAAATGCTAGTGATGTTGAGCGCTGCACTGAATTACTGGAATCGGAAAACTGGCGGATCCCTTCCCAACCCTGTAAACGGTCATAAGTTAAAAGAACCGGAAGGTCGCACTAGATGGCTCAGTGAAGAGGAAGCAGGGCGGTTGATTGTTGCTGCAGCAAAGAACACTGACCATCTGGCTCCAGCGATCGCGTTGTCCTTGTGTACTGGTCTTCGGAGTGGGGAGTTGCTGTCACTTGAATGGTCATACGTCGATTTAGATGCGAACCTCATTCAATTGCCACCACACATCACTAAGAGCAAGAAAAGCCGTGTTGTACCTCTGAATGCGACTGCAGTTGCTCTGATTCGAGGTCGTCTTGAATACGTTGCTAAGCATTGTCCCGATTCCAAGTGGGTAATCTGTTCGAAAAAGGGTGAGCGATTTAAAAGCCTAAAAACAGCTTTTAAAACGGCGCTGAGATTGGCAGGTATCGAGAACTTTCGGTGGCATGACCAACGTCATACTTTTGCGTCCTGGTTAATTACGGACGGGGTTAAGTTGCCAGAGGTCCGTGACCTTTTGGGTCACAGCTCGGTGAAGTTAACCGAGCGGTACGCCCACTTAGCGCCAGAAAACCTGATCGCCGCGGTCGAACATTTGCCCGATCTTAGTCACGATATGGTCACGTTGAATTCAGCGAAGGAGGATGAAAGTCATGTAACTCATTGAAAAATATGGCGCGCCCCGCAGGATTCGAACCTGCGACCTCGCCCTTAGGAGGGGCACGCTCTATCCAGCTGAGCTAGGGGCGCTTTAACACAGTGCAAGGCTAATATCTGTGTAATCAATAACTTAAGGTGCCCACGCCAGTCGATGTTTGCAACTGGATGGGGTTCCGTCGGTGGTCCAGGTAACCACACACGCCAATTGTATCGACTAACTATCTTCGATGGTAGCTGGCTGACGGCAGTTCGAGGTGTGACTTACCTGACGGGGAGGCTTAGTGATCAGGTTCCAGGTCACAGGGTTTCGCTCTGGAACATGATGTCCTGATGCCGTGTTCCGTTTGCCTCGGATGATGTAAATGTCACTCATCGGTTTTTAGTAGTAGATAAATCAAGTTTATTTTGTCCGTGACGCTACGGGGGTTGTGGCAGGAGTTTTGTATGTAGACGTCTGCAGCGATTATAGGAACGTATTTAGTAAACAAAGGAAGGATAATGACTAAACAACAATTGGATTCATTGAAAAATATACTGGCGGAACATCAGCAAGACATTGCGAGTTTAGGTCTGACTGATTGCCAGCTTCTCTGGTCACTGAAAAATAGTGACGGCAAGATTGCTGCGTATTCCGTGCTTGTTTTGGTTCCAGAGCGCGAAGACAGCACGACCAAAGCTGTTTGTGAAAAGCATGAGAGAAAGATTAAATTTCAAGTTGAGCAGGAATGTAAGCATCATGCTGATGGATCAGAGTATTACACCTACTTGCAGGATCTGGAGCTCGATGCTGAGAACCTTGGTGATAAAATAATGGAGCAACGGATGCAGGATATGTATGCGACTCTTGTCAAGGAAAGAGACGCTCGAACACCTGAAGCTCCTCTCAGATTGTGTTCCAACTAGGAAGATGAGCAAGCGACATGTCAGCAGTAATGAAGTAACTCTGGCAGTCCTTTACCCGCCAAAATCGCGTGGTACCAGTGTAGTGTGACATTCAAACACAGTGAATGTCACACTAAGCTAGCGTGCCAATGTGCAGGCCACAAATTCCGCCTTGCTCACGTTTTCAAGGCGTTGTGTTCAAATTTTTTAGACTAGCGCCGATAGCCTCTGTTCTGACATTTGTCGGCTTGGTTCACAGAGTGCGGCATGACCATTACGGGAGTCTAAAATAATGTCTGCACTACCCATAAGTGACGAGCGACGAAAGTACCGACGCATCTCTGATGCCATAGCTCTGCAAATTCATCAACCAGATGAGGCTGCGAATGAGCGGGAGTTCGATGTTGCTGGTCTGCCTGAACACCCGACTCATGTGGTAAGTCTGAGTCCGAATGGTTTCAAGTGTTATCACGATGAAGTATTTAGTGATGGTGAAATACTACAGCTGAGTATCCGTTTGTTCCCCAGTGGTCAGAGGATCGATACCAAAGCGCGCGTAGTTAATTCAGGTGAAGATGATAAACCAAACAAGAACAATCGATTCTTCGCGGGCTTATCTTTTATAAAATTGTCCGGTGAGCATAAGAAGTTGTTACTTGAACACATAGACGGTGTTGCAAGAGAATCATTCGGTGGTGCTGTGAAGCTGGTTAATCGATAACCCGGCTTAACAGATAAGACTTTCGGATTGGGCTAATTGTCTTACACAAAAATGGACTTCAGTGGTTGTCAGACAGCTCTTGCTGCACCGCGTTCTTTAGATCTTCCGGTGTGATACCAAGTGCTTTGAAGGCTCTTGCTACAACGCCGTATTTTATATCTGCTGCTACTTTCAATACTTAGCCTGGGTCAACAGGCTGTGCAAGCTTGTTTCTCAGGAGTTCGCTGGCTCTTTGGGTTAACCAGCTTTGCCCGCAGAATGGGATACTGCCGCTTAGAAATGCCACATGACCACCATGAGTCGTCAATTCAAAATCTACGCAGTCTGATAGCTGGTCATTTGAGGGTATGCATTTTTCTGTAAAGAAAGGGTCGTCCCGTGACCACAAAATGTGGGTGGGTGTTTTGATGTTTATTAGGTCTTTGAGTGTGCTGGCTCTTTGATAGTAGTCGGGGCCACTTTCATATCCATGCAGTGGAGCGGTGATCAGATGATCGAACTCATGAAAGTTATTAACAGAAGTTAGGTCGAATTCATCCATGCCAAGTTCCGGGTATTTAGCATGCTTTGCACGCACAGCTGCTTTCAACTGTTTGATCAATACCCGCTGATAGATCTTAGAAAAGCCTTTATTCATACGATTTGCACCTTCAGAGAGAACCAGTGGCGGGCTCACAGACAGGGCAAATTGCAACGGGTTGTCTGGCGTTGTAGCAAGGTACTTCAAGAGTGCGTTACCACCGAGAGAAAATCCTGCCGCAGCAATAGGTCTGTGCGGGTAGCGGCTGCGCAGAGTGTCAATGGTGAATGCAATGTCTGTTGTGTGGCCGCTATGGTATGAGGTGCGGCTTTTGTTGGGTTCTCCACTGCAACCCCTGAAATGCATCAATACGGCGCGTGTGTTGTTTTGGTTAAGGTTGTGCATCAGGCTTTGTACATAATGTGAATTCAAAGAACCTGTTAAGCCGTGAAAGATCACAACAAGCGGTCCTTCGTTTTCATCGGTCCATGCCAAATCAAGGAAGTCGTTGTCTGGTGTGGTAAGCCGTTCGCTGTGCGTCACAGCACTGGGTGTGCGTTGTACTTTTGCCGCCCAAAGTGTTTGTGCGTGTGGATTACGAAGCCACCATGCTGGACGAAATTTACTTAAATGAATCATGTTACGGCAGGAATCAAAAGTGTGAGCTTGGTAGAGTACGCGCCAGGCAGATAAAAACAATAATAATGAAAATTCTGATCTCTAATGACGATGGCTGGACTGCGCCAGGCATTGTCGCACTTGCTGATGCGGTGCAGTCTTTCGCAGACATCAAAGTAGTAGCTCCAGATAAAAACCGAAGTGCTGCAAGTAGTTCACTAACCTTGATGCAGCCACTTAGGGCGATACAACAGAAAGACGATTGGTACAGCGTTGATGGTACGCCTGCGGATTGTGTTCTTCTGGCGTTCAACGGCTTGCTTGACTGGTCACCGGATATAGTGATCAGTGGTATCAATGCAGGACCAAATCTGGGTGATGATGCGGTCTATTCCGGCACAGTTGCAGCGGCAATGGAAGGCTATTTTCACGGTATTCCAGGGTTTGCATTTTCGTTGACTGACCTTCGGCACGGATACGAAATCGCAGCGCAAATTGCCGTGGATATTATCAAGCGTTCTATCAAGTGCCCTATCAAGTGCCCTGGAGCAAACCCTGCAGACAAACCTGGTTTACTCAATGTCAACGTGCCCGGTGTTGCCTCTGCAAAAGGTGTAAAGATCACAGCAACTCGCCTCGGGCGGCGTGGACGAAGCATTGGTAACTTTACTCACAAGGACCCGCGTGGTCAGAAAATTTACTGGCTCGGTGCGGTCAGTGATCCGGAAGATGATGTCGATGGTACAGATTTCCATGCCGTAGCAAACAATGAAGTGTCTGTTACCCCTTTGTCTTACGACATGACAGATCATGATCAGATCGCCACAGTGACAAAGACTATAGCCGGAGATGCAGCATGAACATGGAAGCGAGAATTCAGGGTATCGGCATGACCTCTATCAGAACCCGCAGACGACTCGTTGCGCGGTTGCGAGATCAGGGCATTCACAACGAAGATGTATTGAATGCGTTTGTCGAGATGCCAAGACACATGTTTGTTGATGAAGCAATGGAGTCACGTGCGTATGAAGACTCCGCTTTGCCTATTGGTGAGGGGCAAACCATCTCGCAACCTTATGTTGTAGCACTCATGACTCAGCTGTTACTCGAAAGTCAGGTGGTAGATAAGGATCTTTTTGGTGCCGCGCCTGCCAAAGTGCTCGAAATTGGTACGGGCTCAGGGTTCCAGGCGGCGGTGTTGTCAATGCTTGTTGATAAGGTCTACACGGTAGAGCGCATTCGATCTCTTGCGCACAGGTGCAGTAGAAAGTTTGCTCAGCTCGGTATTCGCAATGTCAGCTCAAGGTATACAGACGGTTACGACGGCTGGGTATCGGAAGCGCCGTTCGATGCCATTATGGTCACTGCTGCAATGGAAGAAGTGCCGGCAGAGTTGATCGATCAATTGCGTCCGGGTGGTGTTTTGATTGGCCCGGTTGGTCCGCAGCGTGGTTCGCAGCACCTGGCTGTTATGCGGTTGCGGGATAACGACCAGCTTCAAACCCGGCAGGTAGCGCCTGTGCGTTTTGTGCCCTTTCTGTCGGGTGTTTGCTAAATAGTCGCCTAAGCTGCGCCCGTGAGCAGTTTTGCTGAGTGGTTTTTACCTTATTGGTTTTTACTTTATTGGTTTTACTGGGTAGTTCTGGCACCGGCTGGCGCTCGGTAAGTCCGGTAAAGAAGGGTTTACAGGTCGAAAAGAGCGATTTCAGCGTCCGAAAGGTTACAACTATGAAGTAACTGGATTAAGAAGTGCCCCTTTACTACTGTTTTCATTGCAGATTTTTTAAACCTATCGTATAAATGTCTGATCAACCGGTGACTACGCACCACTGGTTGCTATCTTTAGTGTTTCATCGCTGGATCACTTACTGCTGCCGGCATCGATGCTTATGCTGTAGTTCAGTCTTGAGTTGTGAGCGAATGAACCTGGGCCTCTTTAAAAATCACAGGTTAAAAATGAACAAGAAACTACTCGGCACCGCTTTGATTGCCGCCTCTGCTTCAGCAATTACCAGCGGCTGTGGAATCCTTGAAACTATCGAGGTTCCCAAAATACGGTTTGATTCGAATTCTTACATTGTGCAACCGGGCGACACGCTGGATTCTGTCGCCAGCCGCTACAAGATTGATCCGGATTCACTCCTGAATATCAATTCACTACAGCTTGCCGAGTTGATTCCCGGCCAACGGCTGTTGTTATTGCGTGATGAAGAGGTTGCCTCAATGGCAGCTATCGCAAATAGAGCCGGTGCTAACGGCAATAGAGTCCGGGATATCGATTCTGATGCGGCAGGTGTAGTGATTAGTGATGCAACGGCTGTAGGGCAGTCTGTGGTGTTGCCGAACGCTACACAAACAGTATCAACACCCGAAGCGGGACCAATAGGCACAGATGTAATGCTCCCCGGGCAGCGTCAGGAAGAAATCATTGGAGTGGTAGATGTATCCAAAGGTGATGCACTACTTGATGACCAGCCAATCTTTGTATCGGACTCAGATCTAAATTCGCTACCCGCAACTACTGCGACTACACAGGTAGATAGACCTCAAGGCGTCGAAACGATTGTGCAAACCGTTAATGTAGGAGATGGCAGTGCGTTACCTGCGCCAGCCATCGTACCAACCGCAGGTACTGTGGAGATCACTGATGCTGATACCACGTCGGCCAGACGCATCACAGTCAATCAGCGTGACAAAGGCTGGAACTGGCCGGTACTCGGTACAATCACACAAGATTTTGACTTACGCGAAATTAACCGCCAGGGGTTAGACATTGATCCGGGTCCGGGGGCGGCTGTTCAGGCTGCTGCTGACGGAGAAGTGGTGTACAGCGGCAGAGATCTGGCAAGCTATGGCAATTTGGTAATCTTACGCCACGAGAATAACTTCCTCAGTGCGTACTCAAAGGTCGAAGATATTTTTGTCAAGGAAAATCAAAAAGTTAAAGCGGGTGATTTAATTGCCGCAGTCGGTGAAAACGAGGCTGGTGGCAGCGAAGTACACTTTGAAATACGCAGAAACGGCGAGCCAGTAAACCCGATTGACTATTTACCGGCGCTGTAAAAAATAATTGGCACAGAACTTGCATACTTTATAATAACGAAGTTGCAAGTTGTGCCAGATGATCGGCACATCCCCCGGGCTTATATTGGTCCGGGGTGAAAACTTCGCAAAACAATAATAATAAAAAAATAAATCCAATGCGGAGATTGAAATGGGCCAGAGTGAATTAACAGCTTGGGATGCGAACGAAGAACGTGTAACACACAGCACCCGTGAAGAAGATGTTGTAGACGAAGTAGAAAACGAGCAAGAGGAAGAAGAATCTTTTGCCGATCAACTACGTCGCACCAAAGAAGTATCCCCAAGTAGCAAAGCCAGATCACGTGATATGGACGCAACGCGTCTGTATCTTAAGGAGATTGAACATTCTCCGCTGCTGACGGCAGATGAAGAAAAGCACTACACGCGACTTGCTCAGAAGGGCTGTGAGAAATCCCGTGCAAAGATGATCGAGTGCAATCTTAGATTGGTCGTAAAGATCGCCAGACGCTATTTAAACAGAGGTTTGACGCTTCTGGATCTAATAGAAGAGGGTAATCTCGGGCTTATTCATTCAGTTGAAAAATTCGATCCAGAACGTGGTTTTCGCTTCTCTACCTACGCTACCTGGTGGATCAGACAGACGATAGAACGTGCATTAATGAATCAGACTCGCACGATTCGATTGCCGATTCATGTTGTTAAAGAAATGAATGTCTATCTAAAGGCCGAGCGACGCCTGCAGCAGAAGATGGATAAAGAGCCAACGGCGGAAGATATAGCGGCTGAATGCGAGAAGCCGGTTGCCGACGTCAAGCGCCTGTTGGGTCTGCGAGATCGTGTTACTTCGGTTGATGTATCTCTTGGACCAGATGGTGATCGTCCGCTACTGGATATTATCCCTGACGACAATAACCCTGATCCCGCCTGGAAACTGCAGGATGACAGCACGCATAAGCAGATCAACAACTGGTTGATGAAGCTTGAGCCCAAGCATCGAGATGTAATTGTTCGTCGCTTTGGTTTGCACGGTTACGAGCGTACAACGCTTGAAGATGTTGGCCGTGAGCTCGGTGTAACCCGTGAGCGTGTTCGTCAGATTCAGATGGAAGCCTTGAAAAAGCTGCGTCGTATCCTTGAAGGAAGTGGTTTTACCTGGGAAGCACTGCTCGAAGGCGAGTAAGTTGTAAGAAAATTGACGGTGCGCCAAATCACTGGCGCATATGTCAGATAACTGACGCAGTAACTGTAACGCTTATCTTAGTAAGTCCGGATGATGAGATCGGGCAACCCGCAAGTGTCGGTAGAAGTGCGAGAAATCGATCCCTCTTGCAAAGCAAACAACGCTTTGTATTCTCCCGGAGACCGCGGTGAGAATGGTACTCATATAAATGACACCCTCCCACAGGGAGGGTGTCGTCAAAGGTTTTAGTGACTATCACATGACTTTAACCAGTGCCGCTTTTGTCATTCTCCCTGGGGAGAATCCGGCGTGTAGTTTGCGCCGGAAGAGGGGTGTGTCTGGTTAGATATTCAATAAGACTTCGAGCTTAAACTTTGAATTTATTGTCAAAAGTATCCCTCTCCCAATGCAAACTACGCATTGGACTCTCCCATAGGGAGAGTGACTTGGCTTCGGGGACATGCATTAAAAAATTGTCGAACGGGACTTCAAAAAATGCTTTGACGACACCCTC
>CALIHW010000168.1 GCA_938020525.1 uncultured Granulosicoccaceae bacterium | reverse complement strand
TCGCGCCGTATCGGCGCGACTGACTCCATGTGGAGACGACAATGACAATTTTGAATGTTAGAACTGTATACGATCACTATGTAAAAAATTCTCACCCAGAGATAATTAACCCGGAGATAATTAACCCGGAGATGATTAACCCAGAGATGATTAACCCAGAGATGATTCACTCTGAGATGTCTCGCCCGGAGATGAGGACTTCGCTTTTTTCAAAAGGCTTTCTGCACGAATCCTTTTCAACTATCTGTAGTCTTATTGCGCATTCCCTGATACTTCTGGCTTGCATCCCTCTGTTGGCTATTAAGCGACTGCCTTCACCATTGGATCAGTTTCCGGTGGTTGGATTTTATCAAAATCAATGGCTCGATGAACTCGAATATATCGAAGCGCCTCACATGCGGGTGAGCTATGCTGCTGCGCGTGTTATCGACGGAGGTAGATTAATGGCAAACTATAATCCGCTGACGCAGGTAATGAACAAAGTATTAAACCAGGTATTTATTAAGAAAAATGCTGACCTCGGATGCTGTGACAATCGATGTGACGAGGCATGTACAAAGCAACAGTGCGATAACATAATTTGAAAGGTAAACCCTCAACCTAAACTGGGAGTTTGGTTTGAGGCTCTAAAACGCTCCTCCCCCAAGAATAAAGGCGACTCGACTGGAGTTGCCTTTTTTTATGGGGAGGTACAAATGGAAATGAGTACTTTCGAAATCGTTTCATGGGCAATTGCGATATTCAAGGTAATAGTTTTTATAACACGGTCTTATACTAAAGCGACTCACAGTGATTACAGTCGCGGTAATTACGTTGAAACAAGGAACTTTACGAAAACGACACCATTTGACATCATGAAGGAGACTAAGTAGCGGTAAGCCGGAAGTGATGCTGAAGCATCACTTCCGTTTAAGGTGCTTTAAGTTTGCGAATCAGAATAGTCCATCCCGCAGGTTGGTCTGTCGCTGTTTAGACTGGGGGGTGATTTGGTCCGGATAACAAACTTATACCCTGACGTACGTCGGCCTCACAAGCAAAACTATATACGCTTTTGACTTTTTGTGAGGAAGAGGCCTTTCGAGTAATTGGTGGTAGCGGTTTTGAGTGGCTAAACAGGATGTATTCGTGGTGTTGAAAATTTATCCGCGTATTTCATTTTCGCGCATGCCAATTAGGTACAAAATACCATCCAACCCTACCGTACCCACTGCATTACCCGCTTCATCCGCAACTTTGGGTTTGGCATGAAACGCAATACCAAGACCTGCCGCTGACAGCATCGGTATATCATTAGCGCCATCACCTACGGCGATCACCTGCTGTAGTTGTATGCCCTCGTCTTCTGCGATTGATCGCAGCAACTCTGCTTTGCGCTGATCATCTACCACTTTGCCAGTGACAATACCTGTGAGTTTGCCATCTACCACGTCAAGTTCATTGGCATGCACGTAGTCAATGCCTAGTCTTCGTGCCAGGCGAGTGGCGAAGAATTCAAAACCACCTGAAAGAATAGCGGTTTTATAGCCAAGTAAGCGCAGGTTACTAATAAGCCTCTCTGCGCCATCTGTTACTTTTAGATCACGATCAATGCGGTCCAGTTTGTCTACAGGCAGTCCTTTAAGTAATGCCATTCTCTGTTCGAAGCTCTGCGAAAAATCCATTTCGCCACGCATTGCGCGTTCTGTTATGCCACTGACTTGGTCACCAACACCGGCAGCTTCTGCCATCATGTCAATGACTTCACTTTGTATAAGGGTGGAGTCCATATCTAAGCAAACCAGCCTTCTGTTTCTGCGCCAGATGCTGTCCTGCTGGATTGCTATATCCATCTCGCTGCGCCCGGCCAGCGCGAGACAGTCACGGCGTAAACCGTCAATATCGCCGTTGCGATGATGTATACGAATTTCTACAGCTATAAGCGGCGTGTCGTTTGAGGCGTCGCCCTGATACCGTTCGGAGATGCGCTCGATGGTTGCAATGTTCCACTGGTAACTGCTGATGATTTCTGTCATTTCAGCAATCAGTGTTGCATTCATACTGCGACCGAGCAGGGTGACAATATACCGATCAATCGCGCCGTCCTGCATCCATTGCTGGAGCTCCGCGGAGTCGATAGAAGTGAAATTGATTGAGAGTTCCAGTTCATGCGCTTTGAACAGGAGGTCTTTAAACAACGCGTCTGGCTTGCCATTGTCACCGCAGGCACTGGCGTCAACTTCAATCAACATGCCCCATGAAAGCAGGTTGTGAATAACAGACTGGTCAATATCCAGCACGGTTACCGGATAAGCTGCAAGAATATTCACAAGTGCCGACGTGATACCGGGGCGGTCCATACCGTTGACGCTAATCAGTACAGTGTGATTCAAGGTGCCTTCTCGAGTGAAATTGAGGCTACGTATTCTACTTTGTTTGGTATATCGGTTGGGAGCAGCTTGGCGGAAAAAATGGTGTTGTGCACTGTATTCACAAATAACTTGCAACTACGCCGCAAGGGCATAATGATAGGCGGTCAGAGCTCACTTAATCCAGGGTAATATTCGATGGAAATTTCAGGTAAAAAAGCACTCGTCTTCGGTGGTACCTCGGGCATTGGTCTCGCGGCAACGCATCAGTTGGCGGCACTCGGAGCCACAGTGATCGCGGTGAGCAGGGATCCGTCCAAGGCTGGCGACTTGCCATCAGGGGTTTCCTGCGAAGCCTGCGATGTGCGCGATCGTGACGCTATGCAAAAACTCTTCGAGCAGCATGCCCCGTTCGATATCCTGATTAGCGCTGCCACCGGCGGTGATCGTGCACTCGGCCCGTTTCTAGACATGGAAATGGATGGCTTCGCCGGGTCATTTGACAAGCTATGGGGCTACGCCAATGTGGTACGTTTTGGAGCTCAACACCTGACTGATCAAGGCAGTATTGTTCTGGTTAGTGGTTCACCTGCCAGAAAAGCAAAGCCGGGCCAGATAGCTTTGTCTGCAGTGGGCGGTGCGGTGGAGGCGATGGTACGTGCACTGGCGCCCGAGATTGCACCCAAACGAATCAACACAGTCTCACCAGGTACGATTGACACACCGATGAGCGCGCTTACCGGTGAAGAGCGCGACAAGCATTTTGAAAAACTCACCGCACCACATCTTCTGCCAAGAGCGGGCATGCCGGATGAAGTCGCCAAGGCGATTGTGTTTATGGTCGAGAACGATTTCGTAACGGGTACCACGATAGATGTTGATGGTGGCTGGTTGCTCGGTAAGTAAGAGATTTCATCAATGTATCTATGGGTTAAAGCGTTTCATCTTATAGCGATGATAGCGTGGATGGCGTCATTGCTGATGTATCCACGCTATAAAATGCACCAGGCGAAAAGTCAGCCCGGTGAACCGCTGTTCGAAACAATGAAAGATGCCTCTGTGTTGTTACGCCGTATTATTATGATTCCGTCAATGGCTGCAACGTGGATATTAGGAGTTACGCTTATTGTGTTAAATCCGGGGGTATTTCAGCTGAAATTTATGTGGGTCAAATTACTACTCGTGATTGGCGTCACAGTGCTGCATATCTACTTTAGCAAAGCCGGCCGTGCTCTTGATGAGAGCGGTGAGGCGGGTGCGGTTGCGAAGTTCAGGGTGCTTAATGAAATGCCTTTTATCGCTCTTATTATAATCGTGATCCTTGTAGTGGTTAAGCCATTCTAGAAAGCCTGTTCGGCTGGCTGTCCGTTGGCAGTCAGAATGACACGCAGTCTGGATTCAAGCAGAATTAAGATCTCCATGTGTCTGAAAAGCGCGATACGCTCTCAAACAGCGCCGTGCATTTAGTGCGGTGCGAAGCTCGCGCATCAATATTCTCTTCTATAGCAAAAATGTTTGAATCCCTTCAAACGCCACCAAGAATCGGCAGATCTGTTACTAGCGTGAGCTTGTTAACCCCCAGTTTGAAGCGCTGATCGAATTTACCCATACCACCAGAATTCAACTCTAAAGCCTTAATTATTAAAGCCCTCCGGAAACCGCCGATATCGTATTGGTAGAGATGGATTCCATTTAACCAGGGGCTGCTATGAACTCTCTACCAGTTGGTTCGTGGAGGCAGCAGCGAGAGTGATCGGTATGACAAGTATTTTTAGAGCCAGTGCCAAAGCACTGGCTGTGGCAGCTGTGGTCTGTGTCCCATTTTTGGCTCATGAGATTGGGCCAAAAGAAACTGCGTTTGACCGTATCGCTGCATCGCGTCTTGCGAAGAGCAGCCAATCTACTAACAACGTAGCAGTCGAACCGGAACTGGCCGCGGCCATAGGCGCGCAGGCGTGGAAGATACTGCCCAATATTAAGAACGGCCGTTTTGAATCAACAGCGATCCAGTACCGTGATGATCTGTACGTGTTCAATGGGTTTGGCCTTGGTATAAAAGTCGAGACCACTATAGAAAAATTTGATGCCGGAACGCAGCAATGGTCAGTAATTGGCAATTCGTCTGTGGCGCAAGGTACCGGTGTTACACACAACGGATTTGTTGTAGTCGGAAATGAAGTCTGGATGATTGGTGGCAGAGTTGGAAATCACCCAGGTGGTGTGACATCTAAGGTATGGAAGTTCAACCTTATTGCGCACAAGTGGTCCCAGGGGCCACAATTGCCTAAGCCAGTTGCCGCTGGTGGTGCGGCACTGGTTGATAACCGCATCCACTGGTTTGGCGGTCTCGATGCCAATGCCTCCTGTGATGTGGATAATCACTATGTCTATGACTTGGATAACCCGTCTGCCGGTTGGACTGATATCTCAGGCATAGCACCTATGCCTATACCAAGGAACCACTTTGCGACAGTCGTTCATGATGACTTGATTTATGCGATTGGCGGTCAGTTTACCCACGATGGATGCGGTCCGGGCACACCGGACTCGGCACTTGTTCACGTGTTTAATCCAGACACGAATATTTGGACACAAGTAGCAAGCTTGCCTGCTGTTCAATCACATATCGAGCCTTCAACTTTTGTACATAAAGGTGCTATTTATGTTGTAGGTGGTGCGACCAACGGCAACAAGGTTTACCGCTACGATCCGTCGCAGGATGACTGGGACACAGTTGCAGAGTTGCCGCAACCGCTGCTGGCTCCTGTTGCGCACGTTGTTGATGACGAACTTGTTGTTAGTTCCGGTGGAGCTCCCGCCACTGTTCCGAGTTTGGCGACGTACTCCATTGATATGGCTCAGTTACTTTTGCCAGGTGCCAACGATAACAGCAATGACGATGACTCAAACCAGTCTGACAATACAGGCGTCGGGTCAGATGCATCTTCAGACCTTACTGATCCAGGTTTGGTATCACTGGAAGCTGAGTACTATGACACGGTAGCTTCTACTGGTACTCACCAATGGGTATCGATGAACGACGCTGGTGCAAGTGGCGATGCAGCGATGACCACAACACCGGACAGCAACAAGATCGCTCATGGGGCGCAAGGCAGTCCTGCGATAGGGTACTTTGCCTATTTTGATCGCCCTGGTACCTGGTATCTATGGGTTCGTGGTTGGGGTGATGCTGTAAACGGTGAGGGAAGCAGCGATAGCTTGCATGCAGGATTAAACGGCAGCCTTTCTGCCACTGCAGACAAGATAGATGGTTTTCCGGCAGCGGGTTGGATTTGGAGTAGCAGCACTCGTGATGGTGTTCGCGCCAAGCTGGAAGTCCCCTCTGCTGGCATACATGCTGTCAATCTGTGGATGAGAGAAGACGGATTGGCGGTTGACAAAATTCTATTAACAACAGATGCAAACTATCAACCAACCGGAGAAGGTGATGTCCCGTCAGACAACGTAAGTGAACCTGATAGCGGAGATACTTCTGATTCAGGTGCTGATAACGGCAGTAACGGCAGTAACGGCAGTAATGGTAACGATGGTACGTATGACGATAGTGACAGTACACCTTTAGAACCCGTAGACACTGTAGATGATACTCTAACGGATCTGGTTGATGATGCTGATGACACAACAATTGGTACAACCGACGACAGCACAGATGTCCTTACAGGTGACAACAATCAGGATACAACTGGCACAGATGGCGAGCAGGATGATTCTACTGCCACTGATGGGTCGGTAAGTCTCGATGGAATTGTCTCAATAGAAGTGGAAGATTTCGATAGCACTGTAAGCGCCAGTGGCAAACAATGGGTGCTTGCCTCGCAATCAAGCGCCAGTGGAAATGCTTCTATGGTTACTACCCCGAATACCGGATTACTCAAAGGTGGTAATCAGGGATCGCCGGTAATGAACTACCAGGTATATTTTGACGAGCCAGGCACATATACAGTCTGGCTGCGTGGATGGGGCGATACCGTTGGTAGCGAAGGTAAGAACGATAGCGTCCATGTGGGACTTAACGGAACCCTGGGTTCTGCTGCTGCAATACAGAACTTTCCGGCAGGCTGGCACTGGTCCAGCGATAAAAGATCGGGTGGAAAGGCGACACTCAACATACCTTCTTCAGGCGTTCACACGATCAACATCTGGATGCGTGAAGATGGATTGATACTCGACAAACTAATATTAGCCAGTAACGCTGGCTACACCCCGTCTGGCTTTGGCGCTGCGGTTACCACAGGGACTGGTGAGACAGCTGATCCTGGCGATTCTTCCACTGACGATACAGATGACAGTGTAGTCGACGCTGACTCCGAATCTGATACAGAAATCGTGGATTTACCTGATGTCTCAGCAGATAGCAGCTTGATATCAGTTGAAGTAGAAAACTACGCTTCCAAGTCTGGAGATGGTGTACATCAATGGACTCAAGACAACAAGTCAGGGGCAAGCGGCAGTGCCATGGGTGCAACACCAAACACCGGTAAACTGAGTACTAAAGCCAACGGTGCCGCGGTAATGAACTATCCGCTTCAATTTTCAGAGCCAGGCACTTACAAAGTTTGGCTACGTGGGTTCGGTGATAGCAACGGTGCTTCCAAGAATGATAGTGTTCATGTAGCTATTAATAACAACTTCAATGCATCCCAAATACTGGAGAACTTCCCGAATAGCTGGAGCTGGTCAAACAAAAAGCGCGGTGGCGGCAGTGTTACTGTGAATATACCTTCTGCTGGTACGCATGTGCTTAACTTGTCGATGCGTGAAGACGGACTAATACTTGACAAGATAATTTTAACCAAAGATGTATCAATGGTTCCAGTGGGTCTTGGTGTTGACGCTACGGTCGAATTAACTCCGAATGATGTTACGGAAACCAATCCTGATACTGGCTCTGAAGCCGGGGCTAACAGCGGTACGTCGACAGCAAACTTTGTCGCTATAAGAATCGAAGCAGAAGACTATACGTCTAAGAACGACCGCTGGGTTTTAACAAGCCCGGGCAACATTCCTGATTTTGAGGATGATCCTGATGGCCCACATAATGGTTCTGCAAGTGGCAAGGCCAATCTGGAACTGCTACCTGATACACGTGTGACGCATAATGATCCGGTTTCCGGAGGTCCTGATGGCAGCTTGTGGGGTAACCCGGGTCCAGGCCCGAGCATAGACTATGTTGTCAACTTTCCTGAAGCAGGGCGCTATCTTGTCTACGTGAAGACGTATTCAACTAACAGTGAAGAC
This sequence comes from uncultured Granulosicoccaceae bacterium, assembly GCA_938020525.1. Classification (GTDB taxonomy): domain Bacteria; phylum Pseudomonadota; class Gammaproteobacteria; order Granulosicoccales; family Granulosicoccaceae. The sequence goes on along the minus strand of CALIHW010000168.1, from coordinate 16,125 downwards.
AATGGAATTCATGTTGGTATCAATGGCACAAAGCCTGAGAGTGGCAGGCGAATGCAGACTTGCGCGAAAAACAAATGGGTCTGGACCAGCGCTCAACGCACCAATGAAGAACATTGCGGAGTTCGTAAACAGATATGGTTGGACGTGCCAGTAGCAGGTCCGAACGAAATCACCTTTTATGCCAGAGAGGACGGGTTTGAACTCGACCAGATCTTACTACTAAAGGAAAAGCATAGCGGCATACTGGATTGTTTCCCAAAATTCAATGACGAGATTCGATGTGAGAACGCTGTCAATGGCGCGAAAGTTAGCGATACTGACATACCATTGTCAACAACCGTAGGTAACGATGACTCGTCTGGTGAAGGCACTACAGACACTCTGGATACAGTGAGTAGTATAAACAACGGCGCTCAATGGTTGAATCAATACACCTCAGATGGGAGTGTAGTGCAAGCAAGGCATGAAGCTGGTGGTGTTGTTGTCAACGGCAAGCTGTATGTGCTTGGTGGGCGCGGTACACGCAATGTCAGCGTATATGATCCAATCGCGAATAATTGGTCACAGAAATCTACCGCACCGATTGAGCTGAATCACTTTCAACCGGTCACTTACAAAAACAAGATCTGGGTTATAGGTGCGTTTACTGGTGGCTATCCTAATGAAAATTCAGTTGCAGACATATACGCCTATACACCTTCTAGCGATACCTGGGAGAAGGCAGGCACAATTCCTCAAAACAGAAGACGCGGATCAGCTGGTGCAGTGCTTCACAATGGATTAATTTATATTGTCGGTGGTAACACCAATGGTCATAACCCTGGTGCTAAACCCTGGTTCGATAGTTTTAATCCGGAAACAGGTGAATGGCAATCATTGCCGGATGCACCTACCGCGCGTGACCATCTAACGGCCTCTGTCAGTTACAACAAGCTTGTAGTTGCGGCAGGGCGCCAAACCGCTTTCCCTAATGTGTTTGCAAATACAGTCTCATCAACCAATGTTTATGACTTTGACACACACAGTTGGTCAAACGCCAAAAATATCCCGACAGCGCGGGCAGGGGCAATGTCTGTTGCAGTAGGCAATGAGGTTGTTTTAATTGGTGGAGAAGTTGCTGACTCGGGTGACGCGAAAGATACAGTCGAATCCTACAATGTTGTTAGCGATACGTGGCGTCAGTTAGGCTCGCTTCAAGTTGGTAGGCATAGTGGAGCGGCTGCTGTACTGAATAGTAAAATTCATGTGGTGTCTGGTAGTGAGAGAAAAGGCGGGTCACCGGAATCAGTCGCACACGAGGTGCTTGATATATAAATATCAGGCGCGGGTGTCATAAGCACCTCAGATTCCTTCATTTAGTGGGATTTACTGGGCTAAATCTGCGAATCTGTTATGGGTTCACGGTATGGGTTTACGGTATCGGTGATACGGTTAATGGCGAGGGTAGCGACGATAGTTTGCAGGCAGGGCTTAACGGTTAATACGGATACTGAGACTTTAACAAGCGCTACGCTGGTCGATGATGAAATCACTGTTGAAATTACTCCAGCCGGTGTCACCGACGACCTGGTCGACGATACAGCAATGAACCTGGCTGATAACACATTAGCTTTTTCAACTGAACACACAGATGTTGGTGCTACAAGTAGCACCACTGAAAAAAACGAGGCCACCAGAGGCGGTGGTGCTTTCGGAACCTATCTTCTGCTAATAGTGATTTTCGTCTGGCGACGGGCTCCATCACTGAAATTCAAAAAGCCAGGCCTATAAGCTTTTTATTGAAATGCCTGAATGCCAGTCTGCGCACGGCCAAGAATAAGTGCATGGATATCGTGTGTGCCCTCATAGGTATTGACGGCTTCAAGGTTCATCATATGACGGATAACACCGTACTCATCTGAAACACCATTGCCGCCGTGCATATCGCGTGCAACTCTTGCGATGTCCAGTGCTTTGCCGCAGTTGTTGCGCTTCATTAATGAGATGAGTTCTGCCGGTGCCTGGTGTGAATCAAACAAGCGGCCGAGTTGTAAACAGCCCTGCAACCCGATAGAGATTTCAGTTTGCATATCGGCGAGTTTCTTTTGTATTAACTGATTGGCAGCGAGAGGCTTACCGAACTGTTTTCGATCAAGTGTGTATTGTCTTGCAGAGTGCCAGCAGGACTCAGCCGCGCCCATTGCTCCCCAAGCAATTCCATAGCGTGCACGATTAAGACAGCCAAACGGTCCGGCAAGACCGGCAACTTCCGGTAACAGATTATCTTCTGGTATTTCAACATTATCCATCATGATCATGCCGGTGATTGATGCGCGCAGTGAAAACTTTCCGTCAATTTTGGGTGCAGTCAATCCTTGCATGCCTTTTTCCAGTATGAATCCTTTGATCTTATCGTCGTGCGCTTCTGATTTTGCCCAAACGACAAATACATCTGCCTCAGGGGAGTTGGTTATCCAGTTCTTCGAGCCTGAAAGTGAATAGCCGTTTGAAGTTTTCTTAGCTCGGGTCAGCATTGATGAAGGATCAGAGCCGTGGTCTGGCTCGGTCAAGCCAAAGCACCCAACCCACTCACCGCTTGCTAGCTTTGGCAGATATTTCTCACGCTGTGCATCTGTGCCAAAAGCGAAAATCGGGTGCATCACCAGTGAAGACTGCACACTCATCATTGATCGGTAGCCGGAATCAACACGCTCTACCTCTCGTGCTATCAGTCCGTAGCTGACATAGCTAGCACCGATCCCGCCGAGTGTTTCGGGAATGGTTGCTCCGAGCAGGCCAAGCTCACCCATTTCATTGAATATCTCGCGGTCGAATGTTTCATGGCGATTGGCCTCAATCACTCGAGTCGCCAGTTTTTCCTGACAATAGGCATGTGCGGTCTCGCGAATCATGCGCTCCTCTTCACTCAGCTGCTGCTCGAGCAGGAACGGATCCTCCCAGTTAAAACGTGGCATTTTTGCGCGTGCTGACTCAGGCGTGTTGATGTGTTCAGACTGCGATTCTGCTTGCGCCATGGAGATTCCCCAAATGATGAATAGAACTGAGTTTAGTGGCAAACAGCCAATGATTTCCAGTATGGATTTTTCAGCGAAAATTACGAGGACCTGCCCCGCGAGGTCACCACCGTCAGAGTATTATAGACGTTGGAAACCCTGCGGGATATCTTGTATCACCCTAGGATGTCGAGCCTCGAGCCTCGAGCCTTGGGCCACGGCCAATTTTTTCGTTAAGCAAACCTCTTGTAAAATAACAATTTCCATGGCGGCCAATCGCAAGACAACCATTCGCAAGACAGTAATACAGTCTACTTGAATTTAAAAAATACAAAGCCACGATTGCGTTTGGAATAATCAGGCCCAAAATGAACACCGAATTGACTCTTTAAATGGCTGCGATTACCGCGATAACCAAAGCCACGATGCGATCGTTTGTTAAATCGACTGACAAATCGGTGTCCATGTCCTTTGCGAAATCGGGAATCGAATCCCCTGCGAGACCGAACGTCGTGTCTTTTATGCAGGTGATTGATGTATCTGTGATCAACGTTGATGGTGGAGCTTGAACCGAAACTACTGAATGAGTCAGGGTTCTTGGCAGACGCACTACCTGGAGCTACCAGTATCGAAGCGGCAAGGGCCGCTGCAGCAAGTAGAGTTTTTGTGGCGATGTTCATACTCAATGTTCCTTCTGTTGTATAGAGATTTTGAGTAAAGCAGGCTAATCACGCAGCTTTAGTGACTCTATGACGACGAAGACGTTGATTAATTTCACCCATTTTGAATTGTTATAATTTGAATAATAATCTGTGATCAGTTGTACAGCAGCACGCCGGAATGGTTCCCGCGGTTTTATAAAACGCTACAATTGTAGCAATGCCGGGATACAAATTTCTTCTTCATCGCTGATATGTTGAGAAAACAGGGCATCTACCCTTTTTGCAACAGTGTAGAGTTGCTCGGTTTTTATTGAGAGAAGTGACTGATCTTTTTTATTGTCTTCGCGCTTTATGACGGGCATTGATTTAAATGCAGTTTCGAGCTGATCAAGAGTCTCGGTCAAAACACGGTGATCGCCATCCAGCAACTCGATATGCGGATTTAATTTTGGATAGGCTCGTTTAAACACTGGGAAAAAGTGGTGGTCCTCCACATGATGGTGCGTGTGTGCGTGGTGGATGAGTTGGCTACCCAGTTGAGATAATTGAGTAAGTTGCTTTTTGCGCTCTGACGGGTTGTCTAGTACCAACATCAATGCAGCACATCGCCCCGGTAGTTCTGCCGCAGCACCAAGCAGCGCTTTGTGTACCTGCAGCCAGAATTCAGCTTCACCCGCAAAACGATGGTGATGCTGCCATTGTGTGCGTGTGCCACTTTCTTTTTGCAAACTTATTAGGGCGCTCTGTAGCTCGTCGCTTAGTGCTGAACGCTTCTCGACGTGATGGATTCCGGAATCATAGTCAATGGATTCGTATTCAGGAGATTCGGACATCGGGGGCTATCGTCTTCGGATCAATTTGTGGGTCGGTGAAGTCTGACACTTCAAGTACGACAGGGCAATGCTCTGAGCCCGACACATCTGCAAGAGGTAGCAGTTTTGTATATTTTCTATGAAAGATTCAGAAACCATTAACGTTCCGGCAGAGAATTTTCTTTTTGTTCTAATCGGCTCAAGGACGGGTGGTTATAAAGATGGGTGGTTATAAAGTTTACGGTCACAAGATTCCAACAGCATTTTACTGATCCTGCCTGAAAGCTACGAGTAGGGTAGACTCAGGTTAAACTTAACGTGTTCATGGATACCTTTAATCCCTCTGTCTTACAAACCCCGGAGTAGAAAAAATGGCCAGACTCGAAACCCGCGAAGAATCGAGCTTGTCTGCAGAGTGCCTTGCGGCGCTGGAACATACGCGGATGAGCGGTAAAATAGCAGATGTCTATTTGCAGTTTGCCAATAGTGAGCCTGCGATCATGGCCTACCTTGAGATGGAGGCAAGTTTAAGAAAATCCTCACTCATGGAGCTGGAGGTTGAATCGATCAAGCTGTTGGTCAGTGAGATCAACCAGTGTGATTATTGCCTTGCAGTGCATACCATGAAAGCTCGCAAAGCAGGCATTGATAAAGATATGCAGATGGCTATTCGCGGCAACCGCAAAACATCCAATGCCAGAGTTGATGCATTGCTTGATATTGTCAGATCATTTTTTAATAAACCCGGACCAATTTCGGATGACATGCTGGCATCTGCACGCGATTGTGGTTTTACAGATAAAGAATTAGTTGAAACTGCGATGGCGGTGAGTACTATTTTCTTTACCAATATCACTAATCACATCAACAACTCGGAAACGACTGTGCCGGCTGCACCGCCGGTCGTTTAAGTGTAGCCCCTGAGACAACCGCACCGGTATGCTATAAATGAAGATCAGTTGAATTGATCACAATGATGGAAGGGGTCTTTGCCGCCTGGTTGAAGCTGGCGACTCACCGTGACTGGATTGCGTCAAGCATTCATGTTCTGCCTTTCAAACCCTATCAGGATGAAGTAATCTCAAGGCATCTATTTTGAAGGATGTCTACTATGGCGACAGCGGAAATTAATTTGAAAGAGGGCGATGCTCCCTTTGATTCAGATCCTGCCAGGTCATTTACGCTACCAGCCCGATTCTATACTGACGAAAGTGTCTATGAGGCTGAGAAAAAGGCAATTTTCTATAATAGTTGGTGGTACGCGGGACATGTCAGTCAGGTGCAGAAGTCGGGGGATTACCTGACCACTGAAATCCACGATCAGAATGTGTTTGTCGTGCGAGACAGGCAGGGTGAATTACGTGCCTTTTACAACGTCTGTCAGCATCGCGGCCACGAACTCGTTAATGGAACCGGCCATGCCAATCTTATTGTATGTCCCTATCACGCCTGGTCATATGATCTCGACGGGCAGCTCAAGGGCGCGCGCAACACCGACAACATGGAGGGCTTCAAGAAATGTGATTTTGCACTTAAGCCTGTGCAGGTAGAAGTGTTTTGTGGTTTGGTGATGATCAATTTGGATCCGCATGCGAAACCGCTTGATGAACTTGCACCTGGGCTTTCGGATGAGATCAGACAGTATTGCCCGTCAGTAGACGATCTGGTTTTTACACAGCGTGACACATACGATGTGCCATGCAACTGGAAGGTAATGATTGACAATTTTCTTGAGTGTTACCACTGTCATACAGCGCATCGTGATTTTGTTGATCTGGTAGATATGGATAGTTACCGTTCAAAAATCAATGGCATTTACTCAAGCCATGTATCTGATGCAGTAAAATCGACTGACAATAAAGCGTACAAATTTGAAAAAGGTGATGTTGACTTTGGCTATGCCGGCTGGTTCTTATGGCCTAACCTGACTATCTGGGCGTATCCCGGTGAGGCAAACTTGTCTGTGTTGCAAATGAATCCGGGAGGGGTAGAACGCACGGTAGAATTTCAAGACTGGTTTGCCAAAAGCGAAACTCCCAGCTCGCAACTAAAAGATGCAATGGATTACCAGAAAGATGTTTTGCAGCCTGAAGATATTGGTTTGTGCGTCAGTGTGCAGAAGGGCCTTAGGTCACAAGGCTATAACCAGGGCCGGTTTGTGGTAGATAGCGAGCAAAGCGAGCTGTCTGAACATGCGGTACATCATTTTCAGAAATTGGTTGCTGAAGCGCTGGGGGCCAGGCTTGGCGCGTGAATAAGTAACTCAAGATTGCTAGCAACCCGGAATCTGATCCGGTCTCTGCAGAGGATCATTGAGAACAGAGCAGCTGATCATAGTATCGGTTGTTCGAAGATCTGTATGGTTCAGAGCGTCGCCGTAGGGGGCAGTTGAGGGGGATAGCTTCTTGTGCATCCACTAAACTGCGACAACGAACGCCACAAAACTAACAGCGAATTAAGTCGCCAGATAGACTTGGTAATTACGTATCTGACGTGCTGCGCATTGGTGGATGCGCAAGCTTATCTCCCCTACGACAACATGGCAGCATTACTACGTGCATTCAAGGTGCGCGGATTCCAGAGCTAACTCAATGTGCTCGCCATTTATTGCTCTACCTGCGTCACTCAACAGGTATAAGTAAGCCGCTACTTTTTCTTCTGGCGTTGATACGCTGTTTGGATCTTCGCCCGGGTAGGCGGAGCTTCTCAGATTGGTTCTCATCGGGCCTGGATTGATTGCGTTGCACGTTAGCTTAATTGAGTTGTTCGGTTGATCAGTAGTATCCAGTTCATCAGCGATGATTTTCATTGCCGCTTCAATGGAGGCTTTGCTTATTCCATAAGCACCCCAGTAAGCTGTTGTCTTGTTGTCAGTCGTAAATACAATACTGCCATTGGCGCTGGTCCGCATCAGTGGTAACAGACTTCGGGTCAGTAGTATTGGTGCATGAAGGTTTGTAGTAAAAGTTTCCTGCCACGCTTTAGCATCCAGATGATCAAGCGGGCAGATTTGACCCAGCGTTGCCGCGCAGTGAACTAAGCCATGTAAGCCATTGAATGTGTCTTCTATGGTAACTGCAAGTTGCTGGTAGTCATCGATATCAGCGCCACGCATATCGAGTGGATACAGTCCGGGTTGCTTGCCGTATTCTGTTTCAATTTCATCGTGAATCTGGTTGAGCTTGTTCTGGTTGTGATCAAGTAGCACCAGCTCGGCACCGAGGCTGGCAGCATTTTTTGCTATAGCGCTACCAAGACCTCCGGCGGCACCGGTGATTAGAATTGTTTTACCGGCAAATGCATTCGGTTCTGGCTGGTAATTATCAAATAACACTTGCGATTTTTCTGGCACTGTATTGCCTATGTTGTAATGCGTTAGTCTGTATTGTTCAAGAGGGAGGCGTCTAAGCACATAGCTGAATCATTTAAAGACTAGACTGTGCCGCCACTTCAGATTTATGCAGATAAAAGAGTTTTAATTTTAGCAAATCGCTCAAGCGCTTCCACTCTGGTGGTTTTAAGATCAACAATTGGATGCGGGTAGGTTTCACCGAGCACCACACCTGCTGATTCAAGTTCAGCCTGGCTCGCAGTCCAGGGGCTGTGTATGTGTTTTTTTGGCAGCTTTGCGATTTCGGGTACCCATTGTTTGACGTATGCTCCGTCCGGGTCAAATCTTTCGCCTTGTCTGACCGGGTTGAACACTCGAAAGTAGGGTGCTGCATCTGCACCACTACCCGCTACCCATTGCCATCCCATGGTATTGCTTGCCAGATCAGCATCGACCAGTGTGTCCCAGAACCAGCGTGCACCTTCCAGCCAGTGATAACCCATGTTTTTGATAAGTAATGAGCCCACGACCATACGCACACGGTTGTGCATCCATCCGGTTTGCCATAGCTGACGCATGCCTGCGTCGACTAGCGGGATACCAGTGTTGCCCTGCTGCCAGCGTTGAAGGTTCTGGGGATTTACTTTTTTCCACGGGAATTTGGCAAAGCGTAAATCCAGTGGCTGATCAGTGGTGTGGGGGAAGTGATAGAGCAAGTGACAGGCAAATTCCCGCCATCCGATTTCTTTTTGAAAGGTCTCAATATTTTCATCAAAGACCAGCGATTTATTTTTAATCTTTTTTGCGATCGCCGCATTAATTTGTCGAGGTGAGATTTCACCAAATGCCAGATGCGGTGAAAGTTTTGATGTACCGGCTTGTGCAGGCAGATCGCGGCCTGAATCGTAATTGCTAATAGGTTTTTTTAACAGTGTCTGCAGATTGGACGCTGCTCCCTTCTCGCCGGGCTGCCAATAGTCTGTAAATTGATCAGCCCATGCCATTGTCGGGAGCAAACCCAAATCGTTGAGAGGCAGTTCGTTTGCAAGTCTTGTTTTGATACCAGGCACTGACTTAAGAGAAGAAGTGACGGGCAGGCTTTCGTGTTTTAGAGATGCACGCCAGTAAGCGGTAAAAACCTTATAGGGCATTTTACCTTCAGCTTTGGTGCCTTGTCTGGTAACGACCCAGGGTTCATGACAGAGGTTTCCGGGAGTCGACTGTACTTTTATTCCCAGATCGGTAAACACTGTTTTTAGATGTTTATCAAGTTCAATAGATTGTGGCTCGTAGCGTCGGTTCCAGGCAATTGTATTTGCGTTACTTTCTTTAACCACCTGTCTCAGAATTTTCTCAGGTTGCCCCGCAAATATTCTCAAGCAGTTGCCGGCAGATTCCAGGTCACTTGTCAGTGATTTCAAAGAATGGTGGAGCCACCAATTTGAAGCTTCGCCTTGATGCCAAGGCACACGATCTGCTAGTCCATCATGGATGTATAGACACAACACTGGCTCACCGCGCTTGACTGCCCAGTGCAGTGCCGGGTTGTCTTTCAGTCGCAAGTCGCGTCTGAACCAAAAAATTGTTGGCTGAGTCCTGGGAGGCATGAACACTTCTGGGCTGATTCAGGCCGGTGATACTACGTCAAATGTCCTGTTCAAGCGAGTCGGAGACTTTAGGGGCCGGGGCAAACTATTTCGTGACGGCAGTCACAGGGAGCAGGAATAGTATGTTGACTGATCATCCTCACAGCGCATTTTACCCATTCAGAGGAATAGCTTTTGCTCAAGTGGGCTCGATGACTTAACACTCGCTCAGGAGATCCCATGCAAAAACTACTTCTTGCCGCCGTTCTGGCGCTTCCACTTTTTGGCCTTTCAGTAGGTCATGCAGATGAACCGATTCACGGTGCAATGGAAGCATTTGTAGTCGAAAACAAAGACAACAAGGAAACGCTGTTGGCGGCCAAAGAAGTTGAGCCCAATCAGCTGGTTGAATATCAGCTTACCTATACCAACAAGGGCGACTCTAACATCAATGGATTGACCGTTGTTGGTCCGGTTCCGGAAGGCACGAGCTATGTGTCAAACACTGCTAATGCAGATGTCGCTGCGGCATTGCAGGTTAGTATCGATGGCGGTAAGACATTTGAGCCTGAGCCTGTCATTCGACTTGAAAAAAAGGCGTCCGGTGAGGTGGTTGAAAAGGTTGTTCCACCCGAGCAGTACACCCACTTGAAGTGGAAAGCCGAAAACGCAATTAACGCTGACGGTGGCACCCAGTTTTATACCTACCGTGTGCGAATCAAGTAGCACCATCTACCCGTTAAAAATCCCAAAAATATAAATGCAGGCAATAGCGACCTGCACCCTCAATCCGGTGAGAACAGACAACCTAAGGTAATTACCATACAATGAAAGTTATAAATCAAAAGTGCAAAAAACCGGTGGGAATCCTCCTGCCGTTAACTGTGGCGCTCATGGCTGCCGGGGCAACCTTTACGGCCTACGGTGCCACGATTGCTGGTACTGAAATCAAAAACCTCGCGACAGTTAGCTATGAAGATGCTGCTGGTAACTCGTTTACTGCGCAATCAAATGAAGCGATTGTGACAGTGGCACAGGTGTACTCTGCAACTATAAACTCCACTGATACCAACGTTACTGCGTCTCCAGGACAACCTGTAGATATCTCCTATACGCTGGAGAACACTGGTAATGGTCAGGATACTTTCGTTTTAACTGCAGCAGACGGTATTGTAGGTGGAGATTCTATTGATGCAGACAACATTACTATATACGATGATCTGAATAACAATGGTCAGGCTGACGCTGGTGAGCCAGTGATAACTGACTTGACGCTTGCGGCTGGTGAAATAAAAAGCATTGTAGTACGAGCTGATGTGCCAACCAGCGCTATTGCAGGTGATGATCTGGGTGTCACACTAACTGCTGAGGCAGAAGAAGGCACTGGTGCTGCAGTAACAGGCAGTGTTACTGATCTTACCGCTGCCAAGGGACCAGATACACTGGACGGTACAGTAGAATCTCTGGTTACTGTGACAGGTGATGCGGTAATCGTTGCGAGCAAGAGCTCTGTTTATAATCCGTCAGCTTCAGAAATTGAGTACACCATTACGATTAGAAATAATGGTAATGCCAATGCTACTGGCGTATTGCTGCAGGATGCGATTCCGGACAATACAACTTACGTTACCGGAAGTGCAACTACCAGTGGATTGATTACCAGCAATGGTGACATATTGCCTGCTGAGGTCACACTTGATGAGACAGCTACCGGCATTGACTATAACAATGATGGAGATGCGCTGGACGCTGCAATTAATGGGGTCTCGGCGATAGACGCAGAGCTGCCTCCGAATGCAACAGTCACAATCTCTTATACAGTAACCTACGATCCAGCGGCTGTCGCTGGAGGTACTGTGATCTCCAATATCGCTTACGTGACAGCAGATGTAGATGGCGATGGTAATCCGGATGCACCGGTATCTACCAACCAGGTAAACGATACTGTTGATGATACTCTGTTGGTATCAATCGATGATACCGGCCCTGCGGGTAGTGACGACAGTGATGGTATTGCCAACGATATCCAGTTAGTTGCTCAGGTTTCTGCCGGTGAGGCAGTTGTGTTTAGAAACACTGTCACGAACAACGGTAATACTGACGACGTATTAGAATTGTCAATTAATGATGTCAATTTTCCTGCAGGTACAACATTTACCTTCTGGAATGAAGCAGCCACGGTACAACTCAGTGATACCAACGGGTTGTTTGGTGTAGACGCCGGGTTGATTCCTGCAGGTGGGTCCGAGGTTATTACTGTTATTGCTCAGCTACCAGCTTCAACTAATGGCCCAGGTGACTATGATGCGATTGTTACAGTTTCATCCGCCAGTGATCCGACTGTAAATGATACAGTAACTGAAAGACTGGGAAGTATTAATTCATCAACTATTGATATTCATAACGCTTCTGGTGGTGTGCTTAACAGTGATGAAAATCCGATCGGTACACCGGATTACGCTGCGGTATTCACCAACAGCACAGATGTTAATACAACAGTAAATATTCCGCTCTTTATTGATAATGATGGCGGTGCGGCAAACTCGTTTCAATTGTCTGCAGGCAGTGTGTTCGATGCGACCAACGATACAGTAAGTGGTTTGCCAGGCGGCTGGAATGTTGAGTTCTTTTTGTCAGACGGAGCCGGCCAGCCAACTGGAGCACCGATTACAGCAACACCGGTAATCCCGGGCCAGAGTACTGACTTTGAAATCATCGCCGTGGTAAGCATACCTGATCAGACGCAGGCTGTAGGAGACTTTACGCTGGACAATGATGCTGACGGGACTGTCGAAACGCTTGATGGTAACGGTGATGGTGACGGTGATTATCCTTTGTTCTTTCAGATTACTTCAAACAGCACTGGTGCCAGTGATGTAACTGTGGAAGCAATTGATGTGAATCCGGTTGTAGCTGCTTCATTATCACCTAATGGTGCGGCACAGGTCGATCCGGGTGGTACAGAAGTTTATCAAAATACCTTGTCCAACAATGGTAACGACACTGCCACTTATGAAGTGGTGTCAAGCAACAGCCAGCCAGGCTGGACCAGTACTCTGTCAGTTGATACCGATGGTGATGGAATTGCAGACATCGAAATCAGCAATCTGACAGCCGGTCCTATCCAGGTACAGCAGCCAGATGGATCAGTTGCCACTGTTGAAGTTGCCATAGCTGTTTCTGGTGCGCCAACCTTTACATTGGATGCTGGTGAAGTACTTCCTATCGATGCAACGGTATTCGCACCTGCGAATGCACCTGATAGCCAGACAGATGTCTTGACTATTGATGCAACTAATGTCGCTTCCGGTGATACAGTAACTGCGCAAAACCAGACTCAGGTAGTTACTGGTCAGGTTAATATTGTTAAGTCGGTAGCGGTCGACACAAACTGTGATGGTGCAGCTGATACACCATTTGCAAGCAATCCGGGTACTGTCGAACCGGGTCAATGTCTGGTTTGGCAGATCGTGGCTCAGAACCAGGGCGCAGCGAACGCGTTTAATGTTCAGGTTCGTGATGCTGCACCGGCGTTCACTACTTATGTACCTGGAAGCATGGCGTACTGTTTGACACAGAACTGTACACCTGCCGCTGTTTCAGATGCTGTTGCTGATGATGCAGGGGAAGAAACTGCAGGTGACGTGGTGTTTTATGTCGGAGCAGGAGCTACCCCAGCGTCTGGGCTAGGTGGCGAGCTGATAGCTGGTGATTTCGCTACGGTACAGTTCTCTGTGCAAGTCGACTGATACAACCCGTCTCATCGAAAGGGGCGCCTTAGTCGGCGCCCCGGTCTGTTTACGATGAACGACCGGTCCTTCTATGGAGCGTCTCAGAAAAATAATAAACAAAGCTCAACAAAGTATACTGTTGAGCTTTTGTCTTTGTGTGGCAGCACTTGCGCTGACGCCACCGGGCACAGTGATACTTAACCGTGCTTCAATTTTCTATGAGATTCTTAGTGAAGACGAAGATCAGCAAGCTGAAACACAGCAAGCTATCAGTAATGCGACAACTGTCTCCGTCGGAAAAATGTACGCATTCGCTGTTGAGAATACACACAGCTTGCATGTTGCGGCAGGAGTAGTAGCCCAATTTCCGCATCGAGTAGTAAATCAGGGTAACACGGAGGATAGTTATAATTTTGTTTTTGCGGGTATTAATCAGTCGAGCATCGAGTCTGATATTCTGGCGGATAATGCTACCGGGGTCGTTACATCTGACGACCCACTTTCAGCGTTTGACACACCAATTGTATTTCTGGATGTCAACAGCAACGGTCATGTTGACGCTGACGAACCAATTATCCAGCAAACAGAGGTGCTATTTCCTGGCGAGTTTGTTGATCTCATTGTTACAGCGCGAGTCTCACCGGCTCTGCCGGATGGCCAGCAGGAGGAATTTCTATTTAATGTTGAGTCCGGGTTATCTGATGAAACCCGAATCGTTGCAGATTTTGTTACCGTTGGCAGCCCAGGCAAGCTTGAAATTGTACTTAACACCGATCAATCCTGTGGTGTGCCTTTGTTTCCCGGTGATCTTTTAACCCACACGATCGATGTGTCCAACAGTGGCTTTGGTGCGCTTGAAGGGACAAGTTATATTATCGATGGTGATACTAAGCAGGGGATCATTATTGAACTGCCTGTTACAGAGAACACCAGTTTTGTTGCCATTGACTCTGCGGCTGCAGCGTCGATCACGGGCGTGCCTCTGGTTCAACTTGAAAGCGCTGCCACGAATGAATGGATTAATACTTCTGCTTTGCAGATGGCAGACACTGTTAAAACAGTCGGCTACTATTTCACTCCTGAAGTACTACTGGAAGGAGAGAACGCTGTATTTACCGTGCAATACAGTGTTAACGACAATAGTTTTATACCTGGCCAGTTATCCGGATCCGTTCTAACAACGGCGATCTACGATGCCGATGCTGATCAATTTGCAGATGCCGTAAGTAACTCCACATGCAACACGTTTGACACAATAGCAGCATTCGACCGCGGTGAATTGCGGTTTGTGCAGACGTCGCCGGAATTGCTGTCGTCTGATAGCACTCCCGAATTTTTTACTGATGCCGATTTCGTCAATGCAGATCGGTATCAGTTAAAGCGAAGCGAAAGAGACCCGTACTTCATACCGAGAGACGGGTTGTATTTAGAGCTCGAACTGCGCGATTCTGTTCACCCGGATATTCGAACTGACAGTGCGGGTAATCGCTATGTAATTACAAAGTTAGAATCGGGTGTTACTGGAGATCAGGTCAGTGTGATTCTGCTGCAGACAGGCAACCCGGATATTTTCAGAAGTATCGCGCCGGTTCTACTCTCTACGGATATTCGCTCTAATGATGGCACTTGTCCAGTAGTTGAAAACACGTCTGTAATCACTCCGGTTATAGATCAGGACAATCCGACTTGTGTGCTGCAAAGTGTCGACAATGACGAACTACATGCGTCTTTCGGCAGCGCTGAAGTCGGGTTGGTTGTTTCTGCTGCTGCAAATGTGAACGAGCAAGGTGTTGTTTTTGATACTCGAACGCTAGAGCCTGTTGCAGGTACCATAGTACAGATAAGAATTGCAGACACCGGGGAGCTTGCGAGAGATGCAGCGACCAACGTTAGCTACAGTTTCGTTTCAGACTCAAACGGCAGTTATATCTTGCCCCGGTTAGTGGATGAAACCGAATACTATCTAGAAATTATACCTCCTGCTGATTTTCAGTTTCCCTCTGCAATACCGCCGTTTCGTTTGACAGACTATTCAGTGCACGGATTTTCCTATGGTGAAGCTGGCTTTGATAATATCGAGCAATCAGGGGTATTCACCGGTGCAAGTATAAATGCCCAGGGTGCGATTGATATCCCACTGGATCCGAAGGTGACAGTGCCACTGTTGTCTGTGGACAAGGTGTCGATGCAACCCACTGTTGATATAGGTCAGACTGTTTTTTATACCGTTACTATACGCAATGGTGCAGATGATCTGACCAATCTCGTTTTAAAAGACACGCTGCCGTTCGGGTTCAGGTTTGTTCCCGGTAGTGTGCTGGTAGATGGCGAAGCCAGCACCGATCCGCAGCATTCCGAAGCTGGCCTGGAATTCAACGTCGGTGAATTGCCAGGTAAGAGTACAGTTGAAATGACATATGCTGCTCGCCCAACAGCCGCAGCAATTGATGGAGACGGTGTCAATACAGCCGTTGCCATGGCACTGACAACCGCAAGAAGAACTGTTGAGTCGCTAGCTGCGACAGCCAAGGTTGAAGTAAATCGTACTGGCGTGTTCTCAGATCGTGCTGCCTTGTTTGGTAAAGTCTATGTCGATCAAAACTGCGACGGAATACATAATAATAGAGAATGGCCTATCGGTGGTGTGCGTCTATATCTACAGGATGGAACCTATGCCATTACTGACGCAGACGGTTTGTACAGTTTATATGGACTGGCTCCAGACCGATACGTTGTTCAGTTAGATACTCACACTCTACCGAAAGGACTTGAGCTTAAACTGCTCGCAGTGGAACAACTGGCAGATGCAGATAGTCGAATCCTTACCCTGTCTGACGGTGATTTTCATCGAGCAGATTTTGCAGCCGGTTGTCCAAAAGATAATACAGAGGAAATATTTGCTGAACTCAAGCGACGCAATAAGTCTATTGATACCGGTTGGTCATTGTTGCACGCGGAGAGACTAGGTAGTCAGCAGCTTCAAAGTGGTTCCTTAATAGATAGTTTTGCT
>CALIHW010000167.1 GCA_938020525.1 uncultured Granulosicoccaceae bacterium | reverse complement strand
ATGGACGAGTTCAGTCGATCAAAGCATCTGCACGAGGATTTAGAGACTTTGCAAACTATAGAATCCGTATTCTTTTCTACTGCGGAAAACTGGATATGAGGCCTGCATTTACCCACAATAATTGACGAAGAGCCCCCTGTGTGAGAGTCCAATGCGTTGTTTGCATTGGGAGAGGGCTACTTACAGGCTAGAAGTTAATGAATAGCCCGCTAAACGCACCCCTCTTCCCGCGTAAACTACACGCTGGATTCTCCCCGGGGAGAATGGCAAAAGCAGCTCTGGTTAGTTGGGTTATTGGGATGTATGCGACTGTATTGGGTGCAACGCACCGATCAACCCTCCGGTTGCCGGAGGGTAATTTAATTTACGTCGTTACTTCTTTTTCTCAAGCTGTTCAATAATTGCCTGAGCCTTTTCAGGTGATAGTTTTTGGAACGCTTTGAGGCCGCCGATAATCAGCAGGTTCTTGGTGTCATCGAACTTGGCGGTGATATTGCCTTGCTCGCTTGTTATAACCAACGCACCGTCTTTGACAGTAGCCGGAAATTGCACTTTTTCAAATTCGAACTTCACGTTTTCGCGGATGAACTCGGCGCTTAAAGCGTCGCCATCTTTTGTGATTTTCAGTACTTCTTTCTCACCTGATGCCCATGGGCCAAGAAATTCGTCTGCGGCAAAGGCGTTTCCTGCAGTGAGAAGAGCCAGAGTAATTGAAGCGGTGGCAATTGAAGTAATCAGGGTTTTCATATTTATCTATTCCAGAAATGTAAGTTGATCCAGGCAGTGGTCCGTTGTCGGACGGTTTGGTTCACCGCTGTGCTACCTTAGTAGCGCAAAGGTATGACTATGTAAACGGTCGATCCGCGAGATGAATTGCATTTTATAACCTGTGGCCCGCGGTCGGCTTTTTTGATCCCGCAACCGCTGATGATACAGAGATTGCGGAGTCGCAGACATGCAATAAAACTACCATAGAATCTCAAATGCTAAGTTGAACTGTTTGTAATTATTCAGCTCTTTTGTTGGCACGCCTGTTTGATGACCGTGTACAAAAGAGGGGTTATGGGAGTACCCTTCAGGCTGATGATTTTTCATGTGAGCGAGTGCCATGACATCTATTGCCGATGAATTGCTGGATCAGTCACGCGAGAGTTCTCTGCGATCAAGGCGTGATTCAATGGCGCTTTTGCAGCAGGCTCTGGATGTTGATGCAGAACATTCGCTGGCACATGCAATCCGAGGATTGTATTACTACGGAGAACGTCACCAGCGTAACCGCAATGTTGTTCATGAATGCGTTGCCAACAGTACAAACTATCTGCAGGATGATGATGTCAGGGCAAGGCACTATTGCAATGCGCTTACCGCAGCAAGCAACGGAGACGCTGCGGCAATGGTGTTTCATCTGGAGCAACAGTTAGTTGATGATCCACTGGATATTACTGCGCTTAAGTTTTGTCAGTCAGAGTTGTTCTGGTTGGGCGAGATGCAGTGGTCTGCATCCTTGTCATCGTCGGTTGAGAAACACTGGAGTAACAGTTGTAAATACTACAGTGATTTTCTGGCAATCAGAGCTTTCGATCTGGAGGAAACCGGCAATTATATCGATGCTGAAAGGTATGGCCGTGAATCGGTTGAGATAAATCCGGCAGACGTCTGGGGTACGCATGCAGTAACACATGTTTTGTATATGCAGGGTCGTAGTAAAGAGGGTGCGGAGTGGCTTGATGGTTTACATGCCAATGGGCACTGGCAAGGTCTGGGTCAGATGGTTTTGCATTTGTGGTGGCATAGAGCACTGTTTCACTTGTTGCGTGGTGAATATGATGCTGCCTTGTCTGTCTATGATGACTACTTGCGTAACTTTGAGTTAGAGATGGTTGCGGCATTACCTGATTTGTATCTGGATTTGCAAAATGCAACGTCGCTGCTTTTAAGGCTGGAGCTTCTTAATGTAGATGTGGGGGCTCGCTGGTCTGCGCTTGCAGATATTTGTGTCGAGCGTATCAACGATGACAGCAATGCATTCAGTTGTGCCCATTATGCTGCGGTACTTGCGGCTGATCAGCGTTTTGATCAGGCTCAAAGTTTAATTGATCAATTATCTCGTGCTGCCGCATCGGGTAGCAGCATGGCAGCGGGATTCGGCAATGCTGCGCTACCTTCAGCGATTGCCGCGGTATCACATCGCAATCAGGATTATCGAACAGTCATTAATACACTGATGCCGGTAAGGTATCGGCTTGTGCAAATGGGGGGTAGTCATGCACAGCGGGAAGTGTTTTTACTGATGCTTGCTGATGCGTTACAACGTGAAGGCGAGGCTGACCTGTTGCGCAAGCTGTCAGCGGATTTAACAGAAACTGGTTTTGAAGAAATTATGGCTGCGAGAATACTGGGTTAGGCATGTCGGATATCAATGCAAAGACGCGTCTGTTACCCGTTGATGATGAACCCATTGCTTATCGTAGGAGAATTCGTGAGTACTATCTGGCGCTCGGTTATGAGCATCCTTACCAGTGGGCGCACTATGGTGATGTACCGTTTGCCTCGTTAACCAAACCACTGTCAGAGTGTAGGGTCGCGTTAGTAACTACGGCAGCTCTTATTAAACCTGATGCCGGCGATCAGGGGCCGGGTGCTCCGTACAACGGTGCGGCAAAGTTCTATTCGGTTTACGAGTTCGATGTACACGATTCGCCTGATCTGAGAATCTCGCACATTGCCTATGATCGTGATCATACTCACGCCAAAGACAGCAATACCTACTTACCTGTTGCCCAGTTAAAATCTGTAGAGCGCGAGGGCATCATTGGTGAGCTTTCCGGGGCTGGGTTTGGCTTGCCAACCAACCGTAGCCAGCGCATAACGATAGAGTCTGATTGTCCTAAATTGCTGCAGCGTCTTGAGCGTGATGGAGTAGATGCGGCAGTGTTTGTGCCTAACTGCCCGGTATGTCATCAGTCGGTCAGTCTTGCTGCCAGGCATGTTGAAGCGGCTGGGATAGCCACTGTAATTATGGCGTGTGCAAAAGATATTGTTGAGTACGTAGGAGTGCCGCGAATGTTATTCAGTGACTTCCCACTGGGGAACGCGGCAGGTAAGCCAGACGACGAGAGTTCGCAACGTGAGACGCTGCATATGGCTCTGGCGTTGCTTGAAAGTGCAGTTGCACCGAGGACTACGGTGCAGTCACCCCAGCAATTCAACTCTGATCATTCGTGGAAGCTAAGTTATAGCAATGTGGCGCAGCTAAGTGATGAAGAAATCGCCCTCAGGCGTGCAGAGTTTGATCGGCAGAAGTCCGCTGCTCGCGGGGTGCTGAAAGTTGGCGAGGGCCCAGAAGACTAGGATATCCGTGTTGGCTATGTAACTTCCTGCTTCCGTAAAGTGCGAGTCGCCCTGGACTGCTCTACCGGGGATGCTAGCTTCTTCGGTCGAGTGTTGCTACCAGCTGCTCGTAGTCGATCTCGCAGTGTTGTGCCACTGTTCTGAATGACAAGTGGTAGTTGCTCATCTGAGAACGGTACAGTTTACATTGTGAGTCCAGCCATTCCTGATCGTCACCACCTTCGCGGGCGGCAGCGCAAGCGAGGCGTGCCAGTGCGCGGGTTTCAAAAACATCTTTGAGATCGTCGCGTGCGCTCAGGCAATGCTGTGTGTCAGTGGCTTGTGGTGCTGTGTAGTCGCGCCCCGGGACAGAAGCAGTTGACCAGCCGCAACTTTCAGCGCGCTGGCCGAGAGATCCAAATCTGAGATCGTAGTGGATGGCCGCTGCCTGGCTGCACTTTTGCCATGCGCTTTGGTCGCAGTCGCTGATGTTCGCCACCAGATCTTGCATATTTGTATTCCAGTACGCGCTAACACGACCACAGTTTTCAGCTATAGCACCATTCGCAAGCGTAATGCCGAAGAGAAGTGCCAGGGCCTGCAATTTTGCCGTGGGCCTGGCAGTAGGCCCAGTAGGCCCGTCAGTAGGCCCATCAGTAGGTATGGCAGCGCGAGCAGGGTGTGCAGTGTGCATTAGATCGCCGGTATTTTTGTAGTTGGTAGGTTATCGTCAGTATCTGAGAAAACATTCATGCCAGATATCGACTGGCTTACGTTTTCGTCATAAACGGACTATACCACCCTGCAAGGATGAAATTATTACATCTGATCCCACGGTGGAATGGGTGTGAACTCGTCAATAAGGAAGTCAATAAAAGCTCTCACCCGCGTACTTAGATGTTTTCTATGGGGATATACTGCAAGAATGTTCGATGTATCGTGTGTATGTTCGGATAACAGTGGGACCAGTTCTCCCGACGCCAGCGACGGCTGTGTCACGAATGTAGCTAGTCGAGCAATTCCGATGCCAGCTTTTACCGCTTCGTGCAATGCTGATGCGCTGTTTGTGCGGAAGTTTCCAGTGATGCTGTAGGTTTTGATTTCTCCGTCTTCACGGAACTGCCAATCATTGAAGTGATGTATCGAAGAATGGGTAAGGCAGTTGTGATTTAAAAGATCTGCGGGTACTTCTGGTTTCCCGTGTCGTTCTATATATTCCGGTGAGGCGCAAATCACCCGTCTGTTAGTCGCGAGCTTGCGACTGATCAAAGACTGATCAATGACCTCTTCGCTAATCAGAATGGCGAGATCCAGTTTTTCATTTATCAGGTCGACTTGTCGTTCGGTTAGAGAAAGCTCAACTCTCAACTCGGGATGTTGCGCCATGAACCTGGGCATGATCTGGCAAAGTTGCGTGCGTGCAAAGGCAGATATTGCAGAGATGTCCAACGTGCCTGTGACGCTGCTTTGTAACGCTGCCACCTGTGTTTCTGCGTCTTCAATCTCAAGCAGTATGTCGCGACTGCGTTCGAAGAACATGGTGCCTTCGTCCGTCAGGTTGAGTCGCCGGGTCGTGCGTTGGAACAACCGCACTGCAAGGCGATCTTCGAGCCTTGAGATCAGCTTACTCACCGCAGACGGAGTGAGATCCAGCTCCCGGGCTGCGGCGGAAAAACTGCCGAGATTTGCAACCTGGCAAAAAACTGCCATTTCGTTGTATCGATCCTGCATCTAGTATTCGCCCAATCTGTGAAAACATTTCACAATTGATAGTACCGTAACCGGATTGTCAGAATTGCGCAAATCAATAGAATAGCAAGTGTGCCTGAAGCGCTGTACCTCCTCCAACATCGTTTCAAGCATTGCAGACCGCAGGGTCGGTACAAAAAGGGTTTCGAATAGACTCCTCCAGCTATTCTACTCTGCTGACCTCTGCAGCTGCCTCGATTTTTACGATGTACTTTTTTGAAGTTTAGCGCCGGTGCCAGCGATGGTGATGGTGCAGTAAGAAATTCCTCCAGCTTCCTGGGGCGGGGTGCAGAATTTAAATCTGCCCGCCCCAGGTTTTTTAACTCCCCATTTGCCTCTCTACTGCGAAGTTTGCTGCAGAAACAACCTGTGTTTGTTATGCCGTGCCTGCTTGTGTGGCTCGGGGTGCGACTCGTTGCATGTCTGGTTGTGTAATTGTGTTCTGCGCAGATTCCTTCGGTGGTTTGCGTTTGAAGAGCGTATCTCCCAGAACCAGTAAACAAGGTGTTAGCACCAGGGTCAGAACGGTAGCGAATGCTAAACCTCCGGCAATGGCACTCGCCAACTGTGTCCACCACATCGTAGATGGTGATCCCACTTCTATTATGCGTCTGAACAAATCTATATTTAAAGACAACACCATTGGCATTAAGCCAAGAATCGTCGTGATAGCGGTGAGAAACACTGGCCGTAATCTCAATACCCCTGTTTGCAATGCTGCGATCCTTGGGGCATTGCCTTCTTTTTTAAACCGGTTGTAGGTATCTATTAGCACGATATTGTTGTTCACAACGATACCAGCCAGCGCAATGATGCCGAGGCCAACCATCACAATACCAAAAGACTGTTTGGTGATTATTAACCCGAGTAAGACTCCGGATGTAGAAAACACGATAGCGCTCAGCACCACCATAGCCTGATATAAACTGTTGAACTGGATAATAAGGAACAATGCCATCAGGAAGATAGCGGTACCGAACGCAGACATTAAAAACACCATAGTCTCTGCCTGATCTTCATTTTCTCCGGTGAATTCAACGGATATGTCCGGATCAATTTTGCCGTTCGCCAGTGCTTCAGTCAGCTCTTTTAGTTTTTCTGTCGGGTTAGCGCCCTCTGCAACATTTGCCTGTACGGTAACTGCTCTTTGCGTATTCACCCGATTAACAATGCCGGTTTTAGGGGCGGGCTCCAAAGTGACAAAGTTTGAGATCGGCACCATGCCATTGTTGGTTGGCACGCGCAGTTGGTCCAGCTGATCGAGCTTGCGTTCTGCCAGTGGATAACGAACGCGGATATCCAGCTCTTCATCGGAGTCATCAGGTCGGTAATCCGCTACTCTAATGCCATTGGTAATCATTTGTATTGCATTGCCAAGCAATGCGACGTTAGCGCCATAGCGGGCTGCCTGTTCGCGATCAACGTTCAAGCGCCATTCAATGCCCGGTAGTGGCAGATTATTTTCAATGTCAACGAAACCACCAAGGTCTTTCATTAGTCCTTCAATGTAGTCTGTAGCATCGGCAAGTTTTTCAGGCCGAAGCGAAGTGACTTCCATGTTGATTGGTTTGCCGGAAGCGGGTCCGCCCTCTTGCTCTGCAAACTCGAGTATTACACCTGGAATATCAGCGGTGCGATCCGCCATATCGTCCAGTATGACCCGCGCTTTACGTCTGGTGTTCCATTCGTTCAGTTCTATCTGAATAACGCCAATCACATCTGCGGACATGCCCGGCTCGTTCACAGATGAGCCCATAGACTTGGCGTATACCGAGCTAAGTTCGTCCATGTCGTAGAGTCGTTCTTCCACTCGCCTGACGATTCGATCTTTCTCCTGCATTGAAAGATCGCCACGGGCGTGAATTTGAACCTGCACATTGTCAGGCTCAGTCTTTGGGAAGAACACCACACCGCGTCCCATAACGCTATACAACAGGTATGAGCCTACCAGCGCGACAATGGCTGCCAATAGAGTCAGGGCAGGGCGCTTGAGTAAGCCGGATAATAGTTTTGCATACGCTTTGGTTATCGGGCCAAGTTTCTGCTGCTCTGCTCGTAGTCCATCTGCTTGTCCTCCTGGTTGTTTTGGTTCAAAAGATTTGCTTGCTTTAGAACCACCAAAGCTGCCACCAAGAACCGGTATGAAAATGAGGGCCATAAACAAAGATGCGGTCAGACAGATAATTACCGTCATTGGCAGATACTTCATAAACTGACCAACCAGCCCTGGCCAGAAGACCACTGGAAAAAACACAGCAAGTGTTGTCGCGGTTGATGCGGTAACCGGCCAGCTCATTCTTTGTGCCGCTGCCTTGTAGGCATCACGGCGGCTGAGTCCTTGTTTAATATTTCTATCGGCAAGTTCGATCACGACAATTGCGCCATCTACCAACATACCTACCACCAGTATCAGGCTAAACAGAACAACAATGTTCATCGTAAACCCGACACTGTGTAGCACCAGAATGCCAATCAAAAATGACCCGGGTATTGCCAGTCCAACAAGCAATGCACCACGTAGCCCGAGTGCTGCAACAATCACGATCATAACCAGTACAACACCAGAGAGAATATTGTTCTGTAAGTCACTCAGCATGGTGACAATCTGTTTTGATTTATCTTGTTGAAACAAAACTTCAACAGAAGCGGGCCAAAGCTTTTGTTGTTCTGCAACCAGATCACGTATGGCCTGATTGGTCTCGATAATATTCGCACCGATGCGTTTGGAGATTTCAAGTGCAAGCGCAGGCTGGCCATTGACGCGAGCATAGCCGTTTGGATCCTTAAAAGTACGATTAATAGTCGCAACATCGTCAAAGGTTATAACGGTATCGCCTTCGACTTTAACCGGCATTGCGAGAATGTCGCGAATATCCTCAACCACTCCCGGCACCTTTAAAACCATTCGCCCGGCACCGGTATCTATCGCACCCGCTGCAACGAGCAGGTTATTGTTCTGGATCAGACCGAAAAGCTCATCGAAGCTTATGTTGTAGGTTTCCATGACAACCGGGTCAACAAGCACCTCCAGCACTTCTTCGCGTTCACCACCAATAGTGACTTCAAGTACCCCCGCCTGCGTTTCTATTTTTTCTTTTAAATCTTTAGCGATTCTTAACAGGCTGCGTTCGGGTATTGGGCCCGCCAGGGAGACGGTAATTACCGGAAACAGTGCTACGTTTATTTCATTTACCGTTGGCTCATCAGTACCGCTCGGTAACTTGGATTTAGCGATGTCGACCTTCTCGCGAACATCAGCAAGGGCGGTGCCCGGATCAAAGCCAGCATCGAACTCGAGTAGCACAGACCCATGACTTTCAGATCCGGTGCTGGTTATTTTCTTAACGCCAGGGATGTTTTGCAGTTCCCCTTCCATGGGTCGAAGCAGTAAGCGTTCGCTGTCTTCGGGTGAAATACCCTCGTAACTCATCGACACATAGATAATCGGAATCGCCACATCCGGTTCTGCTTCTTTGGGTATTGCTCTATAGGCAAGAATGCCGCTGAAAATAAAAAAGATCAGCAGCAGTAGTACGGCGCGGTTTCGGTTGAATGCAGCTTCAATGATCGCGTTCATGAGTCACTGGTATCTGACTGATTAGTGTCTGCTGGATTGGTGTCGGCAACGGGTTCGACTACCTCACCCGGGTTTACAAACCCTTGACCAAGCGTGATTAGCGTGACTTCATTCGGCAGCCCCGTAACCCAGGCGCCGTTGCTTTCAGTTTTAACTACCTCAATCTCATGAAATACCACTTTATTTTCTTCACCCAGTGCCTTAACGCCGAGGCTACCATCATCTCCGAGTGCGAGTACCGCCGGTGATACTTTGTGCGCCATTAAAGTTTCTACCGGAATGATAATTTCGGCACTGATGCCTGTCACGATCGACTGTGGTGGCTGATCTATCAGTATCTCAACTTCAAAGCTGCGAGTTGTGTTATCCGCCATTGATGAGATGAAGGTAACGCTGCCCTGTAGCGTTTCACCGGTTACGAGGTTTGCAATTGCTGCCTGGCCGTTCTTAATGTCTCTGATGTGTTGTTGAGAAACACGGCCGGTAACCAGTAGGGAACTGTTATCAACCAGTGTTGCTATCTGTGCGCCACGCTCTATGTAGTCGCCTTCTTCGACAGCGATATTTTCAAGTAACGCATCTATTGGTGAGTTGATACTAACGTAGCTAAGCTCAAGCTCTGCAGCCTGTACCTGAGCACGAGCTGCTTCGCGTTGTGCGCTGGCGGCTTCCATACTTAGCGTTGATTGCAATCCCTGGCGTGATAACTTGTTGGCGGCCTGATATTCGTTGTCTGATTGTGCGTAATTCGCTTTCGCCACAGCCAGATCTGCCAGCCGATTGCCTTCTGATAATCGAGCCAGAGTTTGTCCGCGCCTAATACGCTCGCCCTTATTAAATGACAGTGTTTGCACAGTGCCTGAGGTCTCCGCTCGCAGTGACATGACCTTTGCCGGTTCAAGTTGTCCCTGAACTACTATCTCCCGGTCAATGCTTTTAGCGCTAAGTTGAAGGGTCTGTACCTTCATCTTAGGTACTTCCTTTTCGCGCCCGTTTGGTGCTCCGTCTTGTGCCACCTCGGTGTTCTCTGAGGTGTTGGCAGTGGAGTTACTGGCAGAGGAAGCGTCGTCTTTGCCGATACCCATTGGTCCACTGAGCATCCAAAGTACCAGCGCTATCACTGCGACGAATGCGATTATTAAAGATCTACCCATTATTATTTATACTTCCGATGTAAGCTCGGGGGAGTGTGCCTGCGTGTTGCTAACGGGTGATGTTGTTTTATTTTGCCCGACACTGATCATTATATAGTGTGTTACTAAATCAATGAATTCATTTTGACTGTTTTGTCCCGGGTCGTATTGTTCCGGATTGTTTTGCAACGGGTTTCTATACGTGCTGAAATTTAGTAGCGCACCATCCAGTGTGCTGCAGATACCGGTTAAATTCGCTCTGGCGTTGTTTGCCAGGGATTTATCAACAGAACCCAGCTCCAATGCTTTTGCAATGTGCTGTCGCCTTACACTACCAATGTTCTCCAGTGATTTTGCGATTTCAGGGTTCAGGCTTTGCAGAAAGTGTTCGCGGTAGCAGTACTGAACAATGTGCCGGTATTGTCTAAATTCGAGGTAGTGGCTGAAAGAGGTCTCGATAATCTTTTGCAGTCGAGTGAACCCGTTGCCCGTGATTTCCGTGTATTTCTGAGCAAGCTTATCGTAGAAGTCTTGTGACAAGCGGGCGCAGATTTCATCTTTGCTGGTAAAGTGAAGGTACACAGTGCCTTTCGCAACACCAGCTAGTTTTGCAATGCGGGCAACGGTGACATCTTCGCACCTTTCTGTAGCGAAGCAGTTCAGTGCTGCAGTTAGCAAGGCTTGCTCTCTTATTGCCAATTGTTCTTTTTTCATTGGGGATATTCTGCTGGTGGTTATTTTAAAGACCAAACTCGATGGCCGATTCGATGGTCAAATTGGTAATCAGGGTGACCATCAGTCACTTTACTTAGATAAAGATAGGAGTTAATCCGCGGCTTGCAAGGTAGATTGCTAATACGGCATCGTGTAATTGCAGAGTAGCGACTACAATTTGCAGTTACCCTGAACTGTCTCTGAACTGAATTCTTGATAGGCCGGATTTACAAACAGAATTTTTTTCGCCTTCTGGCAAGCGGACTGCTGTGCGCTTGTGCCGGACTTATGGCTTCCTGCGCAACACCGGCGTATCAACAGCTGGATCAACAGGCAGCAGAATCCGGATTCCTCCGGTCAACGGTTACGGGCGGCAAATTCCGTCACGTGCTCTATGCATCTAAAGCCCGGGACAGTGTTGCGGATAAAGATACTCTGCACATATACATCGAGGGTGATGGGGTGAACTGGCAGTGGAACCGTTTTGTCAAAGCGGATCCCACGCCCAACCGGTCGTTGATGCTGAGCCTCATGGAAAGTGACCTGGGCAACGTGCTGTATGTCGGCAGGCCCTGCTACCTTGGTCTTGAGCTTGATGAAGGTTGCGATGCAGACCATTGGACCTACGAACGCTACTCCCCGCAAGTTGTTAATAGCATGGCCGCTGTTATAAAGGCAGAAGCCAGCCAGTACCGAAAGGTTGTTCTTATTGGTCACAGTGGTGGTGGTGCACTGGCATTGCTCATTGCAGAGCAAGTGCCCGCGGTCACCGCGATTGTTACCATTGCCGCTATTGTCGATACTGATGCCTGGACGAAGCATCATGGATACACAAGGCTGGTGGGTTCATTAAATCCCGCTAAGCGTGATCCCTTGCCGTCGAGTATCAGGCAATTACATTTGACAGGAGGGCGCGATAAAAATATGCCAACGTCCCTGGTGCAACAGTGGGTTGCACGTCAGCTTGGTGCAAAACATTGGGAGATCCCGCAAAACTCACATCTGTGTTGCTGGGATAAAAACTGGCCTTCTGTGTTGTTGTGGCTTGCTTCAATATAAAGGTTGGCCAGTAAAGCTAACTGGATAAATGCCTGGCCTGATAAGGGCTAACCAGATAAAGGCTAACCAGATAATGACCGGGTCACGACATACTTGCTTCCAGAAGATCCTTTGGATAGTTAGTAAACACTCCATCCACCCCGATGGCAAAGAGCTCCTTTGCTTCGTCTGCAGTATTCACTGTGTAGCAGTAGACACCCAGCCCCTGCGCTTTATATGAATCTATTTTTTGTTTGTTGAGTAGTGTGTTTGCATGCAGGTGAATATTGTTTGCGCCCACTTCGCTTGTGAGTGCCTGCCAGTCTGGAGGTGCTACCAGGTACAAACAGGATCGAGGTATTTCCGGCAAGCGCAATGCTGCCTGTTGCATTGCAACATGGCTAAAGCTTGAGACGACAATCGGTGGCAGGTCAGACTTTTTTAGTAGCAGGTCGGCTATCGCATCGGTGGTGGGGAGTTCCCAGCCACTACAGGGTTTGATTTCCAGATTAATGCCCAGGTTAAGCTTGGTGGCTAACTGCAGGCATTCATCCAGAGTTGGGATGCTTTCACCTTTGAACCCGTCGCCAAACCAGCTACCGGCGTCCAGCATTTTTAATTTTTTCAGATTGTGTTCGATAACCAGGCCGCTGCCGTTACTGCAGCGGTTCAGTCCGTCGTCGTGAAACAGCACCGGCACACCGTCACTTGAAATATTTACATCAATCTCGATCCACTTAGCACCGTGATCCACTGCCATCTGAATTGCAGCCAGGGTGTTTTCGGGGGCATTTCCGCTCGCACCTCGGTGGGCAATGATCCTGGGCATTTGGTCTGCAGACATACAATATTGCTCTCTTTGTTTCTTGATGTTTACTGAGATGAACGTGTCGACTACACTGGGCCGTGATATCTCAAGTGTCCATATTTTTACATCTGCCAGCACATTTTGGCTATATAGACGTAACAGGCGGCAGCATCAGCTAAACCGTTTTTGAATTCAATTGCAGTGAGAGCCAATGGCGTCTGAACCAGAACGCAAGCATAAGAACAGTCAACCGATGTGGCGACAGCTCATCCGGCTGTCCAGTGATCGGGGAGATAGTCTGCAAAGTCAGCTCAGGCGTGCTTTGGTGACGGCTATTCTTGACGGGCATATACCGCATCACCGGCCGTTGCCCTCTTCACGAGAGCTTGCTCGCCAGTTGGGGGTGGCGCGCAATACGGTAGTGCATGCTTATCAACACCTGATGGATGAAGGCTATCTGCTTGCTGAAGAGCGGCGTGGCTATTTTGTTAATTCAGAGCTAGTGAACAGCCGTCTCGCGCGAGCGCCGCAACCGGTTGCCAGTAATGCCGAGTCACCCAACTGGGATAAGCGATTTTTAACCCGTCCGTCTGCGCAACGCAACCTTGACCCGCTGCTGGGTCGATGGCGCGATTACGAATACCCGTTCACCGCCGGTCAGACAGACCCGGCCTTGTTCCCGATAAATGAGTGGCGTGAGTGTTGTCGACAGTCGCTTGCGGTACAGGCAATTACTGAGTGGATGCCGGACTCCGTAGACAATGACGATCCCTTACTGCTTGAACAAATTCAAAACCGCGTTCTCCCGCCAAGAGGATTATGGGTTTCAACCGATCAAATTTTGGTAACTATGGGTGCACAGAATGCGCTTTATCTGCTTGCCCGTTTATTGATCAACGAAGGCGATACGGTCGGCTTTGAAGACCCGGGTTACCCCGATGCACGCAATATCTTCAAGCTTAGAAATTGCAATATCGTACCGCTGGAGATTGACGAGCAAGGCCTTGTTGTTGATGACCGATTAAACGAATGCGATGTGGTTTTTTGCACACCTAGTCATCAGTCACCAACGACGGCAACCATGTCTCTTGAGCGGCGCCATGAGTTGTTAAAGCGTGCTTCAGACCACGACATACTTATTATTGAAGATGATTATGAGAGCGAGCTGAACTTTGCCGGTGCACCCACTCCTGCGCTTAAAAGTCTCGATGGCAATGATCGTGTTATCTATGTGGGTAGTTTGTCAAAAACGCTGGCGCCCGGGTTGCGACTTGGTTATATGGTTGGCCCGACGCAGTTGATTGATGAAGCGCGTGCCTTGCGCAGACTAATGCTTAGACACCCACCTACCAATAATCAGAATGCTGTAGCGCACTTTCTGGCGTTGGGTCACCATGATTCTCTGGTACATAGAATATCTGCGAGTTACAAGCTTCGTTGGCAAGCTCTTGACGAAGCGCTCGATGAGTTTATGCCTGATTCTAGCAGTGCCCCTGCCTTTGGTGGGAGTGCTTTCTGGGTAAAGCTGCCCGTGGGTATTGATGCAGATGCTGTACAGGAAGAGGCGAGCAGAAACAGCATACTAGCGGTCTCTGGTAATCCTTATTTTATGACACCAAGTTCGGATAAAGCCTATCTGCGAATAGGCTTTTCGTCTATACCGGTTGAAAAAATACGCCCTGGAATTGAAAAGCTTGCATCGCTGGTGGATCTAATTAGAGTCTGCTGAATAACATTTAATCCTATAAAACAAGGGAAAATGGAGAAAATCAGGTAAACTGGTGCACGGAAAAGTGAAAGTCCTTGGAAGAAGGCGTGC